>JAHFPT010000358.1 GCA_023266625.1 Novosphingobium sp. | reverse complement strand
AGCGCGTCCGCAGCGTACTCGATCCGAATAGCCTGCCAGCTTGTTCTGTGCAGGATGAAGCAGCACGTCCGAAGAAAATGGACATCAGACACAGCGCTCGGGCGCATAAGATGGGCTAGACCGTTTCATGGGCGACGCCTTTCTCCTTGAGCCAATGGGATGTCCAGGCAGCGCCATGGGTGGACCGCAGCTCCCTGATCCGGGCAACATCCTCTTTCGACGACACGCCAGTGAAGGCGAGGGCCACCGGTCCAAGCCCCAGATCGACCAGCCGGCGGCCCTCCGGCGAGACCACGTAGTAGTCCCGCTTCTTCGTAGCGGTCGCGACGATATCGATCTCAACCGCGTTGAGGCCCAACTGGGTGTAGAGGTCGCGTGGCCCCATCACCTGATCGGTGCCACCGCGCACCGCCTCCTCATTGGGAAGCAGGATCTTGGTGGGACAGTTCTCCAGCAGCACGTCCAGCTGACCGGAGCGCGCCACGTCCGACACGCTCTGCGTGGCGAGCACCACCGCGCAATTCAGCTTGCGCAGCGTCTTGAGCCATTCGCGGATCTTCTCAGCGAACACCTTATGGCCGAGCATCAGCCAGGCTTCGTCGAGGATCAGCAAGGCCGGCGCGCCGGTCGGCGAGCGCTCGAAACGCCGGAACAGCACCATCAGCACCGGCAGCGCGCCGCGCGGGCCGAAGCCCATCACCTCATCCAGTTCGAAGACAGTGAGGTGGTTGTCGCCAATGCCATCGGCGCGGGCGTCGAGCAGATTGCCAAGTGGATTGCCGAGCGTGTAGTAGCGCAGCGCATCGCGCACGGCGATATCCTGCACGGTGGCGCAGAAGTCGGTGAGCGTGCGGCCCTCGGGGCTCTGCCGCATGATGGCGATCGCGCGGCGGATCTGCGCGGATTGCTGCGGGCTGGGCGCCGCGCCGGCCTGTAGCTCGAAGCAGGCGGCCAGCCAGTCCTCCGCCCAGCCCGCTTCGGCATCGCTGTCGATGAAGGCGAGCGGGGCAAGGCCGGTGGCGCTGGCTTCGGCCGTCAGCTCGTAATGGCTGCCGCCGACCGCGAGGGCGAGCGCCAGCATCGAGCGTCCCTTGTCGAACACGGTGATCCGAGCGCCCTGGTAGCGCAGGAATTGCGCGGCGAGCATCGCCAGCAGCGTCGACTTGCCGGCGCCGGTCGGGCCGAGCACCAGCGTGTGACCGACATCGGACACATGCAGATTGAGCCGGAACGGGGTGGCGCCGGTGGTCGCGGCATGCAGCAGCGGCGGCGCGTTCGGCGGAAACAGCGGGCTGGGATTGACGGCGCGGCCGGGATATTTCGTCGTGCAGGGCACGAGATCAGCATAGTTGAGGCTGTGGATCAGTGGCCTGCGGACATTGGCATGCCGCAGGCCGGGAATACTGCCGAGCCAGGCCTCCATGGTGTTGACAGTCTCCACCCGGCAGGAAAACCCCTCCCGGGCGATCTCGCGGGCCAGGATTCGCGCGCCATCGGCGAGCGCCGTACGGTCCTCGCCCATCAACATCAATGCCGCCGTGTAGTAGCCGAAGGTGACCAGCGCGCTGTTGGCGTCGGTCATGGCGTGCTCCGCCTGCCGCTCCATCAGCGCGGCGTCCTCGTTGACGTATCCGCCCGGCACCCGCATCACCTGGGCGACAAAGCTGCGCTTGCCTTGCGCCCATTTGCGGCGCTGCGCCCGCAGCTGATCGAGCGCCTCATGCTGGTCGAGCGCGATGAAGCGCGAGGAGAAACGATGCGCCACCGGCACCCGGTCATGCACATCGGCCATGAACGGCCAGCTGGTCGCGGGGAACCCTTCGATGGCGACACAGGCGATAAACATGTCGCCAATGCGCGGCGTGTCGCCAGTCCACAGCTCCTGACCACCGATGAGGGCATCGAGATACATGGCGCAAGGGGGAATGTTGACGCCGGTCAGCTGCCCGGTCAGACAGAAATGCAGGTAGTTGACCAACTCGTCCTGCATCTGCGGCCGGCCGAGCGCGTCGTGGCGCGTGAAGCTGCCCATTCGCCGAAGTCGCAACAGATCGCCGAGGGCATCCTCGATCTCGTCGCAGACCCGCTTGAAAGAAGCGATGTGGCGATCGGCCGGCGGGATCGCCTCACCCGGCTTGTCGTCGTCATAGAGCCAATCCACCAGCCGCGACTGGCGGCGCAGCGGCGGCAGCCAGGTGATGGTGAAGGCGTGCTCGGTCTCGTAATGAGCGCCCTCGCGCAGGAATTGCCGGCGGCGCTCTTCATCGATCATCCGGCTGACCGGATCGGGAAAATGGGAACGCTCCGGGGCGGGGTAGTCGGCCGCTGGAAGTCGCGCCGCATCGAAATTATAGATCCAGCCCGAGCCGCGCCCGGCCAGCGCTGCGTTCAGCTGGGCCGAGCGATAGGTCTTCTCCTCTGGCGTCATGCTGGCCACATCCGGGCCGCCATAGAAGAAGCCGGCCATCAGCCCGCCTTCCTTGGTCAGCACCAGCCCGTCATCGATCAGCGCCGCGAAGGGCAGCAGGTCGGCAACGCCGGGCGCGCGGCTGCGGAATGGGGTCAGCGCCAGCATGCGGAGGCTCCTGGGTCCAGGCGATGCCGTGCGGCGCGGAGGATCATGCTTGTGACGTCCCTTGAGCGATTTCGCTGAGCGCCTGCCGTAACGTTGCGGGCATGGTCACGCTTTGCCGGGTGGCGATGTCCATCAGCACCATCACGGCGCGCCCGGTTGCCTTGCTGGCCTGTTCCTGCAGCAGATCCTGATCGATGTGGATCGACGAATTGCCGAAACGGGCGATGCGCGTGCGAATCTCTGCGGTGCCTGGCCAGAAGATTTCGCTGCGATAGTCGATGGTGACCAGCCGGGTGACCCAGCGCATTCCGGGCGATGAAAATTGCCGTGCATGATTGGACAGCAGCAGGGCGCGGCCGTTTTGGAATAGCGCCGCGACCACAGGATGGGTGATGTGTCCATTAAGGTCGGTATCGGCAAAGCGCAGCGTTTCGACGGTCCGGATGGACGGCTGGTCAGCCAGCGATGCCGCATCCATGCCATCCAGCGGTGCGACCGGGCCGTCACCATGCGAGGCATCGCCGTGCTGAAGGGCCGGCTTTTGTGCGGCAAGTGCCGCGCGGCGGCGAAATGGTTTCAAGCTCAGCATTACAACGCCCCCCGCTCCGGGCGCGAACGCGGCGGGTAATAGGCGCGATAGCCGATCTGGCGCAGATAAACCCGGCTCATCTGCGGATCGGCCTTGGCCATCAGCCGCAACAGCGCGATGGCGACCATCCAGACCCCCACGCCGATTGCGGTCGCCACCAGATTGAGCGCGGACACCGTCACGCCGCCGCACACGATGGCGGTGACCAGCACCAGCTCGCGCTCGCCGCCGAGGAATAGATTGGGCCGATGCAGAGCGCGGTAGAGCGGGGTCTGACGCAGCGCGCTCATCACAGCACCGCGCTCTTGCTGAACAGGTCCTGGAGGATGTTGCCGGCGAACACGATCAGCGAGATCACCAGCACCAGCA
>JAHFPT010000357.1 GCA_023266625.1 Novosphingobium sp. | reverse complement strand
CGGGCCAATGGATTTCCAGAGGACGCATAGCACGTTGCGGGACGGCCACGGAAAGGTACTGATCGATCAGCGGTTTATTGCCATTGGAAACTACAATTTCGGGGTCTATGCCGCAGCATCAGGAATGTCGCTCAAGAGGGCATTGGATGGAGCATCTGGCCTATTTTTCACAAGCACAGGCAGGGTGGGTGGAAATCGAAGAAACGAAAGCCTGGTCATCAGCGACTACAATGATTTTAAAAATGGCAATGTCGGAGAATAGAAATGAAAATTCCGCTATTTGGCCGTGCAAAAAATTTTATAACGATAAAGAGAATATTTCTATATTGCTTGTACTATGCACTATTTTGTCATTTTCTATCATTTGTATATTCAATTCAGCAAACAGATTTTAATATTGATCCTATGCATATTTATATAGATTTATTTATTTTTACACTTATAGTTTGTATTATAGTATCTATATTTACAATAATTACTTCAGACTATATTATTGATATAATATCAATTGAAATACAAAATACAAAATTTTGGATTCTATCCATGACATCAGTCATAAATTCTATTATATATGTTGGATTTTCATACTTTGTTCTTACAAGCCCTGAAAACCCAATGGATTTATATCGCGCCCTCGAGATAACCATTCCATTTTTTCTTTCGAACATTTTATGCCTAGTGCTTTGAACAGATCTGCGGCATCGCGGTAATGACGAAAAATCCCGCAATCTTTCAAAATGGGCTAACGACTCGGACGTGCTCACCTGAGATGTGACCAGCTGATCGGCGGAGTCTGTGCTGTTCGCGCATTATTTGCGGACCGGCGAGCGTCTGTATGGCGAGGCAGCTGAGCGGTTTCTTGAGGTGAAAATCAATCTGCGACACTATCGGGAGAATGGCGAGTTCGCCCGCGTTGGCGAGGGAGTCCTATATGGAGGTAGGGCAGCAGGGGCCGGGCCTTCTGCGAGCTCTCGCCATTCGAATGCTCCTGCTGCAAATTCCCGCACTGCATTGCCGCGTGGCAGATATCGCAATACATGCCCACTGGCGCGTATGTATGGCACAGGGGTATGGGTTCGAGCCAACCTGACGTGCTCCCCTGAAATGTGATCAGAAGAAGAATGTAGAATCCGACCCGCAAAAGGTCGGATGAATTGCTGCGCTCACGCGCCCTCCCAGGCTTGACCCTGGGCCGGCAGCGCCTGCGCGCAGCCACCATATTAAAACCCAAGCTCTCCCGGCCAATCCCGGGAGACCACACCCTCAATTTGTCCCGGCCCCAACGGCCCCCGCAACCTGCGGGGTCGCGACGGTCATTCTTGTGAAAGGTAAATGCCCATGGATACCAATACCCTAGACGCCGCCGGTCAGACTGCCGGCGACCCGCTCGACGAATCGTTCGATCTGGCGAGCCGCCTCGATGCCACCGAAGCCAGTGTCACCACGCTGCGCAGCGATGTCGACGAGGTGAAGGCCCGGCTCGACAAGGTTGGCCGCGCGGCCATCCGGCCGGCGCTCGATGGCGCTTCTTCGGCTGCGCAAAGCCCCGAGGTAAAGAGCTTTGTCAACTATTTACGCACGGGAACTCCGCCCGAACTCAAGTCGATTTCCGGCTCGGTTCTGTCGGATGGCGGCTATGCCGTGCCCCGGCCGATTGACGCCCGGCTCTCGGAAACACTGCTCAAGGTTAGCCCGATCCGCTCGATTGCGCAGGTCGTGCAAGTCGGCAGCGCCGGTTATCGCAAGCTGATCACCACTGGCGGCACGCCGTCAGGCTGGGTCAGCGAGACCGCAGCGCGGCCGATGACCACTACGCCGACTTTCGTTGAGATCGTACCTCCCAGCGGCGAACTCTACGCCAATCCGGCAGCGAGCCAGGCGATGCTTGACGATGCTGCGTTCGATCTCGAACCCTGGCTGGCCAATGAGATCGGTATGGAATTCGCCCGGGCCGAGGGTGCCGCTTTCGTCAATGGCACAGGCACCAACCAGCCCAAGGGCTTCCTGGCCGCCCCGACCGCCGCGACCGCCGACGGCACCCGGCCGTTCGGCACCTTGCAGTTCACCGTGACCGGCAATGCCGCAACGCTGGGCACCAGCCCCGAGCTCAAGCTGATCGACCTGGTCCACTCGCTCAAAGCCGGGCACCGCCAGAACGCGACCTGGGTGATGAATGCGTCGACGCTGGCCGAGGTGCGCAAGCTCAAGGCAGCCGACGGCAGCTTCCTGTGGCAGCCGGGCATTGCCAGCGGCCAGCCCGACCGGCTGATCGGCTATCCGGTGGTCGAGGCCGCCGACATGCCGGATATCGCCGCCAATGCCCTGCCGATTGCCTTCGGCAATTTCATGGCCGGCTATCTGATCGCGGAGCGCAGTTCGACTTCGATCCTGCGCGATCCGTTCACCAACAAGCCATTTGTCCACTTCTATGCCGTGAAGCGGATTGGCGGCCAGGTGCTCGACTCTGAGGCGATCAAGCTGCTGAAGATTTCGACCTGATCTTAAGCCCCCCAACCACATTTGGCTCCTCTCCCCTTGCGGGAGAGGAAAGCGCAGCTTGCGGTCTTGCCCGCTAGCGAAGCTTGGAGAGGGGGGCGGCATCAGCTCTGCTCCGCCCCCCTCTCCAACTGCGGCTAGTTCGCTGCGCTCTCAAGCCTTCGTATCCTCTCCCGCAAGGGGAGAGGGAAGCGCTTTTTCCTTTTGAAGAACGGAGACCGCCATGAAGCGGGCAATAGTCACGCCACCTGTGCTGTCACCGGCTGCGCTGGCCGAGCTGAAACAATGGCTCGGCATCACCACCACCCAGGACGACGTACCACTCACCGACCTGCTGCGCGCCGCGCTCGAAACTTGCGAAGCCTTTACCGGCTCAATGCCGATCGAGGCGGGCTGCGAGGAAATGCTGCCACTGAGCGGAGACTGGCAATGCCTGCAGAGCCGTCCGGTTCAGGCAATTACTGCCGTCCAGGCGATCCTCGCCAACGGCACACGCAGCGCCCTTTCCGCCAGCGCCTATGCCATCGAGCTCGATGCAGATGGCGGCGGGCGGGTGATGGTGACCACGCCGGGCGACGCCGCACGTCTTGCGGTGGGGTTTACGGCGGGCCTCGCACCGAGCTGGGAAGCGCTGCCCGATGCACTGCGCCATGGTCTGCTGCGCCTTGCCGCGCATCAGCACCGCGAACGCGAATCCAGCGGGGCGGGACCGATCCCGCCCGCCGCCGTCGCGGCGCTGTGGCGGCCCTGGCGGCGGATGCGGCTGACATGATTTCCGCCGAAACCCGGCCGGATTTCGCGGCCCTTGCCGCCCGACTCGTCTCGCGGGCCAAGCGGATCGCCGAGGCCCAGGCCGAGCAAGCCACCCTGGCCCGGCGCAGCGATCCCACCCGCTGGCGCAAGGCGGCCTTGCTCTGGCCGCTGTTCACGAAAGGATAAGCCGCATGGAAGTGCCTCTGCGCGCCGCGCTGCTCGACTGGCTGGCTGGAGATCCGGCGCTGACGGCGCAATTGAATGCCATCGTCGAGGAAGCGCCATC
>JAHFPT010000166.1 GCA_023266625.1 Novosphingobium sp. | reverse complement strand
GGCGTGATGATGTGGGCGGGGAATTACCAGACGCTGCCCAACATGGAGCAGATTGCCTATCAGCCGCAGTATCACCGGCGGATGATCGAGAAGGAGGGCGTCGAGGTCCGGCTGGGCGTGGAAGTCACGGCAGAACTGGTGCTGACCGAGCGGCCGGACATCGTCGTCGTCGCCACCGGAGCGCAGCCCGCGCTGCCGGAAGTCGAGAGGCTGGGCGCAGCGCTCGCCAGCGGCTTCGCCCTGACCATCGATGATGTGTTGCAGGGCAAGGCGCTGCCCGATGGATTGGTCGTGATCTGGGGCGCAGGCGAGGGGATCGAACTGGCGCTGGACCTTGCGCAGCAGGGCTGCAAGGTGCGGTTGCTCGATCCGATGCCGAAGCTGTTGCCGGCCGCATATATTGGTTCACGCTCGGGGGCAGTGCTTCGCTGGTCTGCGAAAGCCGGGCTGGCGAGCGAGCAGGACATCGAGTTGCAGAAGGTGACACCTGGTGCGGTGACAGTCAGCAAGGGCGCGGCAGAGGAAGTCATCGCCTGCGCCGCGCTGGTGCTCGCTCCGGGACGTGTTCCGCATGATCCACTGTCGCAGGCGCTACTGGGAACCGGGATCATCGTGCAGGTGATCGGCGATGCCCGCAAACCGCGTTCCTATGGCAATGCCATCCACGAGGCGGCCTATCTGGCGCGGCGGATTTGAATACTAAGCCCCTCCCCTTCAGGGGAGGGGTTGGGGTGGGGGCTGTCATCTTGGCGTTGCGCCCGGACGAGAGCCCCCACCCCGCTGCGACTAGGCAGCAAGCTGCCAAGTCTCACTGCCCCTCCCCTGAAGAGGAGGGGCGAATGAGGAGTAAAAGCAATGTTGGACTGGCTGAACGACGACCAGCGCGCGTTACGCGACATGGCCGCGACATTTGCCCGCAAGGAAGTCGAGCCACTGGCCGTGCAGATCGACCGCGACGAGCACACTCCCGATAGCCTTATCGCCAAGGCCGGTGAGTTTGGCCTGTTCGGGCTCTACACTTCGCCCGAATATGGCGGCGCGGGTTGCGATCTCGTTTCGGCCTGTCTGGTTGTCGAGGAAGTGGCCAAGGCCAGCCCGGCCTTCGCCGGGGCGCTGACCGTGCAGATGATCCTCTGCCCCAAGACCGTCGAAATCCTCGGCACCGAGGCGCAGAAACAGCGCATCCTGCCGAAATCGGCGAGCGGCGAGCGGCTGATTGCCTATTCGCAGAGCGAGCCCTCGGGCGCAGGCAATATTGCCAGCCATCTGACGAAACTGGTGCCAGAAGGCGCCGGTGAAGGGGGGGGCTGGCGGCTCGACGGGTCCAAGCTGTTCTGTACTCAGTCGGCGGCCAAGACCTATCTCGTCATGTGCAAGACCATCGATCGCTCCGGCAAGGAAGGCTATGGCTGCATCATCGTCGAGCAGGAGGCTGAGGGCTTCGAGGTGCTGGCTTACGAGCACAAGCTCGGCTGGCGCGGGACCAATACCGGGCCGCTCAATTTCAACAATATTCGCATCGAGGACGATGGCATTCTCGGCGACATTTCCAACGGCGGCATTGCCCATCGCGCGGCGAATACCGCCAATGTCATCGCCCATGCCGCCACTTCGCTCGGCTGCGCGCAGGGCATGTTCGACAAGACCCTCGCCTATGTCAAAGAGCGCCGCCTCTATGGCAAGGACATGTATGAGCTGCAGCCGGTCGCCTTCTGGCTGGCAGAGGCCCACGCCAAGCTGACCGCGATGCGCGCCCTCATTTATGCCAACGCCGCCGCTTTCGATCGCGGCGCACTCGAGCCGGCGATGGGCAATGTCTGCAAGGCCTGGGTTTGCGACACCGCCTTCGACATCTGCGCCCGGCTGCTGCAATTGTGGGGCGGCAGCGGCATCATGGATTCGACCGGGGTCAACCGCTACATGCGCGACGCCAAGGCCAAATGCATCGCCGAAGGCGCGACTGAAATGCATTATGCGATCATCGCCAACCAGCTGCTTCATGGCGTCGGCACGATGATCCGGCCAGCGGAGAAATGACCATGACCGACCTGCTCCACCAGCACATCACCAGCACCGACATGGTGATCCACGCCCTGTCGCGCGATCTCGATCGCACAGTGCTTATTTCCGACGTCGGCCAGGTGATCACCGCTCGCGAAATGCGCGACAGCATCAGCCGGTTCCAGCAACTGGTCGAAAGCCTTGACCAGCCGCCGGCCCGCGCGGCGGTGCTGGCGAAGAACCGGGTGGAAGTGATCTATGCGACCAATGCCCTCGGTCTGGCGCAGGTGGTGCTGACGACGCTGCACCCGATGGGTTCGATCGACGATTATCTCTATGTCATTGAGGACGCTAGCATCGATACGCTGGTCTATGATGCCGACCTCTACGAAGGCATTGCCAAACAGCTAAAAGACCGCGCGCCGCAATTGCGGCATTTCCTCGCCATGGGCAACGGCGAGACCGGAAGGGACATTGTCAAGGCAAGTATGGCTTTCACGCCAAAGCCGCTCACCACCAAGCCGACCAAGCCGGACGATGTCTTGCGCATCGCCTATTCGGGCGGCACCACCGGCAAGCCCAAGGGCATCATGTGCTCGCAGCAATCGGGCTTCACCTCGGCGCTGATCCAGCAGATGGAATGGGAATGGCCCGACGAAATCCGCCATTTGATCTGTGCCCCGCTCAGCCATTCGGGCGCGGCGGTGCTGACCTCGGTGCTGCTGCGTGGCGGCTTCATGGTGGTGATGCCGGGCTTCGAGGTGGTGGCGGCGATGCAGATGATCGAGCAGCACAAGATCACCTCGGTGCTGATGGTGCCGACCATGGTCATCGCAATGATGGACCACCCGCGCTTCGGTGAATTCGATCTCTCCAGCCTGGAAGTGATCTTTTACGGTGCCTCCAGCTTCCCGGCGCAGCGGCTGAAGGACGCGATCGGCAAGTTCGGCAAGATCTTCTTCCAGTTCTATGGTCAGGCCGAAGCACCGATGTCGATAACGGTGATGCGCCGCGACGAGCACGATCCCGACAATCTTGAGCGCCTCGCCAGCTGCGGCCGCCCGACCTCGCTGGTCCGCGTTGCGCTGATGGACGACGACATGAACGAGGTTCCCGACGGCACGCCGGGCGAAATCTGTGTGCGCGGGCCGCTGCTGATGGCGGGCTACCTGAACAAGCCCGAGGAAACTGCCGTCGCTTTCGAAGGCGGCTGGCTGCACACCGGCGATGTCGCCATCCGCAGCGCCGACGGCTTCCTGCGCATTGTCGACCGCAAGAAGGACATGATCGTCACCGGCGGCTTCAATGTCTATGCCCGCGAGGTTGAGGATGTGATTGTCGAACAGCCCGGCGTGCGCCAGGCAGCAGTGATTGGTGTGCCCGATCCCAAATGGGGTGAGGCAGTCAAGGCGGTCGTCGTGCTGGAGCCGGGCGCGAAAGTGACGGCGGAGGAGCTGATCGCGGCGGTGCGGAGCCGCAAGGGGGCGGTGCAGGCTCCTAAATCCATCGAGTTCGTCGAGTCTATCCCGGTGACGCCGATCGGCAAGCCCGACAAGAAGGCGCTGCGGCTACGCTATACGGCATGAGCCGGGATAGTGCCGCCCTGCTCGAAGCCTTGCGCAGGGTCCTGCCCGATGGCGGGCGCATCACCGGCATTGTGCCGCTGACCACGGGCTTCTCGAACGACACCTATCTGATTGAGGGATGCGATCTCATCCTGCGGCTGCCGCCATTGGCAGGTGCAATGCTTGATGGCCATGATGTGATTGCTCAGGCGCGCATCTATCAGCAACTCGGCGCGCTGGCGGACGGGCCGCCGGTCCCTGGAATTGCCGTGCTTTGCGAGGAGGCAACAGTGCTGGGTGCGCCATTCTATGCCATGGAGCGGGTGCCGGGCGAGGCGATCCACGATACCAGCCTGCAACCCTGGTTCACCGAAGCGACCGACGCCTTTCGCGCCGATATCTGCCACCAATGGGCTTCGGCCTTCGCCGGCCTAGCCCTGATCGCGCCGCTCGCCGTACTGGGCGCGCCGGTAACGCCTGAGGACGATGCCCGCAGGTGGCAGGCCTTCGCCAAGGCCGCCGATTGCCCGGCGCTGGTCGGCCATTTCGACCGGCTGCTGGCCGTCCCCGCGCCGCGCAGCGGACCGCCTGCTCTGGTCCACGGCGACACCAAGCTGTCCAACCTGATGTGGCAAGACGGCCGGATCAGCGCCATGCTCGACTGGGAAATGGCGCTGAACGGCGAGCCGCTCGCCGACCTTGGCTATATGCTCTATGGCTTCGAGAGCGCGTATCACGGTGCGACGACGCCGCAACGGCAGCCAGGCATGCTGAAGCGCGACGCGGTCATTGCGTTATGGTCGCAGGTCTCTGGCCGCCCGGCGGAGGGTGTTTTCTGGCACGAGATCGCGCAGATCGGCAAAATCGGTGCGATCATTGCCGAGGGCACCAACATGTATGTCACCGGCCGCAGCAGCGACCCCAAGCTGCTCTATTTCAAGAACAACCTCGATTACTATCTCGGCGTGATGAAGGCCATGCTGGATGGTGGCGGGTTTTAGGTCCTGACCCTAAATGCCGAAAGGAAACCCATGCCCCTGACCATCGCCCCGCTCTCGGTCCAGGACGAATTCCTGGGTCACCAGATCGCCAACACTTTCGCCGCCGTGGGCGAGGCCGATCACAGCTGGACCGAGAAAGTGTGGTTCACACTGGCGCGCAAGGTTGGCGGCTTGCAGGCGAGCTTCGGCCTCGGCAAATACACCAATCGCAACATCATGGACGGGTTCGCCGGGGTCCAGCACGGCACCAGCCAGCGCACCATCCGCGCCAGCCGGGTCCTGCAGCCGCGCCTCGATGAGATGGCCGTCGGCCCGCTCGCCTATAAGGTTATCGAGCCGTTCAAAAAACTGCTCCTGACAGTGGGCGAAAACACCGCCCAGCCGATCAAATGGGACCTCGTCTGGACCGATCTGCTGCCCGCCTTCTTCGAGGACCGCGATCTCGTGCTGGCGGGCGGGCGCAAGTCGTCCGATGTGGTGCGCTATCATCAGGCCGGCACGGTCGAGGGCTGGATCGAAGTCGATGGTGAGCGTCACACTGTCAAGCCCGACGAGTGGTTCGGCTTCCGCGACCACAGCTGGGGCATCCGCGAACATGTCGGGCAGGCACTGACCGATCTGGTTCCGTCCAGTTCCGGCAGCAGCGGCGCGATCAGCAGCGACTATCTGTTCAACTGGTTCGTCTCGCAGCTCACCCGCCCCGACGGCAGCCGCTACGAGCTGGCCTATTATTTCCGTGAATTTCGCGAACCGCGTGGGCTCGACTGGTTCACCGCCTGGATCAATGAGGACAATGGCGCGCAGAAGCCGGTGCTCCAGGTCTATCCCGAACTGACCTTGCGCAGACACGACAATGCGGTGATGGGCGGCAAGCTCCATGTCCTCCAGCGCGGTGAAGCGGGCAAGACCGTTGAGCGCATCTTTGAGGTCGAAGCCATCGATCCCGAACTCGGTTTCCGGCTCAATCCGGCAATGTATGGCCCGTGGCAGGGCCAGGTCCACGGCGCATTCAAGGGTGAAGACTTTCTCGATGGCGATTGCGTCACCGACGTCAATAATCCCGAAAAATTCGCCGCCAGCCGCCGCTGGGAAATCCGCGACCGCCCCTTGCGCATTCGCGAGGGCGACGCGGTGGGCTATGCCGATCTCGAGAGCATTGTGATTGGTGACTGGCCGGGGACGACATTTGTGTGAGGGTCAGGCGAGTGGATTTCAAGATTTTGACATTCGCAAACTGAGATTGCCGCTAACGGGATGCGAATGTCAAAATCAATCCACTAACTCGGTGGAACTTACCGGATCGAGCTTCATCAGCAACAGCGCCACCACCGCTGCGGCACCGATGCCGGCCCAGAATGCCGGGGCATAGGATCCAGTGGCATCGTGGACAAGGCTGGCGAGAAACGGGCCAGTGGCCCCGGAAAGCGCGGTCAGGCTGACCAGCGTACCATAGACCACGCCGAAAATCGCGCCGTCGAACAGGCGTGCCGCGATGCAGGTGAAGGCGACATTGGTCGCCCCTGCGGCAATGCCGAGCAAAGCGGTTCCGGCGATGGCGAGCGGCACATTGGCGCTGTCCTGCGCCAGCAATAGGCTACTTAGCGCTAACACTGCCATCAGGCCGAGCGTCACCGGCACTTGTCCGATCCGGTCGAAGATCGACCCGACCACGAGCTTGCCGGGAATGGCGGCAACGCCGATCAGTCCGACAGTTGCCGCAGCGACAGTTGCGCTCATGCCCTTGTCGGCCAGCGCGGGGGCGAGGTGGAAGGTATAGGCGGCCGCCGCAGTGGTCGCGATAACCACTGCGAAGGCCAGCCTGATGAACGTGGCCGAAAAGAACACACGGCGCATGTCCGGCTTTGCCGCAGGGGCTGTGGTTCTGTCCCGCTCAGCTTTTTGCAGCTTCGACTGGCCGACCGGGCGGCGGTCGAAGAAGCAGAACAGGGTCAGCAGCAATGCCGGACCCGTCCACAGCAGTCCGACCAGCGGAAAAGCCATGCGCCAGCCAAAGCTATCGATGAAATAGCGCGCGGTTAGCGGGGCGAACATGGCGGCGAGGCTCAAGCCGCACATCGTCAGCGCTATGGCGAAGCTGCGGTTTTTCTCGAAAGCTGCGGAGACGACGGCCAGCCAGACCGTCGGCCCCGCCAGCGCGCCGACCAGCGAAACCACGCACCACAGGGCGATCCACAGGGCCGTGCTTGCAGTGGTCAGCGACAGGGCGGCAATCGCAAGGCCGGTCAGGACGATACCGGGCAAGGCCAGCAGGCGGGCATTGGTCTTGTCGACCAGACGGCCGACCAGAGGTGTCGCGATAAACCCCAGCAGCAGCGACAGCGAAAAGCCGATCGAGGCCTCCGACCGCGACCAGCCGAATTCCTGTTCCAGCGGAACCAGGAACTGCCCCAGTGCGTAGGACATCGCCGCAGGCAAGGGAATGCCGACTAAGGCGCTGAGCAGCAGCGGCCAGTTGGCCGCCCATTCGCTGCGCTCTGGTGCCGTCACCTCAGAAGCCGATGTCGCGGATGGGCGAATTATAGCCGGAGTTCACGGTGTTCTCCGCCTTGCGCAGCGTCTCGCGGTCCAGCCCGGCCAGGAAGCCATCGACCAGCCGGTGGTAGTTGCTGATCAGTCCTTCCCATTCGTGCGACAGGCGCATGTGCTTGAAATTGTGCAGGCCGAGCTGCTGGATTGGCAGGTTCGAATAGTCCTGCTGCGGAATCTCGGGGAAATCCCTGGAGTCATAGGGCAGGATCGTCGGCTCGCTGGGCGTCTCATAAACCTCGCCTTCTGGCCGCAGCACCAGCGACCATATCTCGAAGAAGCAGGTCTCTGCCGTCAGCGGGCGGATGCGGTAGGACGACATTGCCGCCAGCGAAGGCAGCAGGAAAAAGTGCGGGAACATGAATTCGACATCGTGGAATTCGTTCTCCGCATTCACCTTGGCGATATCGAACATCGGTGCGCCGCGCGCGAGGCCGTCCTTGGTGACTTCCTCCTGAGCCCTGGCATAGAAGGCCATGATCGCCGCTTGCGGATCGTCGGGCACGTCCATGTCGCGCAGCTTTTCGAGCACGGCCACTTCGGTGTGGTGGACCATGCCGGCCATGCCGTCGCCGACCGATTTGAGGAAATCGATATTGAGATTGACCAGATCGCGCGGCGTGATCGTCTCGGCGGGGGGCGGCGCATCGGCATCGGGGCCAAGGCGCGAAAAGCCCGGCGGCGACAGCGCCTCGAGCTGCGGATGAGTGCGCATCACGTGATAGCCTTCCTGGAAGGCTTCCATCGCCAGCTTCCAGTTGGTCGGCAGCAAGGTGCCAAACCACCAGTCCATCTTCAGTCTGTCGACATGACGGGCATTGAGCCGCGTGACTATAGGGCCGAGGCAATCGAGCAAGGGCGGAGCCTCGTTGTCGAAATTGATGAAGGCGCAGCCTGCCCACTCCTCGCATCGAACCGGCACCAGGTCGGTTTCAGCCGCATTGAGCATGGCCTCGCTGAAAATGTGCTTGCCAAAGACGAAGGTGCATTCGCCCTCCGCATTGAAGCGCCAGCCGTGGAACGGGCAGACGAAGCCCTTCTTGGCGCAATTGCCCGGCCCGTTGGCGAGGCGCACCCCGCGATGGCTGCAGGCATTGTGGAAGGCGCGCACACCGCCCTTGCCGCGCACAACGATCACCGATTTGTCGAGAATGGAATATTCCACATAGTCGCCGACTTCCGGAATTTCCTCGAGCCGGCAGGCCATCTGCCAGACGCGTGGCCACAGGTGCTTTCGTTCCAGTTCGAAGAATTGTGGATCGTAATAGCGCTCGGCCGGGATCTTCTCCGGATCGGTCACCCGCAGAGGAACAGCGTCCAGCGCCCGCGCGACAGTGTCAGTCATGATTCGCCTCACCCATTTGTTGGACCGATGCTAGTGCCAAGACACTAAACAACGCAATCGCCGCGTTGCATTTGCTCTATGTCAAGGATAGCGCCGGCGCCAGCAAAGAGCAGGATACCACCATGGAGAGACTTTCGGGCCGGATTTGCCTGATATCGGGGGCATCGTCAGGCTTTGGCGCGCATTTTGCCCGGCTGATCGTCGACGAGGGCGGCCGCGTCGTGCTCGGTGCGCGGCGGCGCGAGCGGGTCGCGGCGCTGGCAGCGGAGATCGGCGAGGCGGCGCTTCCCGTCGCCATGGATGTGACCAACGAGGCATCGGTCATCGCCGCTTTCGATGCGGCCGAAGCTGCCTTTGGCCCGACCGATACGGTGATCGCCAATGCCGGGATTTCGGCAACCGGCCGGGCCACCGAAATGCCAGTTGCGGAGTTGCAGCAGCTGTTCGACACCAATCTGCTCGGCCTCTACCTCACCGCCCGCGAGGGCGCGAAGCGGATGATGGCTGCGGGCAGCCGTGAAAGCGGGCGCGGGCGCATCTTGCTGGTCGGCTCGATGGGCGCGCATGCGCCGTTTGCCGGCGGCACCGCCTATTGCGCCAGCAAGGCGGCAGTGGCGAGCCTGGGGCGCAGTTTTGCCAGCGAATGGGTGCGCCAGGGGATCAACGTCAATGTCATCCAGCCAGGGTTTATCGATACCGAGCTGGCCGGTGGCTGGTTTGGCAGCGAGGGCGGCAAGGCCCAGATCGCGGGTTTCAACCGGCGGCGGTTGCAACCGCTCGAATCGCTCGACGAGCCGGTCGTCTATTTCTGCTCCGATGCCGCAGCGCATACCAGCGGCGCGGTATTCTCGATCGACGATGGCCAATCGCTGTAAAGGGCGCAAACTATGACTCAGTCCAATGGGATACAACACATCGCCGACGAGCTGGCGATCCGCACGGTATTCGACGAATATTGCCTGCGGCTCGAGGTCAATTCCTTCGACGACTGGCTGGAGCTGTTTACCGAAGACACGGTCTATGAAGTGTTTCGCCAGGAGCTGAAAGGCCACGACGAAGTTCGCGCCATGCTCTCGCAAGCACCGCATGGGGTGCATATCGGCGGTGCCGCCCGGATCGCAATCGATGGCGACCGGGCCGAAACCATCCAGAACTACCAGTTCATCGGCGAAGTCGCCAAATTCTCGAATGCGGGCTGGTATTACCGGACGCTGGTCAGGACCGCAGCAGGCTGGAAAATCGCGCATACCAGAGTGAAAATGCAAAAGCCCAAGGCAGAGGAATAGGGTCTGTCCCGGCTGGGCGGCGGACCGGGCATGGAGTGATAGCTAAGTGGCGAAATGAGGATCGCGCCGGGGCTGGAGTCAGGCTCTACAGCCCCGCTTTGCCCTGACCCTGCCCAGCCCTTGCCGCAGCCATCGCTGCCGCAGCCACTTTCGGATCGAACGGCTTGCGCGTACCCAGCACCTCGCGCGCCCGCGCCCTGATATAGGCGTGGAGCTGGCGCAGCTGCCCGTCGTTGAAGCGGGTCTGGGCGGGCATGCCCTTGGCAGGGTTTCCGGTCTTGACGTATTGGGTGAAGCTATCGAGCCGCAGCGCGATGGCGCTTTCGCGCAGGTCCGGGCCGGGTGCTCCGGCGCCTTCGAAGCCTGCACCATGGCATGACATGCAGGCGAGCGACATGCCCCGTCCGGCCATGACGTCGCCTTCGCTCAGTACCAGCGCGGGATCGTCGAGCGCATTGACCTTCATGTTGCGTGGTGGGCTGGGCGCGAGTTTGGCTGTGCCGCCAATCGCAAAGGTCAGCAGGCGGCGCGGCTGCTCGCCATATTTCCAGCCGACATTGAGCACGCTGCTCATCGCGGCCGATGTCCCGCCCCAGCCGACCAGGATCGAGACATATTGCTTGCCGCCGACGCTGAAGCTCATCGGCGCGGCGATGATGCCGAGGCCTGCATCGAAGCGCCACAGCTGCTTGCCGCTGCCTGCGTCATAGGCGTTGAAGAAGCCGTTGGCTCCGCCCTGGAACACCAGTCCGCCAGCGGTCGAGAGCGTGCCGCCGTTCCACACTTCGTCGTGGGTTACCGACCAGACTTCGCGCTGCTTGACCGGATCCCAGGCAACCAGATAGCCCTTGCCGTCGCCCGGTTGCTTGACCAGCGGTTTGACCACCAGCCCCATGATATTGACCGCCTCGTCGGTCTGATCGGCGAGATCGCGCGAGAACAGAGTGCCGACCTGGTGGACCGGGATATAGACCAGTCCGGTCTTGGGATTATAGCTCATCGCCTGCCAGTCATGGCCGCCGATCGTGCCGGGCCAGATTTCGGTCCTGCCCTTTTCATAGCGGATATCGGGGTTCTCTATCGGCCGTCCGGTTTTGGGATCGATGCCGGTGGCCCAGTTGATGAAAGTCGTCTTACCGGGTGTGTTGAGCAGCTTGCCCGTATCGCGGTCGAGCACATAGAAAAAGCCGTTGGTCGGCGCGTGCATCAGCACCTTGGTCAGCTTGCCGTCGAGACTGAGCTTTGCCAGCACCATATTCGGCGCGGCCTTGTAGTCCCAGCTGTCGCGCGGGTTTTCCTGATAGTGCCAGATATATTTGCCGGTGTTCGCATCGAGCGCGACGATGCCCGAGGTATAGAGATTGTCGCCGCCTTTGGGGTCGCGCCGTTCGGGATCGTAGGGTCCGGCATTGCCGACGCCGATATAGATGCGATTGGTTTCGGCATCGAAGGTCATGCCGTTCCACACCGTGCCGCCGCCGCCGAAGTTCTTCCAGAAATCGGGGCTCCAGGTCTTGGCGGCAGCTTCCATCGCCGGATCGCCCTTGTTGTCTTCGGGCGAGCCGGGGACAGTGTAAAACCGCCACAGCTGCTTGCCGGTGGCAGCATCGAAGGCGGTGACGAAACCGCGCGCGCCGGCATCCGCGCCGGCATTGCCGATGATGACTTTGCCATTCATCGTGCGCGGCGCGCCGGTGGAGTTGTTGAACATGGTTTTGGGGCCATCGAGGATCGATTGCGCGGCCCAGATCACCTTGCCTGTCTTGGCATCGAGGGCATCGACTGTGCCGTCCATTTCAACGGTGAATATCTTGCCATTCTCATAGGCGATGCCGCGGTTGGAACCGAAGTGGAATTTGTCGGGGCGGCGCTGCCAGGTGGCCGGATCGAACTTCCACAGCAGCTTGCCGCTCACCGCATCGACCGCATAGACCTCGGCATAGCCGCCTGCGAAATAGAGCGTGCCATCCACTGCCAGCGGGGTGGATTCCAACGAGACTTCACCGGGCAAGTCCATCGACCAGGCGAGGCC
>JAHFPT010000356.1 GCA_023266625.1 Novosphingobium sp. | reverse complement strand
TGGCGCAGTTCGACGCGGCCTCGGGCGCTCTCAAACAGGCAACGCGGCAGCCAATCGCCTGCAAGTTGCAGATCACCGATATGCATTATGGCGATGTCGTATGGAGCTTTGGCGCTGCGCGGCAGTCATTCACCTTCAACTATGGCTGCCGGTCGCAGGCTATGGAACGGGCATTTGATATGATGCAGCAGGCCAATGAGGTGGTGAGCAAACAGGCCGCGATCGAGCCGGAGCCATTTGCCGTCGAGCATATTGGCCCGCGCTGACACACAATGCCCAGCCCGCCCATCACCGAGCTGACCACCCGCGCCCGCGAGATTTTCCGCCTCGCGGTGGAAGGCTATCTAGTGTCTGGACAGGCGGTCGGTTCCAAGACGCTGGCTGCCCAGGGAGCTATTGGGGGAGGGGCGCTGAATCTGTCCTCCGCCTCGATCCGTTCGGTGCTGCATGAGCTCGAAGTCCTCGGCCTGCTCGCCGCGCCGCATACCAGCGCCGGACGGCTGCCGACCGACGCCGGCCTCAGGCTGTTCGTCGATGGCATCATGCAGGTGGCGGAGCCCACGCTGGAGGAGCGCGCCGCAATCGAACGGCGGTTGTCCGAGCCCGGCCCGGTCGAAGCGGCGCTGGCGGCGACCAGCGCCTTGCTGTCGGACCTGTCCGCCGGGGCCGGGGTGGTCATGGTGCCGCGCCGCGAGCCGCGGTTGGCGCAATTGTCGCTGGTGCCACTGTCGCCGGGACGGGCGCTGGCAGTATTGGTTGGCGAGGATGGCACGGTCGAAAACCGTGTTGTCGAACTGCCGGACGCGCTCGGCGCAGGCGCGCTGGAGGAGGCCTCGAACTATATCACCTCGCGGCTGGCCGGACGGACCTTGATCGAAGCGGCCCGGCTGATGCGTTCCGAGATTGCCGCAGGACAATCGGCGCTCGACGCCGCCAGCCGCGATCTGGTCGAGCGCGGCCTCGCAGTGTGGAGCGAAGATGCCGCACGCCGCCCGGTGCTGATCGTGCGCGGGCAGGCCAATCTGCTCGACGAGGTTGCGCTGACCGATATCGAGCGGGTGCGGATGCTGCTCGACGATCTGGAAAACAAGCAATCGGTCACCGATCTGCTCGATCTTGCCCGCGAAGCCGAGGCAACGCGGATTTTCATCGGATCGGAGAACCGGCTGTTCGCGCTTTCGGGCTCATCGGTGATCGCTTCGCCCTACCGCGACCGCGATGGAAGGGTGGTCGGCGTGATCGGGGTTATCGGGCCGACGCGGTTGAATTATGCGCGCGTCGTCCCCATGGTGGATTTCACCGCCCAATCGCTGGGCAAACTCATAGGTTAGCTAGGCATTTGCACGACATGATAAACGATACCAAGCCGCAGGACGATCCGGCGGTTGCCGAGGAATTAAGAGGCGTTCCCAAGGACATGCTCGAAACGGGCGATGGCGGCGATGTCGGCGAATCGCTGGAAGCAGCGCTGGCGCAATTGCGCGGCGATCTCGATGCGGCGAAGCAGGACGTGCTCTACGCCAAGGCGGAAACGCAGAATGTGCGCCGCCGTATGGAAAAGGATATCGCCGATAGCCGCGCCTATGCCGCGACCGGTTTCGCGCGCGATATTCTTTCAGTTTCCGACAATCTTTCCCGTGCATTGGAATCTATTCCTCAGGAATTGCGTGAGGATGAGAAGCTGAAGAATCTTGTTGCCGGCATCGAGGCGACCGCGCGCGAGATCGACAAGGTCTTCGCCGCGCACGGTATCAGCCGCATCGCCGCCCTGGGCCTGCCGCTCGATCCCAACCAGCACCAGGCGATGCTCGAGGTTCCCTCCGCCGATGCCGAACCGGGCACCGTGCTGCAGGAATTGCAGGCGGGGTATATGATCAAGGACCGGCTGCTGCGACCGGCGATGGTGGCGGTGGCGAAGAAGGCGGAGTGATCAGGCGGTGAGCCGAGTGGCAATTTCGCTCACTTGCCGAGTGACTTCTCGAAAGTCGGTAAGACTGAACACTCGCATCTGGGTGCCAAGTATGCTGTCCTGACGCGCATTTGCAAAACATGCGCGGTTTTCATTTTCAAATTGAGCGAGTTGCAGGCAGCCATGGACGATGTCGGCTCGCAAGGGCATGCGCGTCTCGAGGTCCTCGAGTGCGGCATCGACCCTGAGTTTTTGTGCCTTTGAGTATCCTGCTGAGAGCTTTGCCTTGCGTAGGATCAATATCCGCTGCTTGAGTGGCTCGTTGCCGCGCTTGGATGTTGTCAGGTCGAGCAAGCTGTTCACGGCACACTCTGCAGCTGCGAATGCATCGACGCAGCGACTGCGTTCGCGATGAAAGGCGTCAATGCCGGGTTGGGGTGGCGATACGCTGGCCATTCGTGCGGATTACAGAAGCTGGTTTACCAAACCGCTAAAAATCAAACGAAGGGGTTGCGGATTGTCAGGCGTTCTTCAACTCCAGCGCTTCATCATGACTCAGTTGTCGGACTTTTAGAAAATCGCAGTTGAGATAATCCCCTTCCTTGATGCCCATTTCCTTTACCCACTTGGACAGAAGGATAACGGCAAGGCTGTTGCCCCATTTGACGACTTTGAACAGTTGCACGCCCAGGCTCCACAGGATGTCCAATTCCAACATTGAACATTCATTTTGAGGATCGTTCAAGCAGAAGTGCCTCCGGATCGGACATTACGGCGTGCCCGGAAAATCGACCAGTACGGCATAGGCTGCCGCATCCCCAACCCCCGTCACTTTCGCCCCATTCCGCAGCAAAAACGCATGCCTCACAATCTCCGCCTGCTGCTCAATGCCATAGCGTTCCAGCGGCCAGCCCGGTTTCAGCGCGTAGTCATAACGCCGCGAGAACGGGCGGTGGAGCGGCAGATACCAGGCTCCCCGGCGCTGCGCCTGCCAGACATGCGTCATCTCGTGGATGAACAGGCCTTGCGAAGCGAGGTCGGCCTCGGCGAAATCGTCGCAGTAGAATGGCGATTGCGGGTGGAAATGGATATGGCCGCAGGGGGCCATGACCACCTTGCGCGGTTGCAGGGGAAACCAGCGCTTGCGCTTCAAGCGCACTGGGCGGGTATCGATGGCTCCGCCGAACATCGCGTGGACCAAATCCACTTCGCCGTGCGTCAGCCCCCGCTCGCCGCCGACGGGGCAGGAAGAATCCCCTCTCAGTGACTATCCCCATGGTGGTCCATAGCGCCCATGCTGCCACCGGCAGCCTCGATCTTCAGGGGAGCGGAAATCTTGTCGCCATCGGCGAAAGTGATGGTCATTTCGGTGGTTCCGCCGACCTTGAGCTGCGGCGAAACGTCGAAGGCCATGACATGGAGCTGTCCCGGTTCGAACTTGATGCTGGTGCTTGGTGCAATATCGACGCTGTCGACCTTGATCATCGTATTGCCAGTTGTCTGATGGACTTCGGCCTTGGCGACCCCGTTGATGGCGATGGCGGCGAGTGCGACATTGGCGCCTGCGCTATTGTCGATCTGGAAATAGGCCGCGCCCGGATTGCCCGCGACGGCAGGCAACACCAGCCTGCCCCCGGCAAGCG
>JAHFPT010000165.1 GCA_023266625.1 Novosphingobium sp. | reverse complement strand
AATAATATGTCACTTATTTGACATTTCGGATTCGTACGGTACCGCCCAGTGCCCCGCGATGCAGATCTATGCGAAATCGTACTGTTAATCGGTTAGAAATTCGATAAAGTGTATCCGGTTAGATAGTGCGGGAAAGATTGGCGATGAAGTGTAGCTACTTGACTCTTCTGCTTGCGATCCTGCTGGCCAGCCCGGTTCATGCAGAAAAGCTGGAGTTCGATTATCAGATTTACCCGCCGCTGGAGGCCGTACTCAATGGCGGGCGAACCGAAATGCTGCGCTACGACGATAGTAACCCGAAATATGTGACGGATCGTATTGCCATCCAGGGCACTTCGGTCGATCATTGGACCGAGGCACTGGACATTATCGTCCGGTCGCGAGGGCCGAAGATGAAGTCCTCCGCAGACTGGGCAGGCGAAATCCAGCAGAACTGGCGCGCAGTCTGCGCCAGCGAATTCACAACGATTGCCGAGGATGTAAATTCACTGACATTCCTGCGGCATTCGACCGGCTGTCCTGCCGGCACGGCACAGACCGGTCTGTACCGGATCGTGGCTGGCAGGAAGTCGCTGTTTCTGCTGAATGCATTCACTATCGGAGAGATGGCCGAATCCATGCGGCGGCAATGGCTCGAACTCCTCAGATCCGCCCATCTCAGCTCGTGATTTTGGTAGTGTAAGGCGGCACTGGTCGAGACGCTGCTTGCGTCTGGATTACGGGCGGGCTGCTATTGCGCATTGCAGCGAATCAATCCCACTGCTTAACTTCCTGCACAAGCCGGCCGTTCTACCATTCCATGTACATGGGGAATTGTGCCGATGCAGCGCTATGATTTCGTGGTTCTGGGCAGCGGCCCGGCCGGACGGAGGGCGGCGGTGCAAGCCGCCAAGCTGGGCAAGTCGGTATTGGTGATCGACGATCGCGCGCGGGTCGGCGGGGTTTCGGTGCATACTGGCACGATCCCGTCGAAGACCCTGCGCGAGACGGTGCTCAACCTCTCCGGCTGGCGCGAGCGCGGTTTCTACGGCCAGTCCTACCGGGTCAAGCAGGACATCTGCGCCGGCGATCTTGCCACCCGGCTCGGCAAGACGCTCGAACATGAAATCGCCGTGCAGGAGCATCAGTTCGCCCGCAACGGCGTGCGCACCTGCATCGGTGCGGGCCGTTTTCTCGATCCGCACCGCATTGCCATCACTGGCCATTCAGGCGGTCAGGATATCGAGGAAGTGGTTGAGGCGGACAAGATACTGATTGCCGTCGGCACCGCGCCGCACCGCCCGGCATCGATTCCGTTCAACGACAGCAATGTCCTCGACAGCGACGATTTCATCCGCGCGCCGCGCGTGCCGCGCAGTCTGGCAGTGGTCGGTGCGGGGGTGATCGGACTGGAATATGCGACGATCTTCTCGGCGCTCGACGTGCCGGTGACGCTGATCGAGCCGCGCGGCAATTTCCTCGAATTCATGGACCGCGAGATTGTCGATCACCTGGTCCATCTGATGCGCGACCGGGGCATGGCGCTGCGTATCGGCGGCGAGGTGCGGCAGGTGCGCTTTGGCGCCAACGGCTCGCCGGTCTGCATACTAAGTGACGGGCGGCAGGTGGCTTCGGAAGTGGTGCTGTTCACCGCCGGGCGGGTGGGCGCGACGGCGGGGCTTGACCTCGACGCCTGCGGCCTCGCCGCCGACCCGCGCGGACGGCTCACCGTCGACCCTGTCACCTATCAGACGCCGGTGCCGCATATCTACGCGGCAGGCGATGTCATCGGCTTCCCCAGCCTCGCCGCGACCTCGATGGAGCAGGGGCGGGCGGCTGCCTGCCATGCCTTCGGCGCCCAGCTGCCGGCGGCCGACCAGGCTTTCCCGATCGGTATCTATGCGGTGCCCGAACTCTCTTCGGTTGGCCAGACCGAGGAGGAAGTGCGGGCCAAGGGCATCGCCTATGAATGCGGCATCGCCCGCTTCCGCGAAACCTCGCGCGGGCATATCATGGGCATCGCCTCGGGGATGCTCAAGCTGATCGTCGACATAACGACGCGGCGGGTGCTCGGTGTCCACATTATCGGCGAGGGCGCGACCGAGCTGGTGCATATCGGCCAGGCAGTGATCAATCTGGGTGGCACGATCGATTATTTCATCGACAACAGCTTCAACTACCCGACGCTGGCCGAAGCCTACAAGGTCGCCGCGCTCGATGCGTGGAACCGCCTCAGGCAGTACGGCGGCGAGGTGGTGGAGTTGAAGAAGCTCAAGACTAAGGTCGAACGCGACGCGGCTTGAAATTCTCCCCGGGGCAATTCCGGGACCAAACACCTAGAGTGTTTCCGACTTTGTTTGCATCAAAGCTAGCACTCTAGATTCTTGGTTTACCGTGATTTCCGAGTCGCCAGATGATTCCATCTGGCTCGAAATCACTCGAGGAGACCCGTGCGCGGGCAGGGTTGGACGGCAGTTTTACGTCATCTTTTCGCGGGGCTTGAGCAGTATGGGGGCTGCGCCTTGCCGCACCAGGGCATCGACGGCTCACCCTTCAACCGGGTAATCTCTACCCTGTCTGTTGCACGATATTCAAAGTTCGTTTGAGATTGAAGGCGATTGCGGTGAGGTGGTTCTGGCCTACGGCCATTTACGAGGAGCTTATTGACACAATAGAAAGTAGCGCTGAAGCTAGACAATTGGTAGGCTGATCGGAATGTCGCAGATGGTCAGGGACGATCAGTCATACGCAATCCAGTGGGAACACGATTTGACCGAAATGGTCGCCGTGTGCCTTAACGCCGTCACGGCAGATGAAACTGTCGTGCTGCGAAAGGTCTACAGTCTCTTGGCTTCGGGACCAGTCCCAAGCTCCGCCCCAAGCCCCGCCCTTGTCGATGAACTGCCCGGCCTTGACAATTTTGAGTCCATGCTGACTTCCGGCGCAGCTGAAAGTGCCGCTATTTCGCTAATTCCGGCACACGCTGGCTACATGCTGTCGCGCGGAAGCAATGGGCGTCACATGGGCTCGGTATTCATGCCCGGATTGCGGGACGAACATACCGCGGAAGCAAGCTCCGCAGCGCTGGCGCTCCTGGCCGCGGCCCTGTCCGCGCTTCATCGTCAGACTCACGATCATCGCCAGCTCTCTGGAGCAGATTCGCTGAATTGAAGTGGATTCGCCGGATTTCATTGACTTCCAGGGGCCGGACAAGACGCATCACTCACGTAATGACTCTGCTTCAACCGCCATGCGGATCGCTTCCGAAGTATGGTTCGCTCCGATCTTGTTGAGCATGTTCGCACGATGGATTTCCACCGTGCGCGGACTGATGTCTAGCCGTTCGGCAATCTTCTGGTTGGACATGCCGTTGGCTACCGATGACAACACCTCACGCTCCCGTTTTGTCAGCCGACCGATCCGGTTTTTTGCGATGTATTCGCGATTGCGGCGAGTGCCGACAATTTGCGCAACAGATTCGGCATCGTTGATAACAGCGGAGACTTCACTTCCTGAGAAAGGCCAGGCAATATAATCAATTGCGCCCTTCTGGATGACCTTGGCTATTGAGCGAGGATTTGGATTTTCCGAAAATCCAATTATAGGCATCCAGTCTTCTGCATCGACCATGTAGTCAATAGCTGCAGAGATTTGGTTTCGTTCGTCGTGAACCAGCATGAGGCCATAATCCGGCGTATGTCGGATAAGCTCAGTTGCATCCTCAAAGGGCTCAACATGAATGTTAGACTGGGACAGACAATGGGAAATCGAGGCGCGACGATGCAGGTCGCTGTCGATCAAGAAGATTTTCGTGATATTTCTCATGGTTAATACGTAGCAAGAATTACCTAGGCGTGAACTGGGAGATGCATCCGATGCCATGGCTAATTCATTCGAAAATGGATGTAATCACGCCCGGCGCGGTGACGGTGACGCCGCCATCGCCCGGGAAATCTCGATGAAATCCTGCCGGAGCGCGCTTACCTCTGACGGATTGAACTTCAGGACGTTGTCGAGCAAGGACCGGCGTGCAGCTCCATAGAACTGCGTCAGCGCCGCCGCGATGCCAATGCTGCGGACGATGCCGATCTGGAGGGCGGTCACCGCTGAAAGCGCACGGGTCATCGACTGGCTTTTGAGCAGATTGTCCTCGCGCTCATGCGCAACCAGCGCGCTTCCGGTCGCGCCGACAAATTGTTCGAGACAGAGCAGGACGAGTTCCTGTGGCGCGGCTGCGGCGATCCGGGCGTCGAAGTCGACGCGCCGGTAGGCTTCCTGCGGTGAGCGTTGGGCCAGCATGTCAGTTGCTCTTCGCAGTCCAGAACGCGATCTGGTTCTGCAGGAACGAAAGGGTCGATTTCGAGACCCCGATGTGGCTGTCCGCCGTGGCGAAGCGCTGCGTCAGCCGGGTGCGCAGCGCGTCCTGCTGCTCGGTCAGCTTGGCCTGGTCCGCCGTGATTTTCGTTTTTTGCGATGTGTAGCGGCTGATCGACCCGGCCAGCGTGCCGGGATCGCTGGCGGAATTGCTCTTCCGGGCGAGGGCATCGATTGTCGCATAGATTCCGTAAAGGCCGTTGGTGAACATCGCGGCCGCGCCCTGAGGATCGGCCTTGAGCGTCGCCGCCAGCCGTTTGCTGTCGAGTGCGAAGGTGCCGTCGCGCTGGATGGTCAGCCCCAGATCGCCCAGCGTTCGCGGCGTGCCCTCCGGCGCGCTGGGCATGATGACCGTGGTGCCGAGCTGCGACATCGCCCTTTTCAGCGCGAGCGCACCGCTGTCGCGCGCCAGATCCCCGGTCTGGGGATTGGTGGCGGCGACAAGCTGCGCGGCGACCTCGTTCAGCGCGGTCGTGAGATCCTGCATGGTCGTGGAGATGGCAGTGCTGGTATCGGCGAAGGTGATCCGGGTCGGTACACCGGCGTTGGTTCCGGTCAGCACAAGGTTCAGGCCGGGGATCGCATCGGTGACGCTGTTGCTCTTTGCCGTCATGGCGAGGCCGTCGAGCTTGAACGCGGCGTCGCCGGCGCTGGCCAGCAGCTGCTCGGATGCGCCGGTCGCGGGAGCCCAGGCAAGCTGGGCGAGGCCTTCCTCACCGACAGTTTCAGCCGCTTCGACGACGAAACCGTTGACCGCCCCCTCCTGGCCCTTGAGCACCAGTTTCGCGCCTTCCGCCGTATTGGCGACATAGGCCGTGACCCCCGCGCCGCTGGCGTTGATCGCGTTGGCGGCATCGGTCAGCGTCGCACCGCTGGGAATAGTGACGGCCACCGCGGCGTGAGTGGTATCTTCGGTGAAGCTGGTTCCCGCCACCGTGCCGAAGCGCAGCGTCAATGTCCCCGAGCCGATCGTGCTGGTGGCAGCGGCGAAGGCCGGGCTCGCCAAAGTCTGGTTTGTCGCGAGGCTGGTCACCTCCAGCGAAAAGACGCCGCTCGGGCGGGTCTCGCCCGACAGCGAAGCCGTGGCGACGGCGGCGTTGGCGACCTGCGGCTTCGGCGAGAGATCGCCGGTGCGCACGCGGTCGCCCAGCGAAGTCGCGAGACTGAGGATCGTGCTCTTGAGATCGGACGCCGCCGAGATCTGCTTGTCCAGCGTATCCGATTTCGCCGTCAGCAGATCGGTCCGCCGGGCGAACTGCGCGGTGGCGAGATTCGCCGCCAGCGCGGTCATGTCAATGCCGCTGCCTCCGCCAAGCGAGGCGACCAGCGACGATGTCGCGGAGGAAGTGGCGCTGGTGGTCGTCGTCATAGTCTCCAGAACGGCCAAAATCGCCGCAGATTAAGCCTTTGCAACGGGATCGAGCCGCCCCTCGGCATCGAAGCGCAGCGCGACGGGCACGTCGACTTCCGGCCGGTGCGGACGTTCGCCGCGCTTGAGCGAAAGGACAAAGGCGAGCACGCCGGCAACGGCGGCGTAAAGTTCTTCGCGGATGACCTGCCGTTCGCGCGTGGTGAAGTAGATCGAGCGGGCGAGCGCCGGATATTCGAGCACTGGCACCGCGAATTCGGCGGCCAGCTCGCGCATCGCCAGCGCCTTGTCGCCGCGCCCCTTGGCCAGCACCACCGGAGCGGGAGCGATCGCCGGATCATAGGTGATGGCAATAGCGAAATGAGTCGGGTTGGTGATGACGAACTGCGCCTCGCGCATGGCTTGCGCCACCCCGCCCATGGCGATCTGCCGTCGGCGTTGGCGGATGGCAGATTTCTTCTCAGGCGAGCCCTCGGCCTCCTTGTGCTCATCGCGCAGGTCCTGCTGGCTCATCTTCAGCCGCAAAAAGCGGCGCACCCATTGGATCGGGAAATCGACCAGCGCGATGACGACCAGCCCGGCCGCCAGGGCGAACAGCAGCGAACTCAGAGTATCCCAGCCATAGTCGAGCTGCCCGGACAGGTTCCCGCGGCCGAGACCGACGATTTCCGCAATCCGCCCGCGCAACCAGGCCCAGGCGATCACACCGAGCAGCGTAACCTTCAACAGTCCCTTGCCGATCTCGACCCAGCCGTGCGGACCGAACATGCGCTTGAGGCCGGAGAGTGGATTGATCCGCGAGGCCTTGGGCGCAAGATTGCCGCCAACGAAGCGGCCTTCGCCGAAACCAAGCTGCGAACCGAGCGAGCCGAGCATCACGCCGCCGCCCAGAACCAGCACCGGCGGCAGGATTACCGCACCAATGCCCAGCATCAGCCCGGTCGGCGCGAAATCATCGAGATCGGCCCGGTTCCAGGTGAACCCGGCGCGCAAGACCTGCTGTAGCACCTCCAGCATCCAGGGGCCGGCAAACCGCAGCCAGGCTGCGCCGATCAGCATGGCAACCGCAGTAGTCAACTCCGGCGAACGGAGGACATCGCCCTTCTGCGCCGCATCACGCAGCCGCTTGTCGGTTGGCGCGAAACTCCTCTCGCCAGCGCTTTCGCTCATGGGGTGATAACCTGTTCGACCTGGTCGATGGCCTGGGCGGACAAGTCGGCCATCTGGTCGGTAGCGAGCGGCGCAGAAATAATCAGCGCGGCGAGGCCAGCGAGGACCCCGGCAGGCAGGCCCAGGGCGAAAAGATTGAGCGCAGGGGCGGAACGGCTCAGCACGCCGGCGACGACCTGGACGATCAGCAGCACCAGCGTGACCGGCAAGGCGATGGCTACGGCGGTGGCGAACATGATCGAGGCGAAGGCGGCGATGCCCTCAAGCCGGTCTGCGCCGAGCCAGGTCTGGCCGGGGGGAAATGTCTCGTAGCTCTTCACCACCAGGTTCAGCCACTGCAGGTGGCCGCCGAGTGCTAGGAAGACGAGCGTCAGAACCACGACATAATACTGACCGAGCGCCGGCGAATGCGCGCCGGTGTTGGGATCGACTGCGCTGGCCATGCTCATGCCCATCCCCCCGCCGATCACCTCGGCGGCGATCATCGGCGCGGCGAAGGAGAGCTGCAGCACGAAGCCCAGCGACAGACCGACCAGAACTTCGCCGCCAATCCAGAGCAATCCGGCAGCACTGAGCACGGCCGGCGGCGCGACGACATTGGTCCAGGCGCACACCAGCGCCGCAACCGCGCCGGTCACGACCACGCGAAGCTGCATCGGCACGCTGCCGGCGCCGAAGATCGGTGCGGCAAGCATGGCCGCGCCGATCCGCGTCATCACGAAGAGCCAGCGCCAGAACTCGGCCTCGATCGGACCGAAGCCGAAATCGAGACCGTTCATGCAGCCCCGCCGCCCTGGGCGATCTGGTCGAAGATGTCCTTGGTGAAATCGCCGACCAGCGCCATCATCGCCCCGCCGAACAGAACCAGCACGAGCGCGGTGATCATCAGCTTGGGAACGAAGGTGAGCGTCTGCTCGTTCACCGAGGTCGCCGCCTGGACGATGCCGACGACCAGACCGACAGCGAGGCTGGCGAGCAGCACCGGCGCGGCGACCAGCGCCGTCACCCAGAGCATGCGGTCGGCAAGCGCGAGAAGCGAGGTATCGTCCATGATTCTTCTATCCGAAACTTGCGGCAAGCGAACCCATCAGCAGCGCCCAGCCGTCGACCAGGACGAAGAGCAGCAGCTTGAAGGGCAGCGAAACGATGGTCGGGCTCATCATCATCATGCCGAGCGACATCAGCACCGACGAGACGACGAGGTCGATCACCAGGAATGGCAGGAACAGCATGAAGCCGATCTGGAACGCGGTCTTGAGTTCGCTGGTGACAAACGCCGGCAGCAGGATCGAGAACGGCACGTCCTCGGGCCGCGCGAACTTCGGCGCATGGGCCATTTCGGCAAACATGGTGAGGTCGTGAGAGCGGGTTTGCCGAACCATGAAGACATGGAACTCGGCGCCCGCGTTGGCAATCGCCTGCTCGGCATTGATCGTGCCGGCCGAATAGGGCGCGATCGCGTTGGCGTTCACCTTCTCCAGCGTCGGCGCCATGACGAACAGCGACAGGAACAGCGACAGGCCGACCAGAACCTGATTCGGCGGCGACTGCTGCAGACCGATCGCCTGACGCAGGATCGAGAGGACGACGAGGATCCGGGTGAAGCTCGTCATCATCAGGATCAGGCTCGGCAGGATCGTCAGCAGCCCCATGATGAGCAGGAGCTGCAGCGACATGCTGAGGCCCGAACCGTGGCCGCCGCTCATCGCACCAAAGGCGCGATCGAGTGCGCCGGGAACCGCTGCCTGGGCATGCGCCACGGCGGGGAGCAACAGCGCCGGCAGTGCGGCAAGGCGCCTCATGGCTGCGCCTCCACAGGCCGCGCCGGAGCTTCGGCGAGCCGGGTCAGACCCTGACGGGAAACGGAAACGAGAATCTCGCTGCCGTGAAATTCGAGCACCGCGAGCTTGAGCGTGGGCGAAAGCATCGTCGTCTCGATGATCCGCACCGCCTTGCCGGTGGCCGGGCCACCCATCCTTTGCTGCATCTTCTGCGCGAACTTCAGGCAGCCCCACGCCATCAGGCCGATCATCGGCAAGAGGACGATCAGCTTGATGATATACCACAGCATCAGCCTTCAGCCTCTTCGCTGACGCCAGCGATCTCGACGATCCGCAATGCGAAACGGTTGCCCTGGGCGACGATCTCGCCCTTGGCGATCGCTTTGCCGTTGACCGTGACATCGAGCAGCTCATCGGTCAGCCGATCGAGCATCACGACGCTCTCCTCCGAAAGCGCGAGGACATCCTTGAGCTTCATGTCGGTCCGGCCGAGTTCGACCGAAAGGCGCACATCGACATCCTTGAGGAAATCGAAGCCGCGCGGTTGGATAGTCATGGGTTGGTGTCCTCTTTGGGTCAGAAAGTTTGGGGGTCAGAAAGTTTGGGGGGTCAGAAAGCTTGGGTGATCTCGATGGCGACACGGTCATCGACCGCGCCGATGACGCCGTGGGCGATCGTCTTGCCGGCGATTCGCAGGGGTACGTTGCGCGCGACCGAAACCGGCAGGATTGTGCCCGGGCGCAGTTCGGTCAGCGCCGACATCGGCAGTTGCATGTCGACGATCACCGCCGACAGCGTCAGCGGCAGGTCGCAATAGGGTTGCTCGGCCGGATTGGTCTGGCGCGGTCTGACCGTGCGAGGCACTGCTTGCGCGCCGTCGCCGAACAATTCCGCCAGCGACGCCATCGGCAAGGCGATCACGAGCGGCCAGGCCTGTTGCCCTGCTTCCTCCACGGCAAGCGTCATGATCACGAGCGGTGTTGCTTCGGCGAAGGGCTCCAGCTGCGCCAGAGCGCCATCGCGGCGGATCGGCTGGATAGCGGCGATGCCCAGGGCTTCCGCCAGCCCATCGGCGACCAGGGATTCGAGCTGCTTGACGAGAATCCCGGCCGAATGCGGGAAAACCTCCGGCAACGGCGAGGGGGTCTTGCCCTTGCCCCCGAAGGCGCGATCGAGGATGCGCAGCACTGCCGCCGCGTCGAGCGAAACAAGCAATGGCGAAGCTGCGATGCCGGCTGCCAGCAGGCTGTTGGCAGCCAGCGGTGCGATCTCGCTCATCAGCGTTATCGGATCGCCCTCGCGCGGGTCGCCAACAGTGATTGCCGGATCGTGGCCGTCGAGGAACGGCGCCAGCGCGCCTGCCAGCGTGCGGCTCAGCTGCGCCCCGGCGCGGCCCAGGGCCGACAGGAGATCGGCAGGCGCCGCGCCGGCCGGACGCTGCCGCAGCAGTTCCGGGCAGTGCTGCGCCAGCGCGCGTTCGGCAATGAAGGAGTGTTCGGGCTTCACTGGACGAGGAAGCTCTTGAAGTAGACGGCGTCGACGCCGCCGAAGCCTTCGCTGTCGGTGAGCACCTTGTTGATCGCCGCAGTCAGGCGCTTCTGCAACCGCTCCTTGCCTGCCAGCGTATAGGCATCTTCCTCCGGAGTATCCGCGAGGACTTCCAGCATGCCGGACCGGATCGCCAGCTCATGCTGTTTCATCCACATCAGCACGCGTCCGTCCCGGCGCGTCGAAGCGGCGATGCTGGCCTGAATCAGGGCATCCGAATTCCGCAAGTTCGATGTGAAGTCATCGGAAAAGCTGTAGTAGACGGTGCGATACACGCTGCCGCCATCGCCAGCCACATCGAGGGCTACTTCGCCCTCCTTGCCACCTTCGGCGGATTTCGGTGCATAGGGATCTTCCTCGCCCTTACGGATCAGCCTGGGGTGGTTGTCTACCTTCTTGTGCGCGCCCGCCTCCCCGATCACTCCGGTCCGTATCAGGGCGAAGGCTCCGCCCCCACCGGCTCCGAGCAATGTCAGCGCAATCGAGAGCTTCAACAACAGGCTCTTGCCCTTCTTGGGCTTGGCGTCGGTCGGATTTTCGGTGTCGTCCATGCTCATGGTCTCATTTCCGGATCAGGGTGTCGGGTATCAGGCGAAAATGCCGTTGCGGTGTTTAGGCTGGCCGAGGTCAGCCGTGGCTGGCGCGGGATTTGCGTTGGCGCGCAGGTTACGGCCCTGGCCGCTGCGGGTTTGCGAGTCCGCAGTGCCGCCATTGCCCCGGCCACCAGCCTCATCGTGCTGCGAGGATGAGCCGCCGGTCGAGAGACCCTGTGATTGGCCCTGTGATTGACTATGGCTCTGGCTCTGAGGCCGCCCCTCGGCGGCCAGGCCGGAGCGATCGGCCGGCATAGCCGCCCGAACGGCCACGGCGAACTCGGGATCGGCGCTGCTCATTCCCACGGTCAGATCCTTGCCGTCCTGCTGAAAATGCAGCGAGACCTGGCCGAAGTCCGCATGGGCGATGGCGGCGTGGACCGAATGGGCCGAGGACGTGTCGCGCGCCTCGATCAAACGCTCGACCAGCGCAGTGAAATCCTGCCGGGGCGCGTTCACGGTCTGCGTCGGCGATGGATCGGACACCGGCAGGCTGTTCGTCGCCTGCGGCTGGGCCTCGGGGTTCATGGTAATCGTTACCGGCAGTACGTGCACGGGCAGCGCCCGGTCTGCGAACGCCGCCCGCGGCGGCGGCGGCCGATCCAGCGACTGCGGCAGATTTTCCTGGCCATCGGCCGGGGCTATCCGGACGCGCGCGGTGGCGATCCTTGCGACCGGGTTCGCTTGCGCGGGTAGCAGTACTACGGGAGGTGCGGGCACATCGAGCGGAGTCGCCGGGACAGCCAGGACAGGGGGGCTCGGGGCCTCACGCCCGACCGACACTTGCGCATCGGACAGCGGGGCTGCGGGCTGCTGGCCCGGCTGATGCTGAGGCTGCGTCACGGCAGGAGACAGCGGGTTCGTGGGCTCCGCCAATGCCTCCCGCGCGGTCCCGGCGGGAACGGTGGTCAGGACTGCGGAGGTCTGGCCGCTGTCATTTGCAAGCGTCGCGGATGCCGCCGCGTCCGTCACCGGCTGGGGCAAGGGCGCAACGGGAATGGAAAATGACGGCAGCTGAAACGCGATGCCG
>JAHFPT010000355.1 GCA_023266625.1 Novosphingobium sp. | reverse complement strand
CCTGCAACAGCACTGCAACAAGCAGGCGATAACGGCGGATCATCGAACAGCTCCCGGCCTGGCTTGGAGATTCGTCACAAGCCAGCAATCTGGCTTTGACGGCAATGCCGGGATAGATCAAGGAAGCCGCATGCGCGACCATTTGACTCGCTTTGCCAAGCCCGCCCTGCTGGCGCTCGCCGCCCTGGCTTCCGCTGTTCCTGCCGCCGCCAAGGACGATGCGCCACCGTCCGCCCCGCCCCGGCTGATCCTGGCGATAGCCGTCGATCAGTTTTCCGCCGATCTCTTCGCGCAATATCGCCAGCATTTCACCGGCGGCATCGGCAAGCTGCTGACCGGCGCAGTTTTTCCGTCCGGCTATCAGTCGCATGCCGCGACCGAGACCTGCCCGGGCCATTCGACCCTGCTCACCGGCGCGCATCCCAGCCGCACCGGGATTATCGCCAACAACTGGTTCCAGCCCGGCATCACCCGCGCCGAAAAGCGCGTCTATTGCGCCGAGGATGAGAGCGACCCGGCTTCCAGTTCGGCCAATCCGGTGGTCTCGGCTATGCATTTGCGGGTGCAGACGCTGGGCGACCGGTTGAAAGCTGCCAATCACGCTGCCCGCAATGTCGCGGTCTCGGCCAAGGACCGGGCGGTGGTGATGATGGGCGGGCACCATATCGACGCCGCCTATTGGTGGAAGGGTGGCGGCTTCACCAGCTTTGCCAGTCTGCCCCTGGCCGCATCGGCGCAGGCCCAGAACCGCGCATCGGCAGCGCTGATCGCCAAGGGCGCGCCTGCTATCGCGGTCCCCGCCTGGTGCGCTGCGAGCCAGCGCGCGATCACCGCCGGGACAGCCACGATCGGCCTTGGCCGCTTCGCGCTCGAACCCGCCAAGCCCGACAGTTTCCGCGTCTCGCCGCGCATCGATATGGCGACTGCCGATCTGGCGATCCGCCTGACCGACGCGCTGTCGCTCGGCAAGGGCGCAGCCAGCGATGTGCTGTCGGTCAGCTTTTCCGCGACCGACTATATCGGCCACGCCTATGGCAGCGAAGGCCTCGAAATGTGCATCCAGATGGCCCAGCTCGATATGGCCGTCGGGCGGTTGCTGGCGCATCTCGACAAGCAGCACATTGACTATGCGGTGGTGCTGACGGCCGATCATGGCGGGTTCGATGTGCCCGAACGGCTTGAGCAGCAGGCCTATCCGCGCGCGGTCCGGGCCGATGCGGCGCTGTTGCCGGGCGAGCTGTCCAAGGCGATTTCCGCCCGGACAGGTATCAAGCCGACCAGCGGTCCGCTGATCTTTGGCGACGGTGCTTTCGGCGACTATTACCTCTCGGCCAGCCTGAGCGCAGCCGACAAGGCGCGAGCTTCAGCTGCGCTGGTTGCGTTGCTCAAGTCACATAGCCAGGTCGCCGCAGTGTTCACCAGCCAGGAACTGGCCTCGGCACCGCTGCCCACCGGCTCGCCCGCCGACTGGAGCCTCAAGGACCGCGCCCGCGCCTCGTTCGATATGCAGCGCTCGGGCGATGTCGTCATGCTGCTGGATCGCGCGGTAGTGCCCATTCCCGTGGCCCGCGATGGCTATGTCGCGACCCACGGCAGCCCCTGGGACTATGATCGCCGCGTGCCGATGCTGTTCTGGCGGCGCGGCATGCTTGGTTTCGAACAGCCCGCCCCGGTCGAAACCGTCGACATCGCGCCCACGCTTGCCGCCCTGCTCAAGCTGAACACCACCGATGGCGATTTCGATGGCCGCTGCCTCGATCTCGATGGCGGGCCGGGGAATACTTGCTTGGGTGGGAAATAGTATGGGGCCACTGTTGCGCCTGTGCTTCGACAAGCTCAGCATGAGCGGGTGTTGTTTTGAATCCAATTCCCGAAGCCCGCTCAGCCTGAGCCTGTCGAAGGCCCCGCGCCAAAGCTCGAGATACCCATGACCCCCAAACGCGACCTCATCATCCTCGGCGGCGGCCTGGTCGGCATGACGCTGGCACTGGCCGCCGCGCGATCGGGTTTGACCAGCCATGTGGTCGATCGCTCCGACCCTGAGCAGCTTACTGCCGAAGGGGTCGATGGCCGCGCTTCGGCGATTTCGACGGCGAGCTGGAACCTGTTCACCAATATCGGGCTGGCAGGTATGCTTGAGCCGCTCGGCTGCCCGATCGATGCGATTGCCGTCACCGATGGTCTGCGGCCCGGCCAGATCGATTTCCGCCCTGAGCCCGATGAAGGCTCACTGGGGCGGATGTTTGCCAACCGCGACCTCCGCCTCGCGCTGTTTGCAGCGGCCCGGAATGAACCGGCGATTGCCTGGCACAGCGGCGTCGAGGTGGTCTCGCGCAGGCGCGGCGAGCATGGCGTTTCGGTGACGCTGGGCGATGGCCGCGAACTGACCGGCGCGCTGATGGTGGCGGCGGAAGGGCGCCTGTCTCCGGCACGAGACGAGGCTGGCATAACCGCCGCGCGCTGGGACTATCATCACCGCGCCGTGGTCACCGCGCTCTATCACGAAAAGCCGCACGACAATGTCGCATGGGAGATATTCTATCCCGCCGGTCCTTTCGCGCTGCTGCCGCTGCTCGATAGCGCCGAAGGACGCCACCGCAGCGCGCTGGTCTGGACCGTGGCGGCCAGAGATGCGGACGCCATGCTCGCGCTGTCCGAGCGGGCATTCCTGGCTGAGGCGCAGAAGAAAATGGGCGGAATGTTCGGCACCCTCACGCTGGCCGCGCCGCGCATGGCCTTTCCGCTGACCTTCCATCATGCCGCCAAGATCACCGCGCAGCGGCTGGCCGTCGTTGGCGATGCCGCGCATGGCATCCATCCCATCGCCGGACAGGGGCTCAATCTCGGCCTGCGCGATGCCGCCGCGCTGGTCGAAGTGCTTGCCGAGGGCATGCGGCTGGGCCTCGAGCCGGGGGACGCGCAAGTGCTGGCGCGCTATGAGCGCTGGCGCAGCGCCGATGCCCTGTCGGTTGCGGCTGTGACCGATGCCATCACCCGGCTGTTCGGCATTCCAGGCCGACTACCTTCTGCCGCGCGGCGACTGGGTATGGGCGCGGTGCAGCGAATGCCGGCGCTCAAGCGCTTTTTCATGGACGAGGCGCGCGGAGTCTCGGGGAAATTGCCTGCGCTGCTGCGCGGTTAGGGTCTTTCTGGTGGATCAATATCAACCAGAAAGACCCTAAGCCCGATCACGATCCCGCAAGGGACCGGTTTTCACGGCTTGCGCGTGTGGGCAACGATGACACTCTGGCCGCAAGCAATATCGCGGACGAGCGGCATCCGTTCTACGGCCATCTCGGCAACCCGCAGTGACGGCACCATCCAGTCGGGGCAGAAGAACGGCACAAGATTGATCAAGCTGCATCGCTCCACACGAAAACCTGCTGCATCAAGCCATTTGCCGATAAGTGAAGGTGAGAATGATCATTCTTCGTGTTCGATATGGTACTGGGAAAATCGTTCGATCAGCTTCAGGATGGGGTTGTTACCATTCGGCTCGACGACAATCACGGTTCCTTCGAAGGAAGCCAGCGCTGCGATAGCCCTTGCCGGGTCGGGAAGATGGTGCAGAATGCC
>JAHFPT010000354.1 GCA_023266625.1 Novosphingobium sp. | reverse complement strand
ATAGGTTGCACCGAGTTTTCAAAGGACTCGGGCGTCAGCACATTTGCCCTCGCAACGCGGGCTATCAGAACGGCAATGGCGGACGCCGGGCTGGACATCGACGAGATCGACGGCCTGTGCACCTTTGGCACAAGCGATTCCATTTCGCCTAATCTGCTGGCGCAGGCGCTGGGCATCAAGAGCATGAACTTCTACGTCGACCAGTACCTGGGCGGCAGCGTTTCGATGTCCATCATCGGGCAGGCTGCCCTTGCCGTTGGCACTGGCGTCGCGGATTGCGTGGTCTGCTATCGCGCGCTGAACGGCAGGTCACAACAGCGCAAGGGCGGCGCCAAGGCGCCTAACGCTTCGATGCCCTGGGATATCCAGTTCAAGATCGCATCGGGCTACATGGTGCCCGCCCAGGAAATGGCCATGAATGCCCGAACGCACATGCTGCGCTACGGAACCAAGAGCGAGGATTTCGGCCGTCTGGCAGTCCTGTGCCGCACCAACGCCGTCGACAACGAGCGGGCAATGATGCGCAAGCCCATCACGCTGGACGATTACATGGCCAGCGAATGGATCGCCGAACCGTTCCACAAGCTTGACTGCTGCCTTGAATCCGATGGCGCCGTGGCCATTGTCGTGACAAGCGCAGAACGCGCACGCGACCTGCCCCACCGCCCGGTCTTGATTCAGGGCGCAGCCTGGGGCGGCGGGATCAACATCGCCAACAATGGCTTCGACGATCTTGCCGTTTCGCCCGCTGGCCCGCTTGCTGACCGGCTCTACAAGTCGGCAGGCATGGGTCCGAAGGACATCGACTTCGCCGAGCTCTACGATTGCTTCACCTTTCCGCTGCTTTCGCAGATCGAGGGCTATGGCTTCGCCGAACCGGGTGGTGTGCCTGACATGCTGAAGGATGGTGCGTTTGACCGCGCCACCGGGCAACTGCCGATAAACACACATGGCGGCCTGCTGTCTGAAGCCTACATCCACGGGTTGAACCACGTGTACGAAGCGGTGGAGCAAATTCGTGGCGACGCTGCCCACCGTCAGGTCAAGAAGCACGATACTGCCCTGGTAACCGGCCAGCTTGGCTATATCAGCGGCTATTCATCAGCCGTCATCCTGGGGGGGGCATGATGGCGGAACGCCTTATCAAGCCGATCACCGACCGCGATTCGGCGCCCTACTGGCAAGCGCTGGCCGACGGGCACTTCAAGGTCACGCATTGCCGCGATTGCGGGCATTGGACATGGCCGCCGCGCCCGATCTGCTCGGGTTGCCATGGCGGCAACCTGTCGCTGGACGAAGTGAAGGGCCGCGGCGAAGTGTTTAGCTGGATCGTCGTTCATCGCTCCACCTCTCCGGACATGATGCAGTACGTTCCCTATGTACTCGCGCTGGTGCGACTGGACGAACAATCCGACATCTACATCCCCGGTCGTTTGATTTCGGACAAAGAAGTTCACCGTGGCATGCGGGTACGCGTGCTTACCGAGAAGATCACCGATCAGGTGGGCGATCTGGCCTGGACGACCGAAAGCGTTACCGTCTGAAGCCTTGCACTTTCCAGACAGCCTCCGGACCATCGATCACCATTCAGGGACGAAGCCCAAACCCATGTCACAAGCACCCATCCCATACCCCTTCGCCGAGCCCACCCGGCTCGATATCGATCCGCGCTATGAAGCCATCCGCGAGCAGGGCATTGTCCGCATCCAGCTTCCCTATGGCGAGCCGAGCTGGCTCATCACGCGGGCTGCCGATGCCAAGATCGCCTATGATTTCCGCAAGTTCGGACGCAGGGAGGGCCTGACCCATGCCATTCCCGGCCTGCACAATACCGAAGGCATCAAGATTCCCTCGCTGCTGCTCAACATGGATCCGCCCGAACATACCCGGATCCGCCAGCTTGCCGCCGGTGCCTTCACACCGGCCCGGATTCAGGAGATGGAAGGCTGGGTCCAGGGCTTTACCGACGAACTGCTCGACGAATTCGAAGCCCACGGCCCTGGCGCGGATTTCATTGCCATGTTCGCGCACAAGCTGCCGGTGCTGGTACTGGCCGGCATTCTTGGAATTCCCAAGGACAAGGCCTTTGAATTCAAGAAGTGGATCGATATTTCCTCCGATTCATCGGCCACGCCCGAGCGCAAGCTCGAAGCGCGCGACACGACGCTAGACTTCATCCGCGGACTGATTGCCGAGCGGCGCGAGAATGCCACCGACGACCTGTTGAGCGTGTTGATCAACGCGCGCGACGAAGGCGACAAGCTGGAGGAGGAAGAACTGGTCAGCCTGGCCATGGCGCTGTGGCACGGCGGATTCAAGACCACGCTGTGGCAGCTGGGCACGACTGTCTTCACCTTGATGACGCATCCCGATCAATGGCACGACATCAAGGAGCATCCCGACAACATGCATGCCGCGCTGGGCGAGCTGTGGCGCTGGATTCCCAGCTTCAAGCCCGGTCGCGCCTTCGGCTTCTGGGCCAAGGAAGATGTGACATTCTCCAGCGGTCAGGTGGTGAAGCAGGGCGAACACGTGCTGATCGAATTTGCCGTGGCCAACCGCGACAACAGTGTGTGGCCCGATGCCGACAAGCTGGACTTCCACCGGGAAAAGCCGCAGGCACATTTCTCGTTCACTGGCGGTGCCCATTCCTGCGTTGGCCAGCACATGGCCAGGCTGCAGATCCGCCTCGCCGTGGAATCGCTGATCCGGCGCTTCCCCAACCTCGAACTGGCGATCCCCGCCGACGAAGTGGAATTCGATCCGGATTCGTTCATGCGCGGGATACGCAAGCTGCCGCTCAAGTGGTAAGCGCGCTGTAACACTGGCCAGACGGAAGAGAGATATGGCGATCGACGAGACAGCCCTGTGTGAATTGCTCGACCGCGAAGCGATCCGCAGCGTCTACACCCGCTATGCACGCGGCATTGACCGGGCCGACGTGGAGCTCATCAGTTCGGCCTATCATTCGGATGCCGTCGAAGACCATCACGGCGAGGTCTATTCCGGCGCCACCATCGGCGAAACGCTGGCGCGGCACGTCCTGGAAGGCATGAACCGGACGCTTACCAATTTCACTAATTTCAATATCGCGCTCGATGGGGACAAGGCCGGCTGTGAAGCCTATTATCTGGGCCTCCACGTGCTGAAGAACGGCGGCAAGCGGCTGATGAGTGCGGGCCGTTCGCTCGACCGTCTGGAACGGCGCGACGGCGTCTGGCGCTTCGCCTATCGCAGTATCCAGCCCGACATGGTGCGCATTCTGCAAGGCGATGAAATCGCGGTTGCCGGTATCGTCTTTGATCGCAGCCCCGGCGATCCCTCCTACGAAATTCTGCGCCTCGGCACCTGAAGCTACGCCGCTCCGGCCCCGCTCGCCGGCCAGGAAAACACCTTCCGGGCCGTACGTCCGAGAAGCCACACCTTCTCGTCCTCGGAAAGCTCAGGATCGAGCCGCAGGTAATTGAGCAGGTCCGCCCAGGCGTAATTCGGCATTATGGACGCGTCGCTGCCCCACATCAGGCGTTCCACGCCAAAGGCCTCGATCGCGCGGCGCAAATGCGGACGGACGGCCTCGAATGGAT
>JAHFPT010000353.1 GCA_023266625.1 Novosphingobium sp. | reverse complement strand
GTCAGCGCGCGGTTTGCCGATACGCACGGCAAATGGGGGCTGGTCGGCAATTGGGGCATCAGCCAGCGCCTGCCGCGCCGCATCGGCACTCCCGCCGCCAAGCGCCTGTCGTTGACGGCGCGCACAATTGGCGCGACCGAGGCACTGGCAATCGGGTTGATCGATGAGCTGGCCGAAGCGGGCGCGCTCGACGCGCTGGTCGAGCGCTTCACGGCTGAGATCTTGGCCAACAGCTGGCACACCAATCTGCACACCAAGCAATTCATGCTGGACACCGAGGGCATGAGCCTCGCCGAAGGATTGCAGCATGAGCGCGACAATTATCCGGGGTTTGCGCCTGACTATGCGGAGCGGGTGGCGAAGTTCGGGAAGAAGTGAGGAGCAATCCTCCCCGGCACGAGGAGGATTTAGCTGACTACCGCCCCTTCCACTCCGGCTTGCGCTTCTCGGCGAAGGCGAGCGGGCCTTCCTGCGCATCCTCGCTGTTATAGGCTGTTTCATGCGCCGCCCGCCCGGCTTGCAGCGCCGCCGAACGCCCCATTTCGGTCGCCAGCATCACTGTCTCACGCCCGGCCTTGACCGACAGCGGCGCGCCCTCGAGGACTTCGGTCGCCAGTTCGATTGCTGCATCCATCAGCATGGCGGGTTCGGCCAGGCGGTTGACCAGCCCGATCTCGTAGGCGCGCTGGGCGGTGATCGGTTTGCCGGTGAGGATGATCTCCATCATGATCCGCTGCGGGATCATGTGGATCAGTGGCGCGGCCCAGGGCGAGCCGCGCCCGACCTTGACTTCGGTGATGGCAAATTTGGCTTGGGTAGAGGCGACGCAAAGGTCGCAGTTCTGCGCCAGCGCCCAGCCGCCGGCGAAGGCAAAGCCGTTGACCGCGGCAATGGTCGGCTTGGTCAGTTCGAGATTGTCATAGGGCAGCGGGATGAAATTGCGCGCCGGGACGGCCATGCCGGTCTCGACCATCTCCTTGAGATCGCCGCCTGCGCAGAAGCTCTTGTCGCCCGCACCAGTAAGGATGGCGATGCGCAGGGCCGGGTCATTCTCGAAGCGGTACCAGGCATCGAACAGGCCTTCGCGCACTTCCTTGTTCAGGCAATTGCGCTGCTCGGGGCGGTTTATGGTGAGGATGGCGATGCCGTCGGGGCGGGCATCGAACAGGATCGGGTCGGTCATGGCTTGCTCCGTAGAATAGTCTCACACGAAGACACGAAGAGGTCACACCATGCGCCGCAGGCAGATTTCGATACAAACGATCGTTGTGGCGCGACGCAGCAATGGGGAAAAGGCTTCGCCCCAAGCGCAACATCTTCGTGTCTTCGTGTGAACAATCTCAAAACCCCCGTGTGCGAATTACATGCGCCGCCCGGTCCAGCTCCTCGCGGAAGTCCGGATGGGCGACGGCGACTAGGCGGCGAGTGCGCTCTGCCAGCGACTGCCCTCGCAATTCCGCCGCGCCGAATTCGGTGACGATGATGTCCACCTCGGTGCGCGCGGTGGTCACCGGGCCGCTGAGTGAGGCGGCGATCTTGCTGATCGTTCCCCCCTTGGCGGTCGAGGCCAGCGCGATGATCGAATGGCCGCCGGGGGAGCGCACGCCGGCGCGGACGAAATCGACCTGGCCGCCGGTGCCGCCCATATAGGCCGCGCCCGACTGCTCGGCATTGACCTGGCCGGTGAGGTCCACTTCCATTGCTGAGTTGATCGTCACCAGTCTGGACAGCCTGCCCATCACAGCGGCGTCATGGGTATAGCTGGTGGCGCACATGCGGATTGCCTGGTTCCGGTGAGCGAAGTCGTAGAGCCGCTTGGTGCCGATGAGAGCCCCGTTGATCGAGACGCCCCGGTCGATCTCCTTGCGGGCATTGGTGAGTACGCCGGCCTCATAGAGATCGACCATTCCGTCACCCAGCATACCGGAATGTAAACCCAAATCCTTGCGGTCGCCCAGCAGGCGCAGGATCGCATCGGGCACCGCACCTACCCCGGTCTGGATCACCGAGCCATCCTCGATATAGGCGGCACAGTGACGGGCAATTGCCTCGTCGGTTTCGCTGATTTTTGCGGGCGGCACTTCGACAGGCGGGCGCGAAGTGTGAACTGCGACATCGACCTTCGATCCCGGCAGCAGCTCGCCAAAAGTATAGGGCACCTGCTCGTTGACCTCGGCGATCACCAGCCGCGCCTTCGCCACCATTGCCTGGACATGGTCGCTGATCAGCCCGAAGCTGTGGTTGCCGTCGGCGTCGGCGGGGCTGACCTGCACCATGGCGACATCGCAGCCGATCAACCCCTGCTCGATCAGCGGGCCGACCTGTCCGACATGGCAGGGCACTATGCCGAGCTTGCCTGCCCCCCTTGAATCAAGCTTCGTCATCGAGCGCAGCGCGCCGATTGCCCCCATGCTGGAAAGCGCGAAGCTGTCGGCGGTTTCGGGCGTGAAGACGCCGGAAAAGCTAGTGGCGATGAAGGCAGAGAGCCCGCCGATGTCCCGCCCTTGCGCGATAAGCGCCTCGATCAGCGTTGAGGGCTCGCCGCAGGCCTGGCCGAGGACCATGCGGTCGCCCGGTTTGAGGAACTCACGCAGGTCGAGCGAGCTGGCATCAACGGTTTTGGTCACAGCTTTCCGGCCTGCCTGAGCAGCCGCTCGGCCCGCGCAAGATAGGGGCGATCCAGCATCCCACCCTTGTAGCCAATCGCGCCGACACCCGGATTGGCGGCGAAGATATCGACCACTTCCTGCGCCTCGGCGATTTCCTCGTCGGTCGGGGTGAAGGCTGCGTTGATTACATCGACCTGCGCCGGATGGATCGCCAGCATGCCGCGGAAACCGTCGCGGCGGACGCTTGTCGCGCGAATGCGCAGGGCTTCGAGGTCCTTGAAATCCGCCGAAATCGTCTCGATTGCCGTCACCCCGGCGGCCGCTGCGCCCAGCACGGTCAGGCTGCGCGCGAGTTCATAGGTGAAGCTGTAGCTGCCATCGGGATTGCGGTTCGAGCTGGCACCGATGGAGTCGGCAAGGTCTTCCGCCCCCCAGGTCAGCGCGACAACGCGCGGCGCGCCCTTGTAGCTGCCGGTATGGAACATTGCTTCGGCGGTCTCGGTGATCAGCACGATCACCGGAGTCGAGCCTTCCTCGATGCCGTTGGCGACTTCCAGCGCCGACAGGCAATGGTCGAGTTTTTCCACGTCAGCGCGGCCATAGACCTTGGGCAGCATGATCCCGCCGGGCTGGGCCGGCATGATCGCGGCGAGATCGCCCAGCGTATAGGGGCCATCGAACGGATTGATCCGCACCCAGAGCCGGTCGCGCTGGGCAGGGTTGGCCTTGATGAAATCATGGACCATCGTCCGGGCAAGCTGCTTGTTCTCGGTCGCGACGGCGTCTTCCAGATCGATCAGGACGATGTCGGCTGTGCCTTCCATCGCCTTGGTCATCTTCTTCTCGCTGTCGCCGGGAGCGAACAGCCAGGAGCGGGCGGTGCTGGGTTGGTGGTGGGTAGGCATAAGGTCTTTGTTCCTCACATGCGGGAAGAGATCAAATCAAACCATCTCTTCGTCATTGCGAGCGTAGCGAAGCAATCCA
>JAHFPT010000352.1 GCA_023266625.1 Novosphingobium sp. | reverse complement strand
TTGGGGTGGGGCCTGTCGATCAAGCGCTACACCAAACCGACAAGCCCCACCCCCCGACCCCAGTTTCGGGTCGTCCAGTCCCCCGGACTGGACTTGGACTGCCGGGGGCAGTTCAACCCGAAACTCCTGAAGGGGAGGGGGAGGTGCCTGCCATCTTCGAAATTCGCGGCGAAGTTTACATGAGCAAAGCCGATTTTGCCGCGCTCAATGCTGCGCAGGCAGAGGCGGACGCAAAGCTCTTTGCCAATCCGCGCAATGCTGCGGCGGGATCGCTGCGGCAGAAGGATGCCAGCGTCACTGCCAGCCGCCCCTTGCGATTCTTCGCCCACGGCTGGGGCGCGGCGAGCGATGTTCCCGCAAGCACCCAGTTCGAGATGATGCAGCGGATTGCCAGCTGGGGCGTGCCGGTTTCGCCGCTGCTGATGCGCTGCACTTCGATCGAGGAATTGCTAACACATTACCGTAGTATTCGTGGTCAACGTCCTGATCTTCCCTATGACATCGACGGGGTGGTCTATAAAGTCGACAGTCTCGAATGGCAGCAGCGGCTCGGTTTCGTCGCCAAGGCGCCGCGCTGGGGGTTGGCGCATAAATTCCCCGCCGAGCAGGCTGAGACGGTGATTGAGGCGATCGACATCCAGGTTGGCCGCACCGGCAAGCTGACTCCGGTCGGGCGGCTCAAGCCGGTGCTGGTCGGCGGGGTTACTGTTACCAATGTCACCCTGCACAACCGCGATGAGATTGGGCGGCTGGGTCTGCGGGTGGGGGATCGGGTGATTCTCCAGCGCGCCGGGGATGTGATCCCGCAGGTGGTGGACAATTTGACTCGCGAGGAACCGCGCGAGCCATACCAATTCCCCGACCATTGCCCAAAGGAATACGGCGGATGCGGCAGCGAGGCGGTGGCCGAGGAGGGCGAAGTCGATGTCCGTTGCACCGGCGGGTTGATCTGCCCGGCGCAGCGGACCGAACGGCTCAAGCACTTCGTCAGCCGGGGCGCGCTCGATATCGAGGGGCTCGGTGAGAAGACCATCGATGAGTTCTTCGCGCTCGGCTGGCTGGAAAGCCCGGCGGATATTTTCCGGCTGAAGGACCGGCGGGCGGATATCCTCACCCGCGAGGGGTGGCAGGACAAGTCTGTGGATAATCTGTTGACAGCGGTGGAAAACAAGCGCTCGCCCGATGCCGCGCGGCTCCTGTTCGGGCTGGGAATCCGCCACGTCGGCGCGGTGACCGCGCGGGATTTGCTCAAGCGGTTTGTCACGCTGCCGGCGCTGCGGGAGGTGGCGGAGCGCTCCCATTCCGCACCACCCCCGTTCGTCCCGAGCGAAGTCGAGGGACCATCCCCGAGCGAAGCCGAGGCGGAGCAGGCGCAAGGTGTCTCGACTTCGCTCGACACGAACGGGGGTGGGTTAGTTGTGGAGGGGGCAGAAGAAGCTCGCGCCGAACTCCTCGCCATCGACGGCATCGGCCCTGCCGTGGTCGAAGCGCTGAGCGACTTCTTCCACGAATCGCACAATGTCGCGGTCTGGGAAGACCTCCTCTCCGAAGTCTCCCCGTTGCCCTATATCGTCGAGACGCGCGACAGCCCCGTCGCGGGCAAGACCGTGGTGTTCACCGGCAAGCTGGAAACCATGAGCCGCGACGAAGCCAAGGCGCAGGCCGAAGCGCTGGGCGCGCGGTCGGCGGGATCGGTTTCCGCCAAGACCGATCTGGTGGTAGCCGGTCCCGGTGCGGGGTCAAAGCTCAAACAGGCCGAGAAGCTGGGGATCGCCGTGATCGACGAAGCGGGTTGGGCAGAGATTGTGAAGGCGGCGGGGTAGGGAGGCGTCAGCGTGTGTGCTTCGACAAGCTCAGCATGAGCGGAAGTGGTCATAAGAATGTATCACGAGTCCGCTCATCCTGAGCCCGTCGAAGGATGTTACGCAACGCTCGCCCGGCGCTCACAACTCCCTGGTCCAATCGGCCCTCCTTCTCAGCCACAGGATCGACCAGTCGCCATTGACCTGACGTGCTGCCAGTCGCAACCCCGCCCTCCGGCAGGCGTTGCGCACTTGCTGCTCCTGCGTCTCCAGCAGTCCGGCCAGCAGCAAGCTCCCCCCTGGCACCAGCGTCCTGCCAAAATCGGGAGCCAGTTCGATCAGCGGTCCGGCGAGGATATTGGCCACGATCAAATCATAAGGCCCGCGCACTTGCAGCAGCGGGTGGTCCAAGCCAGCGGCGACCAGTATGGTTAGTTCGCCCTGTCTTGCGCCCAGCGACACCCCGTTGAGCGCGGCATTGGTCTCGACCACGCCGATACACACCCCATCGATATCGCTCGCAGTCGCCAGCGCGCGCGGCCACAGGTCGAGCGCGGCGAAGGCGAGCAGGCCGGTCCCGGTGCCGATATCGGCGCAGTTGCGCACCACCGTGCCGCGCGCCTTCATGGTGCTCAGCATGGCGAGGCAGCCCGCCGTGGTCGCGTGCTGGCCAGTGCCGAAGGCGCGGCTGGCAGGGATAGTGAAATCGCGGACGCCTGGCTGGCCCAGCGGCGGATGTTCTGGGGTGCGGACATGGAAGCGCCCCGCGCGGATCGGCTCCAGTCCCTGCTGGCTTTGGGTGACCCAGTCAGTCTCGGGCAGCTGCTCGATGAGGAATTCCGGTGCACCATCGGCAAACAGCGCGGTAATCGCCGCCCGGTCGGCCTTGCCCGGCCTCCTCGGCAACCAGGCTTCGAGCCGCCACTCCTCGGGGAGGTCGTCAGCCAATTCGCTGCCGGAGATGACGATATCCGGGTCCCAATCCCACGCATCCTCATGCGCGAGAAGCGCGCCCTCGATCACCCGACGGCTGGCAAAAGCAGTGATCTTCCAGCTCATTTTGGTGCGGCTGTGCCCGCAGTTTCCGAAGCGAGACGCTCATCAAACCGTCTGGCAGCGTCAAGGGCATAGGCACGGCAGGCACCAGACTGGACCAGTGGCTTGGCGCCAGACATGCGCGCAAACAAATCGCTGGCAGTAGGGTGCGGGGTGGCGATGATGTCGCAGGGTAGTGCGGCAATGGTAGCGAGCCCGGAATGCACGGCCGCGATTCGCTTCGGATTGTCCAAGAACCGGTAGCCATCGGAGGAGACGGTTGAGGTGCTGTCGGCATAGGCGATGGTCCGACAGACATTGCCTTCGCACTCCCGCCAGGTCCAGCTGGTTGATCCGGGGGAATGGGCCGGGGTTGCCGCCGCGGTGAAGGTCCTGTTGCCGACATTGAGTCTGCCGGAATCGCGCATGGTCCGGAAAACCACCAGCGGTTCCATGGTGTGACCCGCCAGCGATTGGGCCTGCGGATCATCGGGCTCGGGGCGGCCAGTGGCCAGTGCCCGCCTCTGAAATGGCCCGGCGACAACCCGCGCGCCGGTTTCTCGCTGAATGGCATTCAGCGCCCCCGCGTGGTCGTAGTGCTCATGGCTGACAAGGATCCAGCGCACCCGGCGGGGGTTGAAGCCCAGCCTGCGGATGTTCGCAAGAACAAGCGGTGCGGCTTCCGCCACCCCTCCGTCCAGCAGAACAAGCCCAGCTGAAGTTTCCACCAGAAGCGAGGTTATGCCGCAGGTTCCGAC
>JAHFPT010000164.1 GCA_023266625.1 Novosphingobium sp. | reverse complement strand
ATGGCAGCTAAACCTTCGCCACCTGCGCGCCGTGTCCGCCGTCACGCGGCTGGGCAGCATTTCAGCGGCCGCGCAGGCGGTCAACATAACCCAGCCAGCGATCACCCAGGCGGTGGCGCGGATCGAAAGGCTGCTCGACCTGCCGCTGTTCGAACGGCGCTCCGACGGCATGGGCCCAACCGTTGCAGCGGGGCAATTGTCCGCGCGCATCGACATCGCGCTCGCCTATATCGGCAGCAACCGGGTGACGATGGCGCAGATACGGGCGCTGCTCGCGCTGGGTGAGGGGGGCAGCTATAGCGGCGCTGCCGCGCTGACCGGAATATCCCAGCCGTCGCTGCACCGCGCCGTGGGCGACCTTTCACTCGTGCTCAGGCGCAGCATGGTCGAGCGTCGCGGCCGCGGTCTTGCCTTTACCGGCAGCGGGCGCAAGACGCTGCGCGCCTTTCGCCTGGCGCGTGCCGAACTGGAGGCAGGGCTTGCCGAAATGGAGGCGTTGAAGGGGGCGGAAACCGGGCGGATCTCGATCGGCGCGATGCCGCTGTCGCGCGCCCGCGTGCTGCCGGCAGCGATCACCGGTTTCCACCGCGACTATCCCGATGCCCGGATCAGCGTGATGGAGGGCGCCTGGCACGAACTGGTCGATCCGCTGCGCGACGGATCGCTCGACGTGATGGTCGGCGCCTTGCGCGAGCTGGGTCGCGGGGACGAACTGGAACAGTATTCCCTGTTCAGCGATCAGCCGGTCGTCCTGGGGCGAGCCGGGCATCCGGCGCTGCTCGCCGCTGCGACCGAGGATTGGCCCACGCGCTTGCGCAGGCTGGCGGCCTATCCGTGGATAGTGCCGGAGGTGGGGACGCCGCTACGCACGCAATGGGCTCGGCTGTTTGATGCAGCGGACATGGCATATCCCGCAGTGCCGATCACCTGCGGTTCGGTGATCATGATCCGTCAGATGATGCTCCACAGCGATTTTCTCACGCTCTTGTCGCCCGATCAGGTGGCGGTCGAGCTGGAGGCTGGCTGGCTGGAAGTCGTCGCCGGACTGCCCGCCGACTGCGTTCGCGACATCGGCGTGACCCGCCGCACGGCGTGGCGGCCGACGGCGATGCAGGCGGCCTTTCTGCGCCACCTGGAAGTCGCAGCGGGGCAGGGCAGGTCCGGACAGGTGCTATGATGGTCCGAACGCCCGCACTATGGGGAATGATTAGATAATACTTATAGGGGGCTTTCGCTTCCGATTGGTCCAGCAGCTGCCCGTTTGGCAGGGCAGTTGCCAATGACACGGATGCTGACCTTGATCGGCTTTGGAGAAGCCGGTTCGACTTTCGCCCGCGCAGCGGGCTGGGGAGGCGATGCGCGCGCCTTCGATATTCGTCCGGTCGATTTCGCCGCTGCCGCTGTGCGGGGCTGCGATACGCTCGCCGAGGCACTGATCGGCGCGACTGCGATCATCAGCGTCGTCACCGCCGACAATGCGCTGGCGGTCGCGCAGGATGCCGCAGCGCTTATCGCGCCGGGCGCCTTCTTCTTCGACATGAATTCGGTCGCGCCAGAAACCAAGCGCGCTGCCGCGCAGGCGATTGCGGAGGCGGGCGGGCGCTATGTCGATGTCGCGGTGATGGCGCCGGTCAAGCCGTCGCCGCTGGCGACGCCGTTGCTGCTGGCGGGGCCGGATGCTGCGGCGGGGCAGGCCGCGCTGGCTGCGCTCGGCTTCACCAAGCTGCGTATCGTCGGGGAGGAGGTCGGCCGCGCATCGACGATCAAGATGCTGCGTTCGGTGATGTACAAGGGCGTCGAGGCGCTGACCGCCGAATGTCTGATCGCCTGCGAGCGCGCCGGCGTTACCGGGGAAGTCCTGGACAGTTTTGGCAACGACTGGGCGAGCGGTGCCGACTACCGGATCGACCGGATGCTGGTCCATGGCCAGCGCCGCGCCGCCGAGATGGCGGAAGTTGTCAAGACGCTGGAGGCGCTGGGCGTGGATCCGCTGATGACGCGCGGCACTGTCACCCGCCAGGCACAGCTGGGCGCGCTCGGCCTGGTCGCGCCGCCCGCAGGGCTGGAGGCCAAGCTGGCAATGGTGAGGGGCGCGTGACGATGATTATCGATTGCCATGGTCACTACACGGTGCTGCCCAAGGCGCACGACGCCTGGCGCGAGGAACAGAAGGCGGCGTTCAAGGCAGGCGTTCAGCCGCCGCCCTATCCCGGGATTTCCGACGCGGAGATATGCGAAACGATCGAAGCCAACCAGCTGCGCCTGATCAAGGAGCGCGGTGCCGACATGACGATCTTCTCGCCGCGCGCGTCGGCGATGGCGCCGCATGTCGGCGACGCGGCGGTTGCGCGCGAGTGGGCCTTGCGCTGCAACAATCTGATCGCGCGAGTAGTCGATCTGTTCCCCGAGACATTCGCCGGTGTGTGCATGCTGCCGCAATCGCCCAAGGCCGACATGAGCGCCAGCATCGCGGAACTTGAGCGCTGCGTCACCCAGCTCGGCTTCATCGGCTGCAATCTCAACCCCGATCCCGGCGGCGGGCATTTCACCCATCCGCCGCTGACCGACCGTTACTGGTATCCCTTCTACGAAAAGATGGCCGAACTCGATGTCCCGGCGATGATCCATGTGTCGGGCAGCTGCAACCCGGCGATGCATGCGACCGGCGGCTATTATATCGCCGCTGACACGATCGCCTTCATGCAGCTGCTGGAGGGCGATTTGTTCACCGATTTCCCGGCATTGCGCTTCATCATCCCGCACGGCGGCGGTGCGGTGCCCTATCATTGGGGGCGCTATCGCGGCCTTGCCGACATGCTCAAAAAACCCGGGCTTGATACGCATCTGATGAATAACATTTTCTTCGACACCTGCGTCTATCACCAGCCGGGGATCGATCTGCTCGCCGATGTGATCGACAACAAGAATATCCTCTTTGGTTCCGAAATGGTCGGCGCGGTGCGCGGGATCGACCCGACGACGGGCCATTATTTCGATGACACCAAACGCTATGTCGACGCGCTCGATATCGACGATGACGAGCGCCACATGATTTTTGAAGGCAATGCGCGCCGGGTTTTCCCCCGGCTCGACGCCCGTTTGAAGGAGCAGGGCCGGTGAAGCAGAATATCCATGAATATCTCGCCGAGTTCGAAGACATTCCGGGCACCCGCGTCTATACCGCAGCGCGGGCACGCAAGGGCTATTGGATCAACCAGTTCGCGATGAGCCTGATGAAGGCGGAGAACCGCACCCGCTTCAAGGCCGATGAAAAGGCCTATCTCGACGAGTGGCCGATCAGCGACGAGGCCAAGGAAGCGCTGCTTGCGCGCGACTATAACCGCCTGCTCGACCTTGGCGGCAACGTCTATTTCCTCTCCAAGCTGTTTTCCACCGACGGCCTCAGCTTTGCCGAGGCGGTGTCGACCATGACCGACATGAGCTTTCCCGAATACCAAGCGATGATGGCGAAGGGCGGGCGCTCGCCGGAGGGCAATCGCTCGATCAAGGGAGGATACTAGGATGGCGCGCATTACCGCTGGTGTCGGCTCAAGCCATGTCCCGCTGCTGGGCGTCGCGGTCGATCAGGGCAAGACCGGTGACGACTATTTCGGACCGATCTTCAAAGGTTACGAATGGACCCGCCAATGGGAACGCGACACGGCGAAGCCCGATGTCGTGATCCTGGTCTACAACGATCATGCATCGGCCTTTGACGCCAACATCATCCCGACTTTCGCGATCGGCTGCGGCGAGCACTACAAGCCCGCTGACGAAGGCTGGGGGCCGCGCAATGTGCCGGATGTTGCAGGCCATGCCGATCTGGGATGGCATATCGCGCAGAGCCTGATCCTGGATGATTTCGACATGACCATCATCAACGAGATGGATGTCGATCACGGCCTGACCGTGCCCTTGTCGATGATGTTCGGAACACCCGACAAATGGCCAGCGAAGGTCGTGCCGCTGGCGGTCAATGTCGTCACCTACCCCGTCCCCTCGGGCAACCGCTGCTGGGCGCTGGGAGAGGCGATTGCGCGCGCCGTTGAAAGCTTCCCTGAAGACCTCAACGTGCAAATCTGGGGCACCGGCGGGATGAGCCATCAGTTGCAGGGACCACGCGCGGGATTGCTGAACCGCGAATGGGACAACATGTTCCTCGATATGCTGGTGGGTGACAGCGATGCGGTGCGCCACATTCCGCACATCGAATATCTGCGCGAAACCGGCAGCGAAGGGATTGAGATGGTGATGTGGCTGGTGATGCGCGGCGCGCTTGGCAAGCAGACCAAATGCCTGCATCGTCACTATCACATTCCATGCAGCAATACGGCCATCGGCCATATCGTTCTGGAGCCAGTAACATGAGAATAGCCCTGGCCGGCGCCGGCGCCTTCGGGGAAAAGCACCTCGACGGGTTGAAGCTGATTGACGGCGTCGAGATTGTCTCGATTATCAGCCGGACCGCAGAACAGGCGGCTGCCGCCGCCGCGAAATACGGCGCTAAACACAGCTCGACTGAACTTGAAGATGCCCTCGCTCGCGACGATGTCGATGCCGTGATCCTGTGCACGCCCACCCAGATGCATGCGGCACAGGCCATCGCCTGCATGAATGCTGGCAAGCATGTCCAGGTCGAGATCCCGCTCGCCGACAGCTGGGCGGATGCCGAGGCGGTGCTGAAGAAGCAGCAGGAAACCGGCCTGGTCTGCATGGCCGGCCATACCCGCCGCTTCAACCCGTCGCACCAGTGGGTGCACCAGCGGATCGCGGCAGGCACGTTCAACATCCAGCAGATGGACGTGCAGACCTATTTCTTCCGCCGCAAGAACATGAACGCGAAAGGCGAGCCGCGTAGCTGGACCGACCATCTGCTGTGGCATCACGCGGCGCATACCATCGATCTTTTCGCCTATCAGGCGGGTCCGATCGTCAAGGCCAATGCCATCGAAGGGCCGCATCATCCTGAACTTGGCATCGCCATGGACATGTCGATCCAGCTCAAGGCCGCCTCAGGCGCGATCTGCACCCTGTCACTCAGTTTCAACAACGACGGGCCGCTCGGCACCTTCTTCCGGTATATCGGCGACACCGGCACCTATATCGCCCGCTACGACGATCTGGTGACCGGCAAGGAAGAGCCGATCGACGTGAGCCAGGTCGATGTCAGCATGAATGGCATCGAATTGCAGGACCGCGAGTTCATTGCCGCGATCCGCGAAGGACGCGAACCGAACAGCTCGGTCGCGCAGGTGCTGCCGTGCTACAAGGTGCTGCACGAACTTGAAGGGCAGTTCTGAGCGATGAAGACGCAGGTGGTCATTATCGGCGCAGGCCCCGCCGGGCTGCTGCTGGGTCATCTGCTCCGCGCCGAGGGGGTGGATTGCATCATCGTCGAGCGGGCGTCGGCCGACTATGTGCTTGGCCGTATTCGTGCCGGTGTCCTTGAGCGAACGACCACCGATCTGCTCGAACGGCTCGGCATCGACGAGCGGCTTCGCAGCGAAGGGTTGCTCGAAGACGGCTTCTGCCTCGCCGATGGCGAACGGCTGATCCGCATCGACACCTTCGGCCTCACTGGCAAGCATGTCACTGTCTATGGCCAGACCGAGGTGACGCGCGACCTGATGGATGCCGCCCCCGGCCGCGCGCTCGAGGTGATCTATGAGGCGGAGGACGTCGCGATACACGCCATCGACAGCGACGCGCCCTTTGTCAGCTTCAGCAAGGATGGCAGCGAGCGGCGGATCGATGCGCGCTTCATCGCCGGCTGCGACGGCTATCACGGGCCTTCTCGCCGTTCGATACCGGCGTCGGCGGCGCGCGAATTCGAACGCGTCTATCCCTTCGGCTGGCTCGGGATATTGGCCGATGTTCCGCCCTGCCATGACGAACTCATCTACGCCAACCACACGCGGGGCTTCGCGCTGGCCTCGATGCGGTCGATGGCGCGCAGCCGCTATTATATCGACGTGCCGCTGACCGACCGGGTCGAGGAATGGTCCGACGAGCGCCTGTGGGACGAGCTGGCGATCCGTCTCGGCCCCGAAGTCGCCGCGCATATCACGCGCGGCCCGGCGATCGAGAAGAGCATTGCCCCGCTTCGCTCCTATGTGTTCGAACCGATGCACCACCGCAGCCTGTTCCTCGCCGGCGATGCTGCGCATATCGTGCCGCCGACGGGTGCGAAGGGACTGAACCTTGCGGCATCTGATGTGGCCTATCTGTCCGCAGCGCTTATCGGATATTTCCAGCGCGGCGAGAACGATGGCATCGCCGGCTATTCGGCAACGGCGCTGGCGCGGGTGTGGAAGAGCGAACGGTTCAGCTGGTCGCTGACCAATCTGATGCACCGCTTCCCCGATGATGGCCCCTTCGAACGCCGGATGCAGCTGGCCGAGCTTGACTATATCGCTTCGTCGCGGGCGGCGCAGACAGCGATTGCCGAAAATTACGTCGGTTTGCCGCTTTAGGACCAGACGACAATACGGTGATCCACCGTGATTGCTGCTGGTTTCCAAGAACCACCTTGCCAAGCCGGTCCGAACTCGCCATTATTATAACAAATGGTAGGATAGGAGAGGGCAGTGGGCGCGTTTCCGCAGCAGCCAAATTATCTTGGACTCAACAGCCCGCAGGGTGAGGAATATTCGCTTGCTGATCTTGCTGTCGAAGGCACGATCCCTGCGGAAGTGGAAGGTGTGTTCTTCCGCGCCGTGCCGAACCCCGCTTATCCGCCGTTCCTGGAGGACAGCGCGGCTTTCCTGTCTGCCGATGGCATGATCAGCGCGGTGCGCTTCGCCGGCGGCAGGGCGAGCATTGAACTGCGCTGGGTCCAGACCGCCCGGCACAAGGCTGAGACTGCAGCCGGAGAGGCGCTGTTCGGCAAGTATCGCAATCCCTTCACCGACAAGCCCGAAGTGCGCGGGCTGGACCGCACCGTGGCCAATACCACGCCGGTGTGGCACGCCGGGCACCTGCTGATGTGCAAGGAGGACGGTCGGCCCTATCGCATCAATCCGCGCACGCTTGAGACGCTGGGCAGCTATGATTTTGGCGGCGCGCTGCGGTCGGAGACGATGACCGCGCATGTGCGTGTCGATCCCGCGAGTGGTGAGATGTTCTTCTACGGCTACGAAGCCAGCGGGCTTGCCTCGAAGACGATTTCGTACGGAATCGTCGGACCGGACGGCAAACTCAAGTCAGAGCAGTGGTTCGATGCGCCCTATTGCGCGATGATGCACGATTTCACCATCACCGAAAACTATGCGCTGTTCCCGATCTATCCGACCATTTGCGAGCTTGATCGGCTTAAGGACGGTGGCGAGCACTGGATTCACCATCAGGAGCTCGATTCATGGCTTGGCATCGTGCCGCGCTATGGCGATGTTTCCGAACTGCGCTGGTTCAAGGGGCCGAAGGGCGTATCGTGCTATCACATGATGAATGCCTTTGAGGACGAGGCCGGTCTTGTCCATTTCGACCAGTGTCTGTCAGACAGCAATGCCTTCCCCTTTATCCGCAAGGCATCGGGCATCGCGCTCGAACAGTGGGAACTGGGCGGGCGGTTGGCGCGCTGGACCATCGATCCCAAAGGCACCGCCGATACAGTGACCGAGACCGTCATCGGCCCGCCCGGCGATTTTCCGGTGATCCCGGCGGCGCGGCAAGGCCGGCCCTATGACCACGCATGGCTGCTGACCATGAATCCCGAACGGCGCGGACCACCGGTGTTCGGCGGACCGGTTGACGCCATGTTTGATCTGCTGCTGCGGCTCGACATGGCGGGCGGCCCGCCGCAGGCGCTCGCGCTCGATCCGGGCATGTGTTTCAACGAGCCCGTCCATGTGCCCGCGCGCGAGGCCGGGCATGAGGGCTGGCTGATCACGGTGGTCGACCGCCAGACCGGCCCGGATTCGTTCGAGCATGAATGCTGGATCGTCGATGCCGGAAACGTCGCCGCCGGGCCGGTCGCGCGGGTGAAGATCCCGCATCGGTTGCGTCCGCAGGTCCATGGCTGGTGGGTAAGCGCGCAACAACTGGCGAGTGCGGCGTGAGCCGGATCGTCATCACCGGAGCTTCGGGTCAGTACGGTCGTTCGCTGACTGACAGACTGATCGCCATGGGCCGGGCGGCGGACCTGATCCTGATCACCCGCACCCCGGCCAAGCTGGAGGAGCGTATGGCGCAGGGCTGCACCGTGCGCTATGGCGATTTCGACAAGCCCGAGACGCTGGCGAGCGCGGTGCAGGGGGCGGGGCGGATGCTGCTGATTTCCGGCACCCGCGTCGGCGCGCGCGTCGTCCAGCACAAGGCGGCGATCGATGCGGCGGCAGCAGCGGGGGTGGGGCATATTGCCTATACTAGCTTCATCGGCATCGATGATCCCGCCAATCCCGCCGAAGTGCGCCACGACCACATCGAAACCGAACGCCTGATCCGCGCTTCCGGCATGGCTTGGACCATGCTGCGTGATGCGCATTATGCCGATGCCATGATCCTGATGGCCGGGCCCGGCGTCATGGCCTCGGGCCAGTGGGTGAGCAATTCGGGCGAGGGGCGCGAGGCCATGGTCTGGCGTGAGGACTGCGCCGCCTGCGCGCTCGCGGTACTGACCGGGGAAGGGCACGAGGGCCAGACTTACAATATCACCGGGCCGGACTTGCAGACCTTCGGCGAGGTCACCGCGATCATGGCTGAGGTGACCGGCGTGGCGCTGGCCTATGTGCCGGTCGACGATGAGGCGCAATACGCGATGTTCGACGCCATGGGCGTGCCCCGCCAGCCGGTCGACGACCAGTCGGTGAACGGCATCCCGTGGAACAGCGACGACATGGTGACTTTTGGCCAGGCTATCCGTGAAGGGTTCCTCGCCATCCGCAGCGATCATGTTGAGCGGCTGACCGGTCGGCCTGCGCGCAGCGTGCGGCAGATGATCGAGGAGAATGCGGCGATGCTGCGGGGGGCCGCGGGCTGAGCAGTTTGGTCCACGACTGCCTTTTGGAATCAGGGTTGAGTTGAGGCGTTCCAGATGGCGGCCGAAGACCGGATATGATCCGGCTTTCTATAATACCAGAACAGTATCGAGAATTTGTTTGGGTATATGAGAACTAAGCCTTAAATCGTTACTAGCAATAATAAAATAATCAGCAAATTCTAAAGCGCGGCTTGTTTCGTCGTTGCCGAATACCGTAAAACCCAAATGCAGCTCCTAAGCATTTTTTAACCAAACTTAGTCTATGTCATGAGAATTCCGGGGAAGGCCTTGCGAGAAAACTGAGGTGCTTACCAATGCACACGCAGAAAAAAATAAGTAAAACACCTTACTACAATGGTGATGGAAAATTAAGGCCATTGCCAAAAGTGAAGAGAAATGGAACCTCCGTGGTTCCGATGATGTATGTCCAGGACAATCTTGATAAAGAAAACTTCCAACTACGCGAAACCCTGAATAACATGATGCATGGTGTGGTCATGTTTGATTCAAAGGGGAGAATCGTAGTCTGCAACAATCGCTACATCGAGATGTATGAATTATCGGAAGAGCTTGTAAAGCCGGGATGCACGCTTTTGAATCTTATGAAGCACCGGAAGGCGACGGGTTATTTTGCCGGTGATGTAAGGAAATACTGCAAGCAAATTTTCGACACAATCAAACGGGGTCAGGCCTCTTCACATCATATTACCACAACCGATGGCCGGACGATTAATATCGTTCATAATCCGTTGGCAAGTGGCGGGTGGGTTGTCACGCACGAAGATGTCACTTGGCAGAAACAGGCCGAAGCGCAGATTGTCCATATGGCGCATCACGATATTTTGACGGATTTGCCCAATCGCGCATTGTTCGCCACACAGCTCAAGCAGGCTTTGCGCTGGGTTACGCGTGAAGAACAATTGGCGGTACTGTTCGTCGATCTAGACAATTTCAAATCGATTAATGATACGCTTGGTCATCCAATTGGCGACGAACTCCTGAAAATTGTCGCGGACAGGTTACGCTGTTGCATCCGTGAAACTGACATCGTCGCCCGGCTCGGGGGCGATGAATTTGTGGTTGTCCAGACCAAGGTCGAACAGCCTTCCGACGTCGCGGTGCTCGCCACGCGCATTCGCGAAGCGATCATGGCGCCTTATGATATCCTCGAACATCAGATCATTATTGACACCAGTATCGGCATTGCCCTGTCGCCCAATGACGGGACCGATAGCGAACAGTTGATCAGAAATGCCGACATGGCCCTCTACGGCGCCAAGGCAAGCGGGCGTGGCACCTATCGGTTCTTTGAGCCTGGAATGGACGAAAAGATGAGCGCACGCAGGGTGCTCGAAATCGATCTGCGCAAAGCCATTGTCAATGGCGAGTTTGAAGTGTGCTATCAGCCGCTGGTCAACCTCGAGCGCGACGAGATCAGTTGTTGCGAGGCACTGCTGCGCTGGGACCACCCCGAGCGCGGGCCGATTGCCCCTGCCACCTTTATTCCGGTTGCGGAAGAAAGCGGGCTTATCGCGCGGATCGGCGAGTGGGTGATACGTACGGCTTGCATGGATGCGGCGAGCTGGCCTGACGAGGTAACGCTCGCTGTCAACGTTTCGCCGGCCCAGTTCAGGAACCAGAATCTTGTCCAGGTAGTGATAAATGCGCTGTCCGCATCGGGGCTGCCGGCGCGCCGACTCGAAATCGAGATCACCGAGGCAATCCTGATGGAGCAGACCGAAACCACACTGGTGACATTGAACCAGCTCCACGCGCTTGGTGTGCGGATCGCGATGGACGATTTCGGGACCGGCTATTCTTCGCTCAGTTACTTGCAAAAATTTTCGTTCGACAAGATCAAGATCGACTCGTCGTTCATCAATGGCCTCTCCGACTGCGAGGAATCAACAGCCGTTGTGCGCGCAGTGGCCGGTCTGGCGGAAAGCTTTCATATGGTTACGACAGCCGAGGGGGTGGAAACCAAGGAACAACTTGAAATCGTCCGGGCATTGGGCTGCACCGAAATGCAGGGATTTCTCTTTTCCGCAGGTTGTTCTGCGGCTGACATAATGAAAATGCTGCACCAAGTCGGCAAAAGACTCGCATCATAGATGCGGGCATATTCCGCTTGAATTCTGTAATCCACTTCTGCTTTTGGCAATGCGAATTCGGCACAGAAAGTTCAACTTTGGGTCGATGCCGGTCGTCTTGCGTCACCGCATAATACCACACGAAACTCCCGCAAGGCTTCCTTTCCCCCACGCCGATGAACACGTGCCGCGTCTTCCAGTTGTACTTGCGCCCTGGGCGTCTCGAAGGAGGGCCGACCTGCGCTGGCAGACCGGCCCCATAGATTCACATTGAATAAACCCGGGTCAGAACTTGTAGCCCACCGTCACGCCATAGGTGCGCGGCGGCATCAGCGTTCCGCCAATCGCGCGGCTGGTGGAGATCGAGAAGCTGCCGGCATAGACCAGTTCGTCGGTCAGATTCTTCACCCACAGGTTCGCCGAAAACTTCTTGTCCGGTGCTTGATAGAGGATATTCGCATCGACCATCGAGTAGGGTGCCTGTGACAGGCGGAGGTCGTTGAACTCGGTGTGATACTGGCGGCTCTTGTAGGCATAGTTGGCGCCAAAAGTCAGCGATCCGCCATTGCCCAGTGCGACTTCATAGGCCGGGTTGATGCTGACACTCCATCGCGGCGACATGCGCGTGGTATTGCCCTTCAGGTCCTTGAGCAGGGCGTCGATCACCGCACCCGGCGCGAACACCCGCGGATCGAGCGGATCGACCGAGGTGAAGCGGGTGAACTCGGAATGCAGATAGGCCACCGCGGTATTGAGCGTGAACTGCCGGGTCGGCCGCCAGAGCAGCTCAAGCTCGGCACCATAGGCTTCCGACACGGCGGCATTCTGCAGGGTGCTGGTGAAGAACGGTGCCGAAGGAATTGGCCGGGTGAGCGAGAATTGCCCGTTCTT
>JAHFPT010000351.1 GCA_023266625.1 Novosphingobium sp. | reverse complement strand
GCCAACCTGAAGGATCGGTACCCCGAAACTTTCGCGCAACTGGCCCAGGCATTTGCGGAATGGAACGCAGGCATGCTGAACGATCCCGACGCGACAAGTTACGGCTTTACCGGCAAGCAGCTGGCAGACCATTTCGGGATGGACAACTGAGGAAGAGTGAGGTGGGCTGACGGGCAACCATTGTGCAGCCGTGGCGCCTCCGCGTTTCCCGGGCGGGTGGGCAGTGGCCGGGCGAACTATGGGGTCTCACGCTTTCATATTCTGAACCGCTCCGGGATTGCCGTAGGCTCCAACGCCTGAGAGGAAGGGCCGGTTATGAGCAAGACAACCAACAAGTTCGCACCGGAGGTTCGCCAGCGGGCGGTCCGACGTAGGGGCGGACTTGAATACGATCTCCCAATGTGTCCGGAAAACGGAACGACTCAATCCGCCTGTTAGCCCCTCAATCTCTTTCTGCCATTGACCAAAGAGCCGTGAGAAAGCGGCAGTCTCAAGTCGCCGATTAAATGGTCGGGGAGACAGGATTCGAACCTGCGACCCTCTGCTCCCAAAGCAGATGCGCTACCAGGCTGCGCTACTCCCCGACCGGGTGTCCGGCTCAATGCGCCGGACTGCAAACGCCGAACTACAAACGCCGAACTACAAACGATGGTGGGCCCGGCAGGACTCGAACCCGCGACCTAGCCGTTATGAGCGGCCAGCTCTAACCAACTGAGCTACAGGCCCGCATCGCTTGCCGACCGGCGCGCGTTAGCTTGGCGCGCGCGGCTAGGCAAGCTCGACCGCTGCCATTATGTTGCCAATGCTGGCCGGAGCGATGCCGCGCCGGGCCAGATGGGCGAATACCGCCCGCCACCAGTCGTAAAAACCATCGAGCTGCGCGTTGCTGCCAACATAGGGCGTGTTGCCCGGCACCAGCGAAGGGCTATGAAACGACAGGACCAACACCGGCAGGCCTTCGCCGATTGCAGTATCGATACCGCGGATCGCTTCCTTGGCGCTGACACCCTCGGGAGTTAGCGGAATGCGGTCGAGCATGCGGGCATGGGCCAGCGCCCCGCGCAATTGCGGAACACGCCACATTCTGGGGTAAAGACACGGTCCGAACCGGCCCAGCGCGCCCCAATATACCGTGGTTAGTGGCAATTCGAGCAGGCCGGCCTGGCGGTCGAGCCAATAGGGCCGGGCCGGATGATCGCGATAGTTGGGACCGCCGTCTGCGCTGTAGTCGAAGCAGGCACGCACCGATGTGTCGATGCTGATGCCGCCATCGATCAGGATCTGCGCTGTATTGGGACCGGTGCCATAGCGGCCGCAGCGAAACATGCGCGGTGCGACGCCGAAATTACGTTCGATCAGATCGCGCAGCTGCATGAATTTCGCACGTTCCAAATCTGCTGGAAGATTTCCCGCGTAACTATTGAAAATATTTACTTCTTCGTCATAAGGCGGGTTGACCCAAGGATGCAGCTGCACCCCGACCTCGGCGCGCCCAGCCTGAATGGACTGGCGCAAGGCTTCCGCCGCGCCGACGGAGGCGGCGACCGGGTAATCGACGAGATAGATGGGACTGACCCCAAATCCCTCACAAAACTGCTGGAACTTGCGCAAGGCCGGAACCGCGTCGATGCGATGCTGATGGCGGTCAAGCGGAGCGCCCCAGTCGAATTCCTCTTCGGTATCTACGGTTAGCAGGAACCTTTGACCGAAACCTTCGCGGAAGCGGGCAAATTCGGGCGCGACTGGCACATCACAAATGCGGACGTCGGCCACTCTCGGTGCGCCTCCCTAGATTACTGACCCGTTTCCCGCCTCACCGCTATGTCCCGCCTCCGCTGCGGTCAAGCCCGGCAGACTCAATTGCAGCTCTTTGCCCACGTGTTGCAGCTTGCCGCCCGCCGCCTGCGCTTCGGCCGAAGCCAGCCGCAAACTGAATCCAGTTCCGAACATGCCCGCCATCAAGACCTGGGGCGCTGCGCTTGGCACTGCTTGCATCAGCTGGCGATTGTCCATTGCAGCGAGAGTGGCAGGCAGTTGCAAGGTCAGCTGGACCTTGCCGCCCTCCAGCTGCCCGCGCAGCGTCAGCATTTCGCCCGGGCTCGCTGCACCTGCCAGCGTTGCCAGCAGCCGCCAGATCAGTCGCTCGGCATCGGCCTGGCCAAGCGCGGTCTGAAGCGGCTCATCGTTTGCGAAACTCACGGAAAAGCCACTTCTGCGCGGATCGGTGAAGGGCCGCAGCTGGGCCACTGTTGCCTCGGTGACGGCGGCTAGATCGCAGCTGTCTTGCGCCAGTTCGATCCCGCCGCCTTCAAGCCGGGCCAATCGTTCGAGCTCCTCAAAGCCGGCCAATAGATGCGCCGCGTCGCCGGCAATGGCGGCGGCGAGTGCGCGGTATTCATGCGGTGCCGGGCCGAACAGCTGCTGCTGGATGACCTCGGCGAAGCCCTGAATTGCGTTGATGGGCGTGCGCAGCTCGTGAAGCAGCTGGCGCACGCGGTCGGCTTCGCTTGTCGGTGCTGGCGCAGGTTCCGGCTCTGCTGCCAGCTGCGGTCGGCGCATGCGGCCAGCATGACCCGTGTAACCGCCGCTCTGCGGATCGAAACAGGGTGCGGCATCGATCAGCCAGCGCCCGGCAATCGCCGGTGCACCAGCAATCTCGAACTGCATCGCTCGAATTGGCTGGTGCTGGCGCAGCGCCAGGACCAGCGCGGCTCTGGCGGCAGGAGGATCCGCCGTATCGCTGGACGCCAGCCGCAGTCCGACCGCCATGGGGGCCATTCCGGGATCGCTCCAGACGATGCAGCCTTCACTATCGGTCGCGAAGTCGAAAGCGCGCAATCTGATTGCCGGCCGCTCGATCGCGCCGTCGCCAAAGGGCAGATGCGGTGCCTCGCCGCTGCCGGGCTGTCCCTCTCCGGGTGCACGGGCCTTGCGGAAATCTTCGATACGCTGGACGATGGCGCCAATCCTGCTCGGCTTGGCGGGTATGGCGGAATCCTCCGGCAGTGCCCCTGCGGCAGGCACTTCGGCAGGCGGCAGGCCTGGAGCGACCATCCCCAGCCTGTCGAACAGCGCTTCGGCACGCAGGCCAAGGTCGCGGCGCTGGCGGACCAGTCCGCGCGCCGCGATGGGCAGCGCTGGCGCCAGGTCGATCCACTCGTCCTCGTCCAATTGCGCCTGTCCGATTGCGGCGGCGGCGACGGCGGCTTCGCCTCCCGCCAGCAATGCCACCAGGCGGGGGTTGCGCAGCCGCAATCCCGGCTCGCGCAGCATGGCGGCGCGGTCGGCGCTGGCAATGGCATTGCCGAGATCGCTAAGCCGGTCGCAAGCCGCGTCAAGTTGCGCTCCTTGCGATTCGACCGGCATGGTGCCGAGCAAATCGAGCAGCTGGCGATACTGGATTCGCGCCGTCGCCGACCCGCTGGCGCGCGAGCGCAGCACAGTGGCGAGGCGGTCGTCGAAATGCATCATGGCTCCGTGTCGCAGGAAGCCTTGCGGCTGCTTCCGGCACACATCCCTAGCAGTTTGCCGCGCTGGTGAAAGCGGCGGAAAGCAGCGCGTTGCAAAGCGGGACGATTGCCCGCATAGATAATAATATTACCCG
>JAHFPT010000350.1 GCA_023266625.1 Novosphingobium sp. | reverse complement strand
CGAGGCCAGTGCCGCGTAATTCGCCGACTCCACCGAAGTCGGATTGCCCTCCAGCGTGATCTCGATACCCGGCGCAAAGCCCCACAAGCTCTCGGCCTCGGCCAGCAGCCCGGCCACCAGCGCCGGCGGCATCAGCGAGGGCGTGCCGCCGCCGAAGAACACCGAAGTCAGCGCCTCACCGCTTGCTAGTTCGGCCTCACAGGCCATGTCGGCCAGCAGGGACTTCCCCCACAGAGCCTCGTCAACGGTAGCGCGGACATGGCTGTTGAAGTCGCAATAGGGGCACTTGGCGAGGCAAAACGGCCAGTGGATATAGAGGGCGCGGGCCATGGTTGCTTTCAGCAAGTCTTAACCGGTCAAAGTCAAGCTGGAAGCCATGCGGATTATGCGATTCCTTGTGTTGACGGCATTGCTGTTTGCCGCGCCGGTTAAGGCGGGGAGTTTCGACAGCATTGTGCTGACGGCGCAAAATGCCGAACGCCAGCGCATCGGCCAGCCGGAACTTGTCTGGAGCGATCGACTTGCCGCACAGGCACAGCTCTGGGCCAACTCGCTGGCGCGGCGCGGCAGCTTCGAACATTCGAGCGGCGGCTCGGGGCAGGGCGAGAATCTGTGGATGGGGACTTCGGGTGCCTTTAGCCCCGAGCAGATGATCGGCGGCTTTATTTCCGAAGCGCGCCTCTTCCGCCCCGGCCGCTTCCCCTATGTCTCGCGCACCGGCAATTGGGCCGATGTCGGGCATTATTCGCAGATCATCTGGCCCGGGACCCGCGAAGTCGGCTGCGCGCTGGCGCGAGGGCGGGACAATGACGTGCTGGTCTGCCGTTATTGGCCTGCGGGCAATGTCATGGGGCAGCAGGTGCCGTAAGTTACGATATTGGGCCGAACTGATCCGCCACCAGCTTGGCGAAGGCATCGGCGCGGTGGCTGATGCGGTGCTTTTCTTGCGCGTCGATCTCGGCGAAGGTCAGCGTGCTGCCGTTTGGCACAAACACCGGGTCATAGCCGAAGCCCAGCTTTCCGCGCGGTGGCCATGTCAGCGAGCCATCGACCCGGCCTTCGTAGACCGCACTGTCTCCATCCGGCCAGGCGAGCGCGAGCACACAGGAAAACCAGGCGCTGCGGTCCACATCCGGGCCAAGTTCGCATAGCAGCCCTTCGACTTTGCCCATCGCCATATACCAGTCGCGGCCCATTTCGCCTTCGAACCACTGCCGCCCGGCCCAGTCAGCGGTGTAGACACCGGGGCGACCGTTCAGAGCAGCAACGCAAAGCCCGCTGTCATCGGCCAGCGCCGGGATTTGCGATGCCTCGGCGGCAGCGCGGGCCTTGATCAGGGCGTTTTCGGCGAATGTCTTGCCGGTCTCGGCAGGCTCCGGCAGCCCGAGCATCCCGGCGGACAGGCATTCCACCCCATGCGGCGCGAGCAGTGCGGAAATTTCCCGCAGCTTGCCCGCATTATGGGTGGCAATGACCAGGGTTTTACCGAGACGGTTTTGCATCATTGTCCGACAATTCAGGGCAGCGTTATCAGGAGGATATCGACCTTGGACTGCGCAATATCGGTCGCGCGTTTCAGATCTCGCAATCGTTGTTCCTGACCGACAAGCCATAGGGCTATCAGCACTTGGGCGATGAGGGTGTAGGGCAGAACGGGTGGATAGAGGAGCGTCGCAAAGTTTGCCAATGCCATCATGATCGCCCCTGGAGCCGTGTTTGGAGCTGAAAAATGCTGTATTCTCAATAAATCAATCACAGCATTCTGAAGCATCGATGTTACGGCGATGCGGGTTCGAACATCCAAATCATCCAGCGGCGGCAGTTGTTCTGCGCAAGCGCGGGCCAGTTTGCGGGCATATTGATAGGGATCGGCGGCAATTTCTGGGCGATCCGGGAATCCTGCGATCCAGTCTTGCCAAGCTTTTTGCGTCAAGATTGCTCGGCTAGCTGCTGCAAACGGAGTGCATTGATTTGTGCTTGAATCAGCCCCCGTTCGATCCGGTTACGGCGACGGAGACCGAACACACCATACCCTAACCACGCCAATATACCGAGCAATGCCGCCATTTTCGTAGCTGGAATGGCGGCGACAGGCAGCAGCACTGGCAACAACCCGTTCAGTTGATCGAATTGAAATTCCATAATAAAAAGAAATATGAAAACGGGTGCAACTAGCAAGAGGGTGTCGCTAAATCCCCTGCTCGCACGGTCGAGTAACAGATCGAACGCAACGTCGCGGCCAATCTGCCTGCTCTTCTCCATTGCCAGTTCGGACACCGTCATGCTGACAACATAGTCCGACTGCTTAGGCCGTTCAAGCTTTGCCTATAGCGCCACAGCCTTTTCCTGCCCGGCAAAAATCCGGTCGCAGCCGATGCGCGCCAGCCGCAACAACCGCAGCAGACCTTCCTCGTCATAGGTCGCGCCCTCGGCGGTGGCCTGGACTTCGGCGATGTGGCCGCCTTCGATCAGCACGAAATTGGCGTCGGCATCGGCGTTGGAATCCTCGTCATAATCGAGATCGAGCACCGGGGTGCCCTGATAGATGCCGCAGCTGACGGCGGCGACCTTGCGGGTCAGCGGGTCTTCGGTGATCGCGCCGGACTTGAGCAGGCCGTTGGTGGCGAGCTTGAGCGCCACCCAGGCGCCCGAGATCGCCGCCGTGCGCGTGCCGCCATCGGCCTGGATAACATCGCAATCGAGCACGATCTGGCGTTCACCCAGCTTCTTCATATCTGTCACAGCACGCAAAGAACGACCTATAAGTCGCTGGATTTCCTGCGTCCGCCCCGATTGCTTGCCCTTGGCAGCTTCGCGCGAACCACGGGTATGCGTGGCACGGGGGAGCATCGAATATTCCGCCGTCACCCAGCCTTCACCCTTGCCGCGCAGGAATGGCGGGATTTTCTCCTCGACGCTGGCGGTGACCAGCACGCGGGTGTTGCCGAACGACACCAGTACCGAGCCTTCGGCATGGATGGTGTAATTGGTCAGAAATTCTAGGGTACGCATCTCATCGGGTGCGCGGCCGGAAGGTCGCATGTCGGTATGTCTTTCGTTTGAGCTGCGAGCGCCCTATCCTCTGGGTCCGGGGCTGACAATGGGAGCTGGAAATTGCGCTGCTTGCCGATTGCGATAGTGTTGATGCTGCTGGTGGCATGCAATGCCGCGCCGAATCCGGCCAAAGCAGATAGCAGCGTCGCAGGCGGGCAGGAGCAGCAGGTGACCTTCGACATTCGCAGCTGGGGCAGGCTCGTCTCGCATTGGCGGATAGACGGCGATGGCACTGGCGAAATCTGGCGCGTCGCCGAGGGCGGCACGATGAGTCGTTACGATATCCGCAAATTCCATCTGCGGATGGATGCAGCCGCGCTGGCGCAGTTCGACGCGGCATCGGGCGCGCTCAAACAGGCAACGCGGCACCCAATCGCCTGCAAGTTGCAGATCACCGATATGCATTATGGCGATGTTGTATGGGCGGGTGGCGCTGCGCGGCAGTCATTCACCTTCAACTATGGCTGCCGGTCGCAGGCTATGGAACGGGCATTTGATATGATTCAGCAGGCCAATGAGGTGGTGAGCAAACAGGCCGCGATCGAGCCGGAGCCATTT
>JAHFPT010000163.1:3342-12011 GCA_023266625.1 Novosphingobium sp. | reverse complement strand
ACAAACAAGCTTAGCGAAATCTTAACTGCGCCTCCGCCATGATGCCGGTGACTGCAACCGGGGTGCATCTATGGCTGATCTCATCAGGCTGGCGGAACGCATTGCGCTAATCTTGATGTCGGGCAGTGTCATCTGGCGGCTGCTGCCGGCGCTGAGCTTTCACCCTCAGATCGTGTTGCTCCTCATCAGCGAGCTCTCCGCCGTGTTCTTCCTGCTGATCCAGCGCAAGGGCAGCTGGGCGACTTCGGCCTATACCACGGCGATTGCCTTTGGCGGGACCGCAGCTTCACTATGCGTAATACCAGGCGGCACGACGCTTGCGCCCGATTTCGTCACTGCCCCGCTGATCACCCTGGGCACGGCCATTGCGCTCGCCGCCAAGCTGTCGCTGCGCCGCAGCTTCGGGCTGGTGCCGGCCAACCGCGGAGTCAAAGTCAGCGGCGCTTACCGTTTCGTGCGGCATCCGATGTACACCGGCTATGTACTCAATCACATCGGCTTCCTGATGCTGTTTTTCTCGGTCTGGAACCTGGCAGTCTATGTAACCTGCTGGGTGTTGCTCTATCTGCGCGTCATCGAGGAAGAGCGCTTTCTGCTCAATGATCCGCAATATGTCGATTACGCTAATAGCGTGAAATCGCGGATCGTCCCCGGGCTGATCTGACCGGACAGCCCGCTCTATTTGTTTGTTGTCACATCGTTTTTTGCGAAAAACCGGTTCCCACTTTTTCGCACGATGCTTGTCTTATGACTCTATCGTCCGTTTGGGCCAAGATACGATGCCTGGTGCCAAGCTGAACAACGCGGACCACCCAGCCACCCGAGACACCGCGCCGGGGGCGGAATATTGCCACAGTCCGGCCGCTGTCGATAAGCTCCTGGTAGTTGCTCAATTCCCTTGGGAAATAGGCGCGCTCGGCGCGGTAGCGGTCATATTGCGTCAGGATTGCATAGTCTGCCCGGCAACTCTCCAGCCTGCCCAGCGCAACCGTGCCAAAGTCGATATTGGCCCTGCCGTTCCTCCAGGTCTCGACCATGGCGTAGGAAACCTTGCCCTTGAGCAACGCTACCGGGTCAAGACAGCCGGCATCGCCCACCGGCCAGAGGAATTTATAGGGCGCACTCACCAGGTCGAACCCGAAATGTTCGACCAGTACCACCTTGCCCGCCGGCACATGGCTGACCAGCCAGCGACTGGCCTGCTGGCGCGTATCGTTCATTCGCTCGCGTCCATCGGCCGCCACCGTCGCGCCGAGCGGGACGACAACCATGAGGGCAATCGCGCCGGTCGCAGCCATCCCCGCCGCCCTTCCGCCCAGGCGCGCCGCCAGCGCGGCGATGCGTACGAACGCCGCGCCCGCGCCAATCGCCAGCAGGGCAAGCAAAGGCAGGCACCAGCGCGCCCAGATCAGGTTCTGCACGCAAAGCAGGAGAGCGAAGACCAGGATCACCGGTCCCAGGATCGCCCGCGCCTCGCGATGTCGCGCAATCATGACTGAGCCCATAGCTGCCAGCAGCAGACCCGCCGGTCCCAGACCGTCAAGCAGCGGATGAGTCAGATACCACCAGCCGTTCCAGGCGAACGATCCCCCGGTAGCGCCAAGGTGATGGGTCTGCGCTTCGCCTTGCAGGTTTCTGGCGACTGTCGGGTAGGCAAGCACGAGGTAGGGCGAGACGGCAACCAGCGCCATCAGCATCGCCGCCCCGCTCCCGGCGAGCCGCACCAGTTCGCGCGGGCGGGCTACCGACGGAGCGAACAGGCGCAAGCCGACTGCCCCGACCGCGCCGAGGATGCCAAGCGCGAAGGGCCACTTGCTGGCGGTCGCCACGCCAGCCCAGACGCCGGCCATCGCAAAATCGCGGCGCCTGCCCTCCCGCGCCACACGCAGCGAGGCCAGCAGTCCCAGCAGCATGAACGCGCATGCCATCATGTCCGAACGGATGATCTGCGAATAGGTGACATGCAGCGGGCTGACCGCAAGCAGCATGGCCGCCACCAGACCCGCCGGCGTGCCGAACAAGCGGGCACCCAGCCGGTAGACAAGGGCAATGACCAGCAAGCCGAAGCACAGGATCATCGCCCGCCCGGGCAGGATCACCACGCCAGGGTCGGCAAAGACCGCATCGGCAAAATCGCGGACATCGGCAAACCGGCCGGTAATCAGGCCGGCCAAATAGACAAGCACATCGACAATCGCCAGGCCATACATCGTCGTCGATGCCGGATGACCGAACCAGCCCGGGTTAAGCGAATGTTCGCGCAGCATCCTCAACGCGCCCAGTTCGAACATGAGCTCGTCCTGGTCGTTGAGCGAAGGCAAGCCAAACGCCAATGTCCACGCCCGGATCGCTGCCGCTAGGCCAAGGATGCCGACCAGGATCCATGCCTGGCGGTGCGAGGAAAAATCAGGCGTCATCGCAGGCGGCTTACACCAGCAATCGGTACGCTCGAAGAGCCAGTGCCTGCCAACAGCGTCCGTTTCCGAGCGGTCTCCGTTCCGCTGGTGACGGGCGGCTTGCTAGATTGCCGCCATGAAAAGATCGCAAGCTTGTCTGCACATTGCCGTGGCCGTCGCGGGCTCCTCGATCGCTGGCCCTGCCCTTGCCGGAGAGGGAGCGGTTGCCCGGACGGAACCTTCTGCAACACTGCCAACCGGGGATGACGGTGCCTATCGCGAGCGCATGCTGCGATGGGAAGCCGCGCCAGTTCGGGCCTACTCATCCGGTCAGGCGATGGTCACGCTGCCGTTTCGATTGCCGCTGCGGCACATCCAGCGCCTGTCTTCGAGCTTTGGCATGCGCAGCGATCCTCTGGGCGCGGGGTGGCGCATGCATTCCGGCGTCGATCTTCCCGGCACCTTGGGCGCGTCGGTGATCGCGACCGGGCCCGGCGTGGTCCGTTTCGCCGGCTGGGCTGGCGGATATGGCAACATGGTAGAGATCGATCACGGAAACGGCGTGCACACGCGCTACGGCCATCTGCTGAGGCCGACCGTGGTACCCGGAGAGCCGGTCTACGCCGGAACGGAGATAGGGCTGATGGGATCGACTGGCCGTTCCACCGGCAGCCACCTGCATTACGAAATGCGCCTGGGAGGCCGGGCCATCAACCCGCTGGAAAGCCGCATCACGGTCGAGCAGACGGTTCCGGCCGAAGCGCCCGACCTTCCGCCTCCTGCCCCGGTCAAACGCCGCTGGCTGGGCTGGTCCGAGCCGCTGCGTGACAGCCAGCTTCCTGTTGCGCTGGTTCGCTAGGATAGGCCGAACCCCGCCGCCAGCAGCACTTCGACCAATCCCTCGATAATCTGCTCTTCCGTAAATCTCTGTCGCTTCATCGTCCGTCCTTTCTCAGAGCCGGACTCAAATCATTCCTGGATGGAAATCAGGGGATCACGTCAGCCTGAATCGACATCTGAAAAAACAAAATGCTGAGCTTCGAAGGCGTGCGCGCCAAGAACAGTGTCGGCAATCGAACGATCAAATGGTTCTAGAATGGAGTGTTCCCCCACCCAAGGATCGCATTACCTGTGGAAGACCAGCTACAATAATGCAGAAATCACTGAAATTCAAAAGGTTCCTTGACGGAAAACCTCTCCGCAACAAAGACCGAAACGGTGGAATCTTTCTTTTCCAACTGCGGCTCAGCCTTTTAGGAGTTGTCCTCCAACTAATCAGGAGGATCATTCGTGAACGTAAATGAACGAGAGATGCTGGACATGCTCCTCAGGGGACGTGACAGCTTCGGAGTTGTTGCGGTCAAGGCCGAGTTTGAAGCCGAGGGCACCCGGCCCGACGAGTTTCTCCGGCTTCTGCACCTGGCCCACTACGCCAACCTTAAGGTCGCGTTGAAGATCGGCGGATGTGAAGCGGTTTCGGACCTGCTGGCCTCCAGGCTCTACGGCGTCGACTACATTATCGCGCCGATGGTGGAGACCCCTTACGCTCTTGCCAAGTTCGTCGACGCCAAGACTAAGACGCACGGCACAAACGAGGAAAGGACGGAATTTCTGTTCAACCTCGAAACCCAGACCACGCTCGAATGCCTCGAGCAGATGCTCCCCGTCGCAATGGGCAATGTTGACGGGATCGTCTTTGGCCGCGTCGACTTCACACTGTCGCGGGGCATGCCGCGGGACGCAATCAACGAACCCTCGATTACCGAGGCGGTGCTCAGGGTCGCTCGCGCCTGTGTGGACACTGGCCTCGATCTGGTGGTGGGTGGCTCGGTCGGGGTCGCGGCCATCGACGCGCTGCGTCAGATCCGCTCGGTCCGGCTGGACCGTTTCGAAACCCGCAAGGTCATCTTCGACGGCGCGGCTCTGGATAGCAGATCTATCGAGAGTGGCATCCAGAACGCCGTCGATTTCGAGCTCGCATGGCTGAAAAACAAGCAGGAGTACTATGGCTGCATCGGTGCCGAGGATGCGTCGAGAATTGCCATGATGGAACAGCGCCAGGCTGCTGCCCGCACCTTCATGGCCGCCTGATTCCCTGGCGGCGCGGAATGCGTAACCATTTGAAGCTGCAACTATATCCATATTGGACGAGGTCATGCATGACGTGGGAATGAGCGCATGCGTAGCAGTGGCATCGCCGCAAATACAGCCAGCGAGAGATGATGGAACTGCCCTGTCCAATGCCCAATCTGCGCCAAGCTCTCACTCTCGTCACCGGTCTTGGACTCCTCCTCGCGGCGATGCCGATCGGTGCGCAGTCCCGTTCCCAGGTGGAGCAGGTCCAGCAGCAACGCACCTTTAGTTCTTCGCCCACCCCTGGCAGCCAGTCGACCCCTTCTGCGGCGACATCTGCGGCTCCCGGTCAATACGAACCCGACGAGATCGGTCCAGGCAACCGCGCGGTGACCAGCAGCGGCCCGGCAACCCCGCGCAGCGAGCGGGTGCAGGCCAGGCCGGGCGAATTCGAGCTTTTCGTGTCCGAACTGGCCGGCAAGCAAATCCGCCGCTTGGGCTCCGAGCTTCTGGTCCCGGAAGCACGCGACTTCATGGCCCCGCCCACCACGGCTATCCCTCCCGACTACCGGATCAATCCGGGCGATGAGATCGTCCTGGGACTGACCGGCACGGTCCAGGCCAGCAATTTGCGGCTTGTCGTTGACCAGAACGGGCGGATCTTCGTGCCGCAGATCGGTGCGGTCAATGTCGGCGGGGTTGCCTATCATGACCTGCAAGCCGCGATCGCAAGCCGGGTCTCCCGCCAGTATCAAGACTTCGCCGTTTCCGTGACAATCGGCAGCCTGCACGGGATCACGGTCTACGTCACCGGCTTCGCTGCCTCTCCGGGTTCCTACACCGTCAACAGTATCTCGACGGTGGTGAACGCCGTGCTCGCGGCTGGAGGGCCGTCTGCAGGCGGAAGCTTCCGCTCGATCCAGGTGCGGCGCGGCGGCAGGCTGGTGTCCGATTTCGACCTCTACGATTTCCTGTTGAAAGGCGACAAGAGCGACGACATCGTGCTGCAGAACGGTGATGTTCTCTTCATTGCTCCGGCCGGCGCGCAGGTGGCGGCGATCGGCAGCGTGAACAGTGAGGCGATCTACGAGGCGCGGGCAAGCGACACGCTGAACGATATCCTGCTCTATGCCGGCGGGGCGAACACCGTGGCCGACCTCACGCGCCTGCACGTGTTCGATCCGCAGAGCGAGGAAGGCTGGCAGGAGATACCTCCCGGGCAGGCCCTGGTTCGCACGGCAAAGCGCGGTGAGATCCTGCGCGTGCTGTCCGGCGTCGGCATCGCCCAGCCGGTCCAGCGCATGCAATCGCTGGTCACGATCAGCGGCGAAGTTGCCAAGCCCGGCCGCTATTTTGTCAAACCGGGTACGACGCTGGACGATGTCATCGCGATGGCGGGCGGGTTAACGCCGGAGGCTTATGCCTTCGGGGCGGTGTTTGTCCGCGACAAGCTGCGGCGCGACCAGCAGATCAGTTTCGCCAAGGCCATCGGCGATCTGCGCCTTGCGCTGACCGCCGAACCGCTGGTTTCCGCGACAGCGCGCCAGGGCGATATGGCCTCCCGCCTGGCGGCGGTGAATTCGGTGGTGGAGCAATTGCAGACCCGCCGGATCGAAGGCCGCCTGGTGATGGAAGTCGGCCCGGACGCCAGGGCGCTGCCCGGCAGCTTCGTCGTCGAGAACAATGATTCTCTCCATATTCCGCCCCGGAACCTGGCGGTGGGCGTCTATGGAATGGTCAACAGCTCCGCCGACTTCCGCTACAAGCCGGGCGTGCGGATCGGGGATTACGTGCAGCTGGCCGGCGGCTTCACCCGGATTGCCGACAAGAAGCATGTCTTCGTTGTCCGCGTAAACGGCACACTGCTCAGCGGCCGCAGCGTGGCAAACGCCGAGGCGCTGCCTGGCGATCTCGTCTTCGTACCGGTCGATGCAGATCGCGGCGCCTTCTGGGCGAGGTTGCATGACGTCGTGTCCGCCGGCTTCCAGGGCGCGCTGACCGCAGCGACCGCCGTCGCGGTGACCAAGTGATGAAGGGCGCAGCCATCGTGCAGGGCTGGCTGGTCCGGCTGCGTGAACGCCGCGTCAGGTGGCGGGCCTATCTCGCCGCCGCCGCAATCCTGGCGGTGCTCTGTATTCTCCCCCGACCCTACATGGCGCGCGCCAAGATCGTGCCCGGCGATGCCGGTGCCAACGCGCTGGTCAGCGTGGTCGGCGCATTGGGCGGCGGGCAGGTGCAAAGCCTGTCATCGCTGTTCGGCGATCGCAGCGCTACCGAAGTCGCGCTGCAGATCTCCCGCAGCCAGGCCGTGACAGCGGACGTCGTCAGGCGGCTGAGACTGGTGGGTCCGGGACGGCCTTTTGCCTCCGAGCGCGAAGCGCAGCTGGCCCTGGGCAAGAAGGTGGACATCCACACGCTGCTGGGCGGGATCATCGAGATCGAGACCAAGTCCTGGGATGCCGATTGGTCGCTTGGTGTGACCAGGACTTATGTCGATGCGATCAGCGACCGGCTGGGGACCTATGGCCGCGCCCAGGTCGCCCGCAAGCGCCGGATTGTCGAGGAGCGGCTTGCGACGGCGCAGTCCCGGCTGGCGCAGGCCCAGGCGCAGCTCGATGTGTTCCGCCGCCAGAACCGGCTGCCCGATCCGCAGGCTCAACTCGGCACGCAGCTGACGCTGCGCACGAGCCTGGAAGGACAGCTTCAGGCCAAGCTGGTCGAACTCGCGACGCTGCACGCAACCGCTGGCCCGGAAAACCCCCGCCTGCTCGCCACAGAACGGCAGGTCGCGACGCTACGCAGCCAGATTGCGCAAACGGCGCAGGCCACCACCTCCGCCGCCGGCCCGACGGTCGGCGAGCTGACGGGCATTTCGCTGAAATATGCCAACCTCTATCGCGACTATGCCTTCGCCCAGGCGATCTACGAGGTCTATTCGCGCTCGGCGGAAGAGGTCGCGGTCCAGGAGATCGTCGCGCAGGACCGCTCGCAGGTCGCCGTGGTCGATCCGGCGCATGTCGATGTCGAGCGCTATTTCAACACCTGGGCGGTCGCATTCCTCGCCCTGGTGGGGGTGCTCGCCTTCTTCGCCGAAGTCTATGTCCCGGTGACCGGCCTGTCAGATGCACGACATTCAGGTAATGACTGAAACCGCCCCGGAAATCTCGCCGGAAATTTCGGTCGTGATACCGTGCCTCAACGAGGAGGACAACGCGCGGCCGATTTACGAGGCGGTGCGCGACGAGCTGAAACGGCATGCCGCCTCGTTCGAAATCATCTTCATCGACAACGCATCGACCGATCGGACCCGCGCAATCATCCGCGAGATCTGCTCATCCGACCCCAATGTCCGGGCCATCTTCAACACCCGCAATTTCGGGCAGATGCGCTCACCAACCTACGGCCTCTATCAGGCAAAGGGGCGCGCGGTGATCGGCATGTGTGCCGATTTCCAGGACCCGCCGGCACTGCTGGGAGAATTCATCGAATGCTGGCGCAAGGGTGCGCAAATCGTCCTCGGCGTACGCCGCAGCGAGCGCGCTAATCACCTGCTCACCGCAGCCCGGGCCTGGGGTTACCGGTTCCTCGAACGCAATGCGGACTATCCGGTGATCCCCGGTGCCACCGGCTTCGGCCTGTTCGACCGCCGCGTTATCGATACGCTGGCCTGCTGGCACGAACCCGAACCTTTCTTCCGGGGGATGCTGGTGGAAACAGGCTATGCGCTCGACCTGGTCCGTTACGACCGTCCCGAGCGGCAGCGCGGCCAGACCAAGAACGGTTTTCTCGAACTGGCCGACTTCGCCACTTCCAGCCTCGCCGGATCGTCCAAGGGGCTGTTGCGGCGACCGATCCTCTGGTCGCCCGGCTTCATGATCCTCGCCACCATTCTCCTGACTGGTGCAGTGGTGGCGGCGCTCTTTGGCCATTCCGCGTGGCCCTGGCTGATCCTGTCCCTCCAGCTGGCGCTGTTTTCGGTTATCTTCCTGTTCCTTGGCTTGATCGGCGAACAGATCCGCATGATCGCCGAACGCACCCGCAACGTTCCGCTGGTCATCGAGCAGGAGCGGCTCAATTTCCCGCCCGGGCGTAGCAAGCCGGTCAGGGCGAGTGGTGCCGATGCGGGCAAGAGGGCCGCCGAATGAGCCGGGGCTGGCACTGGCGGGCGGGACCGGTCTCCCTGCCGGAGCTGCTGTTGCT
>JAHFPT010000163.1:0-3332 GCA_023266625.1 Novosphingobium sp. | reverse complement strand
CCTTGCCGGCACGGCGCGTGCGCTATGGCATCTGCACACTGCGGGATATCTGCCCCAGCCCTTCATCTGGGACCCGCAGGACACCTTCATGGACTGGTACAATCCGGCCTATTGGGCGCACCACCAGGGGGCCTATTCGGCCTGGCGCTCGATCTACCCGCCAATCTCCTACGTCATGCTCAAGCTGCTCTCCGTTCCCGGCTGCTATGTCACTTCGTCCTTTGCCGCGCGTGACTGCGACATGGTGGGGATCGCCGCGATCCTGCTGCTCTACGCGGCGGCGATGGCGGCGAGCTATGTGGCGCTGCGGCAGCACCAGCCGCAAGCCGCGCTGCTGCGCACTCTGGCGCTTGCCTTCGGCTATCCCGGGCTGTTCGCACTCGAACGCGGCAACCTCCTGATTGCCTGCTACACGGCCTTCGTCTTTGCCGTCGTTCCAATCGCCGCCAACCGCTGGGCCAACCGCTGGGCACGTCCATTGGCTGCCGGAATTATGATCAATTTCAAGCCCTATATGCTGGTGCCGGCGATGGCGTGGGCGATCCGGCGCCAGTGGCGGCTGCTCGAACTGGCCGGATTTGCCACCGTGGCGATCTACCTCGCCAGCTGGGCGGTCGTGGGCAGCGGGAGCGTGCTCGAATTGCTCGAAAACGCGATGAACTGGGTTCAGTTCACCACGGCCGACCAGCTCGGCGAGGTTTATTACACGACTTCGTTCAACAGCCTGTTCGGGGTCGTCGACCGCGGCTTTCCCGTGCTGCACTTCGTCCCGTCGCAGAGCTGGGAGCTGTTCCGCCTGACCACGATGACGGCGATGCGCGTTGCGCAAGTCGCGGGTGTCATCGCCTTGCTTGCGGCCTGGTTGCAGCCGCGTGCAGTGACGGAAGCCCGGCTGGTCCTGATCCTGATGCTGCTCTCGCTGACCAACCGCTCGCCCGGCGGCTATACAGAGCTGTTCGTCGTGTTCCTCGCCTTTCTCGAACCGTGGCGCGGTCCGGGGCCGATCATCGCCATCGTCACGGCATATCTGATCAGTCTGCCCTGTGACTGGATCGTGACCTATCTGCCCGACGCTCACACCTCCGCCTGGTTGAGCGGGCAAGCCGTGACCGGCCGCTTCGGCATTGCCGTGGGGCAGCTGGCACGGCCAATGGGGCTGCTGCTCATGCTCTTCTGCCTGGCGCTGGACACGCTCGTCCAGGCCACGCGTGGCCATCGCTTCCAGCCTCCCAGCCTTGGCCTGCTCGTCGCCCGGCGGGCATTGCCATGACCCACCAACCCGTTTTCATGCAGGATTTGGCCGGGATCTTCTGCCGGCTGGAGCGGGACTGGCCGAAGCTGGCTGGGGCGCGGCTGTTCATCACCGGCGGGACGGGATTTATCGGCCGGTGGATGCTGGAAGCGCTGCGTGACGCGAATCAGCGCCTCGGGCTGGGCATCGAGGCGGTCATCCTGACCCGAGACCCGGAACTATTCGCCAGCAAGGCTCCGGAGCTTGCCACCTATCCCGCTTTCCGCTTCGTGCCCGGCGACCTGCTGGGGCTTGAGCCCGACGGGGCGACTTATTCGCACGTTATCCATGCCGCGACCGACGCCAGCGCCGCGCTTAACGAGCAAGACCCCCAGCGCATGTTCGATACGGTCGTGGCGGGCACCCGCCGTGCGCTGGATTTCGCGCGCGCCTGCGGTGCGGGTCGCGTCCTCTCGATGTCGTCGGGGGCGGTCTATGGCGTCCAGCCCTGGGACTTTACCCATGTGGACGAAGACTATTGCGGCGGGCCCAACCTGTTCACCCACCGCTCGGCCTACGCCGAAGGCAAGCGCGCGGCGGAAATGCTGTGCACGATCTACGGCGCGCAATTCGGCATGGACATCGTCCAATCGCGGATATTTGCGCTACTCGGCCCGCTGCTCACACTCGACATCCACTTCGCCGCAGGCAATTTCATCCGCGATGCGATGCAAGGCCGGTCGATCACCGTGCAGGGCGATGGCCGCGCGGTACGTTCCTATCTCTACGCCGCCGACCTGACCGTCTGGCTGTGGGCCATGCTGCTGCGCGCACCGGCCGGCGCGACCTACAACGTCGGTTCCGAAGAGGCGATCTCGATCGGTGAGCTGGCCGGCAAGATCGCCGCGCTGCTGGGCGGCGGCCGCCATGAAATCCTCGGCAAGCCCGACAGGGGCTGGAACCCGGGACGCTATGTCCCTTCCACCGCCAGAATCCGCGCAGAACTCGGAGTGGAGCCTGTCGTGGGACTCGACGAAGCAATCCGCCGCACCGCGGCGTGGAACGGGTGGGTGACATGACCAGGATCAAGCTCTCGGACTGGGTGGCGCAACAATTGGTCGGGCATGGCATCCGCGATGTCTTCATGCTCACCGGCGGCGGCGCGATGCATCTCAACCATTCGCTCGGCACGCATAGCGCGCTGCGCACCACTTTCTGCCACCACGAACAGGCACTGGCGATGGCGGCCGAGGCCTATGGCCGGCTCACCAACCGCACGGCGGTCGTCAATGTCACCTCGGGCCCGGGCGGCACCAACACCCTTACCGGCGTTTACGGAGCCTATGTCGATTCGGTTGGCATGCTTGTCCTGTCCGGCCAGGTGAAGCGGGAAACCACTGTCCGCCACACCGGCCTGCCGCTGCGCCAGTATGGCGATCAGGAACTGGACATTGTCCCGATCGTAGGCACCCTCACCAAATATGCGGAGATGGTCAACGATCCGCTGACGATCCGCTACCACCTCGAGAAGGCGCTCTACCTCGCCCGCAGCGGGCGGCCGGGACCGACCTGGCTGGACATCCCGCTCGACGTCCAGGCGGCGATGATCGATCCCGGCGAACTGAACCCGGGCTTCGATCCAGCCGAGCTCGACGAGCCGTGGAAGCGCACGGACCTGGCCGCTGCCGCCAGCCAGATCCTCGAGCGCCTGCGGCTGGCCAGGCGCCCGGTGGTGTTTGCCGGCGGCGGCGTGCGCCTGAGCGGCGCGCATGAGGATTTCCTCCGCCTGGCGGAGCAGCTCGGCATTCCCGTGGTGACCGGCTGGAACGCGCATGACGTGATCTGGAACGACCACCCGCTCTATTGCGGCCGCCCCGGCACGGTGGGCGATCGCGGCGGGAACATGGTGACGCAGAGCGCCGACTTCCTGCTTGTGCTGGGCAGCCGGCTCAACATCCGCCAGGTCAGCTATAACTGGAACAGTTTCGCGCGCGAAGCCTTCAAGGTCTGGGTCGATATCGACCCGCTGGAGCTCCAGAAACCCAACGTCAGGCCGGATCTTCCGGTGGTTGCCGACCTCAAGGACCTGATCCCCGCGCTG
>JAHFPT010000162.1 GCA_023266625.1 Novosphingobium sp. | reverse complement strand
CCATGAAATTCATCGGCGAGACGATCATGCCGAAGCCCAGCCCCTGCACGAAACTGGCGATCAGGATCGGGCCGCTGCCCATTTCCAGCGCCCAGCTGGTCATGTACCACATGCCCGACGCTGCGATCAGATAACCGGTGAAGATCACCAGCCGGAAATCAAAATGCCGCGCCAGCATGCCGGCCAGCAGCGATGTGCACATCACACCCACGCCGCGCGGCGCCATCAGCAGACCGGTATCGACCACCGGATAACCGTAGATCGTCTGGAACATCGTCGGCAAAACCGCCGACAGCCCGACTGACGACATTCCGAGTATGCCCATGAAGGCGAGCCCGGCGAGGAAATTGCCATTTGTGAGCAACTCGCGCCGGAACAGCGGATTGGCATTGCCCCTGCTATGCATCAGAAATACCCAGAAGGCGGAGACGGCGACAATGACTTCGGCGACGATCTCCCTGCTGGCAAACCAGTCCTTGCTCTGCCCCCGGTCGAAGGCCAGCTGCATCGCCGCAAGCCCCAGTGCGATCGCGCAAAAGCCGAATATATCAAGCTTGCGTCGCTGGATTTCGCGGCTTGGCAGCAGCCACCAGATCAGCGCAAGCGCGGGAATACCCAGCGGCAGGTTGACGTAGAATATCCAGCGCCAGTTGAGATATTCGGTCAGCAAGCCGCCGATGAAAGGTCCGCTGATCGGTGCGACCATGACCAGCATGCCGAAGATCGACATGCTCATCGCCTGTTTGCTGGGCGGGCTGATGTCGAACATGATGGTCATCGTCAACGGCCCGATGAAAGCCGCCGCCACGCCCTGGATGGTGCGGAACAGGAGCATCGCACTGAGCGAGGTGGCAGCCCCGCATGCCGCCGAAGAAGCGAGAAACAGCAGCGTCGAATACATGAACAGATTGCGCGAGCCGATCCGGTCGGAGAGCCAGCCGGTAATCGGCGTGGCGATAGCGGTTGCGATGATGAAGCTGGTCAGCACCCAGCTGATGTTTTCGGTCGATGCGCCCAGCGACTGCCGCATGTACGGCAGCGCGACATTGGCGATGGTCGCATCGAAAAACTGGCAGAGCGAAACCAACACCACCGCCATCATCAGCAAGTTGCGATGCTTCGTCTCGAGCAGGGGCCGCTCTTCGGCGATCAGCGCGGCGGCGCTGTAGCCGCTACTTGCTGGTGTCGATGCGGACATGGGTCGAAAGCCCAGCGATAAGCGGACGCCGAGGTTTGCCGTCAATGGCGATGCGCACCGGCACGCGTTGGGTAACTTTGACCCAATTGCCATTGGCGTTCTGCGCCGGCAGCACGGAGAATTCCGAACCCGTGCCCGCACCGATGCTGGCGATATGGCCGGTGATCTTGACATCGGGATAGGCATCGAAGCTCAGCTTGGCGGGCTGACCGATATGCATGTGCGCGAGGTCGGTCTCCTTGAAATTGGCCTCGACCCAGCTTTTGTCACTAACGACGATAGTCAGCCCGGGCAGGCCCAATGTCATCATCTGGCCGCGCTGCAGGCGGTCGGCCTGGGTGACAGTGCCGCTCACCGGCGCGCGCACTTCGGTGCGTGACAAGTCGAGCAGCGCCTTGCGCCGCTGGGTCTGGGCAGCGAGCAGCGCGGGATTGATGCCGGGAGCGACCGAGCCAGTGGCCAGATCGGCGCGTGCTTTGGCCGCATCGGCCTGGGCAGTACCGAGCTTGCTGCGCGCATCGTCGAGCGCATGTTGCGCCGCCTGGAGCCTGGCGCGGGTGGTAAAGCCGCGCTGCATCAGTTCGGACTGGCGGCGGTATTCCTCCTCATAGAAGGCGATATCCTCGCCCGCACCCCGAATATCGACGCCGGTGTTGGAGAGCTCGGTCTCCAGGCCGATCACCTTGACCTGCGCAGCGGCGATCGCGGCATCGGCCTGGGCGATGGCAATGCGGATCGGCTCGGGATCTATGCGGAACAATAGGTCGCCGGCCTTCACCTGTTGATTCTCACGCACCAGCACCTCGGTAATTTCACCGGTTATCTGGGCGCTGACCGAAACCTTGTCCTGCTGCACATAGGCATTGTCGGTCGAAACGATGTTCTCGGTTGCCCAGTAATAGGCAATCGCACCGCCCACCAGCAGCAGCGGCACCAGCAGCATCAGCCCGATACGCCGCAAGCGCGCCATGCGGCTGCGGGGCGGCGCCGTGACTTCGGCGATCGGCGTTTCGAACTGGACGTCGCTCTCAGCCATTGACCGCAACTTCAGCCAGAGCCTTGCGCGAGAGATTGGCACGCACCCGCGCCAACGTCGCAATGAGGTGTTCGCAGTCCGCTTCGCTCACGCCTTCGAGGGCTTGTGACAGAGTCTCGCGACCGAATGGGCGCAAATGGTCGAGCAGCCGCTCCCCCTTGCCGGTGAGAAAAATCCGCCAGACGCGGCGGTCGGCTGGATCGGCGCGGCGCTCGACGAGGTCCGCCTCCTGCAACCGGTCGATCATCCGGCCGAGCGTGATTGGCTCAACCTCAAGCATTTCCGCCAGCGCACCCTGATTGCTCCCGGCGTGGAGCTTGAGCAGACCCAGCACCAGCCATTGCGGCCGGGTAACGCCAATCCCGCGCGCGCGCTCGTCGAATCTGCGGCGCAGCAGGCGTGACACCTGGACCAGCAATGTGCCAATATTCTCATCCATGGTGCTGTATATAATAGCAATGCTTACTATATTCCAGTCCTATGTTCAGGTAGCTGACCAATTCTGTGGAGAGACGCCACACGATGAGGCCAGCGCCAGGATCTGCGGCACCAGCTTGGGCATGCTGAGAAACAGCCCGGTCCCTTCCTTGAAGCTGCCTTCGAGCCGCTCCATCCATTCGCGGTCACCCCAGGGCGGTTCCTGCAAATCCGCGCCGGGGATCATCGCGGCAACCGCTTCGCTGGTCTCGCGGGTGTGGTGGATGTCGGACTTGCCGCTGCGCAGGATGACGACGGGCACCTTGATCCCCTCGAGCTCTCCTGCCCGCACACAGGAAATCGGCATGCCCGGCGCGCAGAAGAACCAGTCCGCCCAGTCGCGCATGCGCCGGATGAAGGCTTGCGGCTCCCAGGCGAACAGCAGCTCGCGGTTGCGGGGATTGCGGGTGAGCAGCTCGGCAAATGGCGGCATTTCCGCGACGCCCTGCATGCCGCCCAGCGAGGCGGCGATGGCCGGATCGTGGTTATAGGACATTGGCAGGGTGGCAATGCCGATGCCGCCGCCGCTCAGCCACTGGCAAAACACACCTGAGACGCAATCGGGATGGCGGATGGCGGTGAGCAAAGCCTCGCGCGAGCCGCCCGAGGCTCCATAAACCAGCGGCCTGCCGAGATTCAGCGCCTTGTAGCCGTTTGCGGCGAGTTCCGTCGCCAGTTCGCGCACGCCGGGCGTATCGCGTGAAAAGCGACCGCCGGGTGTGATGGTGATTGCCTTGTCGCCCCCATTGGAGCCAACTGGGCCGATGAGGTCATAGGCAATGGACAGGCCATTGATTTCAATTCGGGGCATCCTCTTTTCCTTCTTGCTTCCCCTCCCCTTCAGGGGAGGGGATCGAGGGGCGGGGGTAGTCAACCTAGCACTGCGCCAGCCGGACAGACCCCACCCCAACCCCTCCCCTAAAGGGGAGGGGCTTGTTATGCTTCCATGATCAGTCTGGTCAGCTTCTGCGTGGCAATCCGCCAGCGCCCGTCCTGCTTCACATAGCGCTCGTGATAATGGCCATAACCGGTCATCGTGCGGCCATCCTCCCAGATCAGGCGATCCTGCATCGGCCAGATCGCGGTGGCGCTGTCACCGTCGATGGCGATCTCGGGAAAATGCACCTGATGCGCGGTCTTGGTCGTTTCAATCGAAGCGCGAACCGAGGCGACAAAGGCATCGCGCCCCTTCTCCAGCGTGCCGCCGCTGTCGCGCACATCGACTTCGACATCCTCGGTGAACAGCTGGGCCCAGCCGTCCCAGTCCTTGGTGTCGAGTAACCGGCAATAGGCGGCCTTGATGTTGGCGATTGCCAGCCAGTCGGCGAAATTTGCTTCCCCTGCCATCTCTCTATCCTTCAGCCGCCAACCGCTCGGCCGCCAGCTTGCGCAAATCGGCAGTCTTGATCTTGGCGCTGCCTGTGGTTTTGAGCTCGTCCTCAGCGAAGAACAGCACCCGGCGCGGTACCTTGTAGCTGGCCAGCGTCTGCCTGGCGAAGACCTTGATCGCTTCTTCGTCGAGCTTCGCGTCATCCTGCAGCACGATGCAGCCAACCACCAGTTCGCCGAGCAGATCGTCCGGCACGCCAACGGTCTGCGAAACTTTGACTCCCGGGCAGAGCCGGATTGTCTCGTCAATCTCGATCGGCGAGACATTGGCACCGCCGGTCTTGATGATGTCGTTGAGCCGCCCTTCCCAATAGAGCCGTCCCTGCGCGTCCATGTAGCCGCCATCGCCGCAGCGCAGGTAACCGTCGGCATCGAGCGACTGGTCAAGCGGGATGCCGACATAGCCGAGCATCAGCGTCGGGCCCTTCACCGCAATCTCTCCGTGCCCGCCAAGCGGCATGGTTTCGCCGGTTAGCGGATCGACAATCTTGACGGTCGAGCCTGCTGTCGGGATGCCGTGGCTGGTAAGGGTCAGTTCGGGTGGCGAGCAGGCCGGATAGACCGTGATCAGGGTAAAGGTCTCGGTGTTGCCATAGGCCCAGCGGTTTTCGGTCCACTGGGTATTGACCGTGGGGTGGCGGGCCACCAGCGTGTCGCGATCGATGTAGTAGAGTCGCGAAAGATCGGTGGTCAGGTAATTGGGCGAGGCTTCGAGGTGCGCCCATTGGTGCGGCCAGGCGATCAGCATGGTAACCTTTTCGCGCTCCATCAGCGCCAGCGCCTCATCGGCATCGAACCAGCGCTGCAACACGAGGCTGCCGCCCGCAGACAGCGTGCTGCCCAGCGCCATGGCGAAATTGCCCGACCAGAAGAAGCCATTCGCCGACCATGTGCGCGGCGGCTCCTCGATACCGTACCAGATCTTCCAGCGCCACAGCTGGAGGCAGACGCCGCGATGGGCGCTCAGGATGCCCTTGACCTTGCCGGTGCTTCCCGAGGAGAATTTGAGCAGCCCCGGATCACTCGGGGCGACGGCTGCACTCATGGCATCGACCAGATCGGTCGACACTGCTTCGCCCCGCGCGAGAAATGTGCTCCAGCCTTCGATTGCGCCGAAGCCGTCATCGGTATCGACCATCGCCAGATGCTGCAAGAAGGGAAATCGCAGAGAGGCGAGCTTGCCGGGCGCTGCACTGGCGACTTGCGGTTCGAGCTCGGCCAGCATTTCGCCAAAGTCCTTTTTAAGGACCTTGCGCTCAAGCAACAGTACCGAGCAGGCCGAAACTTTCAGCACATCGTCAAGCTCGTTCGACGTATAGAAAGTGCTGATCGTCGTCGCGACACCGCCCATCAGGCCGGTGCCGAACAGGCAGGCGAGGAATTCGAGCCGGTTGGTAACCAGGATGCCGACCCGGGTGCCCTTGCCGACTCCGCAGGCCACCAGTGAACGCGCCACGGCCATCGCGCGGTCCAGAAGATCGTCATAAGTCCAGCGCACGGCCTTGCCGTCGACGTCAATCATCGCGGCCTCATTCGGACCGAACTTCGCGGCAATCTCGCGCACATAACCGCCCAGCGTCAGCGCGCCGATGCCTTCTTCCTCGGACAACGGAATGCCGCGCGAGATGGACAGGCCGTCCTCGACCTGAACCGAACTTATCATCTCTCCCAAAACTTCTGCTCTCCCCTCTAGTTCCCGCTCATCCTGAGCTTGTCGAAGGACCCTCGTGCGCACTCAGCCATCGCCTGACAACCCGGTGGTTGGGCAAGGCCCGCCTTCGGCTCGACAAGCTCAGCATGAGCGGATCTGAGAGCAATGACACTCAATACGGCAGCTCGACTTCGTTGAGCGAGCTGACCACAGTCTTGCCGTTCTGGTCGGTCAGCTTGACCTTTATCTGGACCACCGGAAAGCCCCACTGCGAGTTCTCGATCTTGTCGACCACCTCGCCATCGAAGAAGGTGACATCGCCTTCAAAGGCAGGGGTGCGGAAGTCGGATTTGGCGTGGCGGACCATGCCGTCATGCCCGGCCCAGAAGGCGAGATAGTCGGTGTTCCACGCCGCCATCGTCGCGCCATAGCCATAGGCGCGGCTCATGCCGACTTCGCTGGCATAGCTATCGTCGATATGCCCGCGCGAAGGGCCGACATAGAGACCGTCGCGCGCACGCGGATCGACTTCGGCGAGCTTCTCATCGAAGCCGAAGCCATCGACCCAGCCCGGATCCTGGTTGATCCACGGGTCCTTGACGCCTTCGGGCGCGGTCCAGTGGAAAGTCCCCCAAATGTTGAACAGGAAGGCGCGGTATTCCGTGGTGAAGCTGGCGATGGAGTGCGGCCCGATGACGCGGCGCGGCAGCTTGTCGCCGATCGAAACTTCCTCCCAATGCGGCGACTTGCCTTCGCGGTTCGACATCAGCCATTGGTGGCGGACCTTATCGACCTCGGCCAATTCCTGCTTGGTCCAGCGCTTGAGCTCACCCGCCGTGGCATCATACATGCCCAGCCGCTCGGCCTCCGCCGCCAGATAGCGGATCGCAGTCGAACGTGCCTTGGCGATCAGTGCGCCGTTCTGGTTACGGTGAGTGGTATCCCCGCGCGAGAACATCGTCGGCCCCGCAAATTTGGTGTCGGTCACTTTGTAATCGTAGAACCGCCGCTCCTGGAACAGTTTGTCGCCGGGCCGCACCGGCGTGCCATACCACCACCATTCCTCGCCGCCGAAGATCAAATGGCTGCCGGGGATATGGCCGACGCAGGCGGGCTGGCAGCCATGGCCGTAATCGAGCGCGACGGCAATCGACTGCGGCGCAACGATATCGCCGAATTTGGTGGTCTTGGCGAATTCCTGATCCCAGTGCAGCGGATTGACATAATCCATCGCCATCACCCAGCGGCGGATATCCGACTTGGCGCAAGGCTCATAAAGCTGCCCGCCGCCGACGAGATCGCCGACCCTGGGGTCGACATCGCTGAGGTCCATCACCGGACCTTCGTTGGTACCTGCATCTGCCATGTTTTCTCTCCCTATTCTTAAGCCCCGCCCCTTTAGGGGAGGGGTTGGGGTGGGGTTTATCCCCCCAGGCGGAATGCCCGGACGACAGCCCCCACCCCTCGATCCCCTCCCCTGAAGGGGAGGGGAAGCACTACCGATTCACATCGACGATCACCCGCCCGCGAATCTTGCCAGCGACAATATCGGCCCCGGCCTGCATCGCCTCCGACAGCCCGACTTCCGCCCCGATCACCCCGATCAGCGACCGGTCGAGATCGCGATCGAGCCGATTCCAGGCGGCCATGCGCGGTCCCTTGGGGCACATCACGCTGTCGCTGCCAAGCAGCGAGACGCCGCGCAGGATGAAGGGCATCACAGTCGCCGGAAAGTCAGCGCCCTGTGCCAGACCGCAGGCAACGACCACGCCGCGATATTTGGTCTGGGCAATGGCGTTGACCAGAGTGTGGCTACCGACCGAATCAATGACCCCCGCCCAGCGTTCGCGCTGCAGGGGCTTGCCCGGTTCGGAAAGTTCCGCACGCTCAATAATAGAATCCGCGCCAAGCTGCGTCAGATAGGCATGCTCCGACGCCTTGCCGGTCGATCCCGCCACCGTGAAACCCGCTTTCTTGAGCAAAGCCACCGCGAAACTGCCCACTCCGCCGGTCGCGCCGGTCACCAGCACCTCGCCCCGATCCGGCGTTACGCCGGCATTGACCAGAGCTTCGACGCATAGCGCAGCCGTATAGCCCGCCGTGCCTATCGCCATAGCCTGCTGCGGGCTGAACCCGGGCGGCAGCGGCACCAGCCATTCGCCATTCAGGCGAGCGACCTGCGCCAGTCCGCCCCAATGGCCTTCGCCTACGCCCCAGCCATTGAGCACGACCTGATCGCCGGGCTTCCAGCCGGAATTGCTGCTGTCGCGCACCGTGCCGACCAGATCGATCCCGGGAACCATCGGCCAGCGGCGGACCACCGGGCCGGTGCCGGTCATGGCCAGCCCATCCTTGTAGTTGACCGTCGAATAGGCAACATCGATGGTGACATCGCCTTCGGGCAGCTGGCTGTCATCGAGCTGCTTGAGGCCGCAGGTCTGGCCGTCATCGGTCTTTTCGATCAGGATTGCAGAAAACATCATTGCTCCTCTCGGTTGAAATGCCCGCTTGGCGAGTCAATTGCTGATCGATGCAATGGCGCAAGGGCAGGGTGGGACGCAAGCAAAACTGTGCGTCAGGCATCCCGTATCAGACAGCGTGTCAGGCAGCGAGCGCGGCGACTTGCGCCAGCACCATTTCCGCATGCTCTTTGCGACAGATCAGCAGGTCGGGCATGTAGACATCGGCCTGGTTGTAAATCAGCGGCGAGCCGTCGATGCGCGAGCAGTGCAACCCGTGGGCCAGCGCCACAGCGGCAGGGGCGCAGCTGTCCCATTCATACTGGCCGCCCGAATGCAGGTAGATATCCGCCTCGCCGCGCACCACGGCCATCGCCTTCGCGCCGGCCGAGCCCATCGGCACGAGTTCGGCGCCGATGTTCTGCGCGACCTCGGTCGCTTCTCTGGCCGGGCGCGTGCGGCTGACGAGCATGCGCAACTTGGACGGCGCAGGGGGAACGTCTTCGAGCCTGTCCGTGCGCAAGACCACGCCGAGACCCGGCAAGGCCACGGCCCCCGTATGCGCCACGCCGTCAATCGCCAGGGCGACATGGACCGCCCAGTCGGTCCTCCAGCCATTGGCCAGCGCCTCGCCATATTCCCGGGTGCCGTCGACCGGATCGACAATCCAGACCCGGCTCTTGCCCAGGCGCTCGGGATTGTCTTTTTCCTCCTCGGACAGCAGCCCGTCATCGGGACGCTGTTCGCGCAGGGCATGGACGAGGAACTGGTTGGCGGTGGCATCCCCTGCCTTGCCGAGCGCCTTGAGCGAAAGCATGCCGGATTCGCGAATGTCGATCAGCAATTTGCCGGCGACGTCGGCGAGATGGGCAGCAAGTTCGGCGTCGGTCATCTGTGACTTCTCCCAAATACCTCCCCGGAACGGGGAGGTGGCGCGCGCAAAGCGCGTGACGGAGGGGTCCCACCACTCCAATATCCAAGAATGCTCAGGAGGGCGGGACCCCTCCACCACCCTGCGGGTGGTCCCCCTCCCCTCCTGAGCTAGTCGAAGGGCCGGGGAGGTATTAGGTCAAGCGTCACCCAGCAATGTGTCGACAATCAGCGTCGCGGCCTCTTCCGCCGTCATCGCGGTCGTATCCACGCGGATTTCCGGCTTGGTCGGTGCTTCATAAGGACTGTCGATGCCGGTGAAGTTCTTGAGCTCGCCGCTGCGCGCCTTCTTGTAGAGTCCCTTGACGTCGCGCTCCTCGGCAACGGCCAGCGGCGTATCAATGAACACCTCGATGAACTCGGCTTCGGGCAGCATCGAGCGAACCATCTCACGATCCGCACGGAACGGCGAAATGAAGGCAGTGATAACGATCAGCCCGGCGTCGGTCATCAGCTTGGCGACCTCGCCGACCCGGCGGATATTCTCGATGCGGTCTTCCTCAGTGAAGCCAAGGTCCTTGTTGAGTCCGTGGCGGACATTGTCACCGTCGAGCAGGAAGGTATGCCGGTTCATCCGGTGCAGCTTCTTCTCGACAAGATTGGCTATGGTCGATTTGCCCGAGCCGGAGAGCCCGGTGAACCACAGCACCGCAGGCTTCTGGTTCTTGAGCACGGCATGCGCCTCACGGGAAATGTCGAGCGCCTGCCAGTGAACGTTCTGCGAGCGGCGCAGCGAGAAGTGCAGCATGCCGGCGGCGACCGTGCCATTGGTCATCTTGTCGATCAGGATGAAACCACCCAACGTGCGGTTATCGGCATAAGCCTCGAACACAATCGGCTTGTCGGTGACGATTTCGGCAACACCGATGGCGTTCAGATCAAGTGTCTTGGCAGCCATGTGCTCCATAGTATTGACGTTGATGGTATATTTCGGTGCATGGACCGTCGCCGAGACCATCTGCGTGCCGAGCTTGAGCCAATAGGCGCGGCCGACGTGGAGCCGCTCGTCGGCCATCCAGACCAGGGTGGTCTCGAACTGGTCAGCGGTTTCGGGCGGATTGTCAGCAATGGCGATGACATCGCCGCGCGAGCAATCGACCTCGTCGGCGAAGCAGATGGTGACCGATTGTCCAGCCTGGGCCTCATCGAGATCGCCAGACATGGTGACTACGCGCGAAACCGTGCTGGTCTTGCCCGAAGGCAGCACCCGGATCGCATCCCCCGGCTTCACCGAACCAGTTGCGATCAGGCCCGAAAAGCCCCGGAAATCGAGGTTCGGGCGGTTGACCCATTGCACCGGCATGCGGAACGGCTTGGCGGCATCGATGGCCGAATTGACTTCGACCGACTCAAGATGCTCGATCAGGTTCGGGCCAGTGTACCACGGCGTGTTTTCCGACGGGCCGATGATGTTGTCGCCCTTGAATCCGGAGATCGGCATGGGGACGAAATGCTCAATGCCGATCGATTTGGCAAACGCGGCGTAGTCGGCGACGATGCTGTCAAACACCTCCTGGCTATAATCGACCAGGTCCATCTTGTTGACCGCCAGCACCAGGTTCTTGATGCCGATCAGGTGGGCAAGATAGCTGTGGCGGCGCGTCTGCACCAGCACGCCCTTGCGCGCATCGATCAGGATCACCGCGAGGTCGGCGGTCGAGGCGCCGGTGACCATATTGCGGGTATATTGCTCATGGCCCGGCGTATCGGCGACGATGAATTTGCGCTTCTCGGTGTTGAAAAAGCGATAGGCTACATCGATGGTGATGCCCTGCTCGCGCTCTGCGGCGAGGCCGTCGACGAGGAGAGCGAAATCGATCTCCTGGCCCTGGGTGCCGACCTTCTTTGAATCGGCGGTGAGCGCGTCGAGCTGATCTTCGAAGATCATCTTCGAATCATAGAGCAAGCGCCCGATAAGCGTCGATTTTCCGTCATCGACCGACCCACAGGTGATGAAGCGCAGCATGGTCTTGTGCTGGTGCTGGTCAAGATAGGCGTCGATGTCCTCGGCGATGAGGCTTTCGGTGACGTAGATGGGGTCGGTAGTGGTGTCGCTCATGACATTTTCCCCATGGCATATTCCTGGGCCCTTCGACCAATTTCACGCGGAGGCGCGGAGACGCGGAGATGCGGAGATATATTTCGCGCAGAGACCGCAGAGGACGCAAAGATGTGGCGCGCGCCGCAGGCATTCCACTTCAATCCTGGTCTGCCTCCGGCTTCTACTTCATTTTGAAAAACGGCTTCGCCGCGAGCGCTATGTCTCTGCGTCCTCTGCGGTCTCTGCGCGAAATATATCTCCGCATCTCCGCACCTCTGCGTGAACAATCTAAAGGGGTTCATCAGAAATACCCCTCCTGCTTCTTTTTCTCCATACCGGCCCCGCCAGCATCCTTGTCGATGGCGCGGCCCTGGCGTTCCGAGGTGGTGGTCAGCAAGGTTTCCTGGATGATCTCCGGCAGGGTCGATGCGGTGCTCTCCACCGCACCGGTCAGCGGATAGCAGCCCAGCGTGCGGAAGCGGATCGAGCGTTCGACCGGCACTTCGCCGGGGGCAAGCGGGAAGCGGTCGTCATCGACCATCAGCAGCATGCCGTCGCGCTCCACTGTCGGGCGCTTGGCGGCGAAATAGAGCGGGACAATCGGAATGTCGTTGAGGTGGATATATTGCCACACGTCGAGCTCGGTCCAGTTCGAGATCGGGAAGACGCGGATGCTCTCGCCCTTGTTCTTTTTGGCGTTGTAAAGATTCCACAGCTCGGGCCGCTGGTTCTTCGGGTCCCAGCCGTGGCTGGCGGTGCGAAACGAGAAGATGCGCTCCTTGGCGCGGCTCTTTTCCTCGTCGCGCCGCGCGCCGCCGAAGGCCGCATCGAAGCCCCATTTGTCGAGCGCTTGTTTCAGTCCCTCTGTCTTCCA
>JAHFPT010000349.1 GCA_023266625.1 Novosphingobium sp. | reverse complement strand
CCCCCACCCCCGTTCGTCCCGAGCGAAGTCGAGGGATTTGGCCGAGCGAAGCCGAGGCCCCTCTGCGCAATCGGTTCTCGGCTACGCTCGAACAGGTCCCTCGACTTCGCTCGGGACGAACGGTTTGTGGTGATGGGGAAGAGCCTCATTCCGCCGCCTCCGCAAATTCCTGGCCATGCAGCAATTCCGCCGAGCAGCGCTGCATCGTCTCGCTGGCGCGGCAGATCGCGTTGGTGAGGTAGAAATCCTGGACCGGATAGCCGACCACGCCTTTCGCTCCAGCCTTGCCCTTAGGGAGCTTGGAGCCGTAGTCCGCCAGCCCCTCAATCCCAAGCGCCGGAACTTCGGCTACCATCGCCGCGCGCAGTTCCTCGAAGCTGTCGAAACCAACTGAAACCCCCAGCGCATCGGCCAAGGCCCGCAAAATCGTCCAATCCTCACGCGCATCGCCCGGTGCGAACACGGCCTGCTCGGCGAATTGCACGCGGCCCTCGGTGTTGACGTAAGTTCCGGCCTTCTCGGTAAAGGCGGCTGCGGGCAGGATCACGTCCGCCGCATGGGCACCCTTGTCGCCGTGGTGGCCGATGTAGACCACGATGCTGCCAGCGAATTTCGTGTAATCCAGCTCATCCGCGCCGAGCGAGAGCAGCAGCTTGGGCTTGGCCTTCACGAGATCGGCAATGCCGCCCTTCTGGGCAAAACCGAGCATCAGCCCGCCCATGCGCGCGGCGGCGAGATGCAGCACATTGAAGCCATTCCAGCCATCTCGCACCAGCTTGAATTTATCCGCCAGCGCCAGCGCCGCAGGAATAGCACCTTTGGCAATCGCCCCGCCGCCGACGATAATCGCAGGGCGTTCCGACTTGGCCATTGCATCCACCACTTCCTTCGGCAGCTTGTCCAGAACCGACAGGTCTTCGCCCAGGAACAAGCCGCCGAAGGTAGTCTCCCACTCCGGCCCGACCAGCGCCACCCTCGCCCCGCGCTTGACCGCCTTGCGCAGCCGGACATTGACCAGCGGTGCTTCGGTGCGGACCTCGCTGCCGATGATGAGGATCGCATCGGCGTTCTCGATCCCGGCCAGCCCCGAATTAAAGTTCACCGCCGCGAGGTTCGTGGTGTCGTAATCCATGCCAGTCTGGCGGCCTTCAAGCAGGCTCGATCCCAGCGCGCCGACCAGCTTCTTGGCGGCAAACATCGTCTCGCAATCGACCATGTCGCCCGCCACTGCCGCGACGCTCTTGCCCGGCTTGACCCTGGCAATCGCGGCAAAAGCCTCGTCCCAGCTCACTGCCACCAGCTTTCCATTCTTGCGCAGCCAGGGCCGGTCGAGGCGGCGGTGCATCAGCCCGTCAACCAGATAGCGCGCCTTGTCGGAGATCCACTCCTCGTTCACGTCCTCGTTCAGCCGCGGCAGGATGCGCAGCGCTTCGCGGCCGCGGCTGTCGATGCGGATATTCGCGCCACAGGCGTCGGAAACATCAATGCCGTTGGTCTTCGAAAGCTCCCAGGGCCGCGCCTCGAAAGCATAGGGCCGCGAAGTCAGCGCGCCGACCGGGCACAGGTCGATGACATTGGCCGACATCTCGTGGCTCGCGGCTTTTTCGAGATAAGTGGTGATCTGCATATCCTCGCCGCGATAGAGCGCGCCGATTTCATCGACCCCGGCGACCTCCTCGGAGAAGCGCACGCAGCGGGTGCAATGGATGCAGCGGGTCATCACTGTCTTGATCAGCGGGCCCATGTATTTCTCGGTGACGGCGCGCTTGTTGTCGTCATAGCGCGACTTGCCGCGCCCATAGGCCATCGCCTGATCCTGCAGATCGCATTCGCCGCCCTGATCGCAGATCGGGCAATCGAGCGGGTGGTTGATGAGCAGGAATTCCATCACCCCCTCGCGCGCCTTGCGGACCATTTCGCTGTCAGTGCGGATCATCTGGCCTTCTGCAGCAGGCAGCGCGCAGGAGGCCTGCGGCTTGGGCGGCCCCGGCGCGACTTCGACCAGGCACATGCGGCAATTGCCGGCAATGCTGAGCCGCTCGTGATAGCAGAACCGCGGGATTTCCTTGCCCGCGAGTTCGCATGCCTGCAGGACGGTAGCGCCCTGTGGGACTTCGAGTTCGATGCCGTCTACGGTGAGTTTAGGCATTGCTTGCCCCTTCAATTATTTGGGCAGCATTCCATGGCAACAACTTGTCCCAATTCGAGTAGATCACCCAAATTGAAGCCGCCAAGATCAAACTTGTGACGGCTAGTGCGACGCTGAATGTCGGGAAGAAGCCAGTTCCCATACCGAACGCCAGCCCCCATCCTCCAACGACGGAAGCAATCCATAGCCACGCACCTGCCCTGAGCATCCTCCAGAATGCAATCCCTGCACAGAGCGCAATTACTTTAGGAAGCGCTAGCACGAGCCATTCTGAACTCGAATACGGAGGTAATGCCTTGACCGCCCCATACAGGCTGCCAACCGTCGAGAGGCCGAAAACGATCAGTAGATATAGTGCGAAGACGGTAATCGCTATGGGACGCTTGCTCACTCTGCCGCCTCCCACACCATCTTTCGCGACTTCGCGGCTTCGCGTGAGACCTCAAAAGAGATTAACTCACGCGAAGGCACGAAGGCGCGAAGAAGACGAATTCTTCCTATTTCGTCACCCCGGACTTGATCCGGGGTCCAGCTGCCTTTTTCGACGTTGCCTCCGGGCGATAGGCCGCAAAGAAAAGCGGGACCCCGGATCAAGTCCGGGGTGACGGGGTTGGTGAGTGGGGTGGTGATTGTCACTCCGCCGCCTCCCTAACATTCTCCGCAATCCGCCGCTCCAGCTCGGGCCGGAAATGCCTGATCAGCCCCTGGATCGGCCAGGCCGCCGCATCGCCCAGCGCGCAGATGGTGTGGCCTTCGACCTGCTTGGTCACCTGTTGCAGCATGTCGATTTCCTCGACCTCGGCGTCGCCAGTGCGCAGGCGTTCCATCACGCGCCACATCCAGCCGGTGCCCTCGCGGCAGGGGGTGCACTGGCCGCATGACTCGTGTTTGTAGAAATAGCTCAGCCGCGAAATGGCGCGGACGATGTCGGTGCTCTTGTCCATGACGATGACGGCGGCGGTGCCGAGGCCCGAGCCCTGTTCCTTACAGCCGTCAAAATCCATCGGCATGTCGAAGCACTTGTCGGCGGGGACCAGCGGCACAGAGGAGCCGCCGGGGATCACCGCGAGCAGATTGTCCCAGCCGCCGCGAATGCCGCCGCAGTGGCGCTCGATCAGCTCGCGGAACGGGATGCCCATTGCCTCTTCGACGACGCAGGGCTTTTCGACATGGCCCGAAATCTGGAACAGCTTGGTGCCCTTGTTGTTTTCCCGCCCGAACGATGAAAACCATGAGGCGCCCCGCCGCATGATCATCGGGGCGACGGCGATCGATTCGACGTTGTTCACTGTGGTCGGGCAGCCATAAAGCCCCGCGCCCGCCGGGAATGGCGGCTTGAGCCGGGGCTGGCCCTTCTTGCCCTCGAGGCTTTCCAGCATCGCGGTCTCTTCGCCGCAGATGTAAGCGCCCGCGCCGCGATGGACGAAGACGTCGAAATCATAGCCCGATTTGCAGGCGTTCTTGCCGATGAGGCCGGCGTCATAGGC
>JAHFPT010000348.1 GCA_023266625.1 Novosphingobium sp. | reverse complement strand
GGAACCCGTCGGCAACATCCCGCCCGCCGAAGCCGAACAACGATACTACGCTATGCTGGACGATGTCCCCATGGCCGCGTAACTTAAACCAAATGGCCTCCGGCAATCCCGGGGCGGTTCACAGAGCTTTTCTGCCCCCCTTTGCTGCTGCGGCCCGATATGCGGGATCAAGCCATACTACAGCGCCACAAGGCATTCTTTCAGTGGCCTCAAACACCCCCCTACTCCACCTTCATCCTGATCCCCGCCTGCCGCAGCACCGCGTTCGCCAGATGCCGCGAGGGTATTTTCGCATCGACGACGAAGCGGGTGTTTGAAATCGGGCTTTGCCAGAGGTCATGATCGCCTTTTCCATGACGCACGAAGGTGCAGCCATGTTCGGCCAGGATTTCCTTTACCCGCTTGGCATAGCCGCTCGCCATCAGGCGGCGATTGCGCGGAAAGCCTCGTGGTGGGCGACGAGGCGGAAGCTGTGCGGGCCGGTAATGCGCGATTTATCGTCGAAGAGATCTGCGTTGAGTTCAAGCAACTCCATGATCATGCCGGGCAGCTTAGCTTCAAGCTCTTCGAGTGTGTCCGCGCCGGTTGCAAGCCCAGGAACGTCGCTGTCAAAGACATACCAGCTTTTTGCTTCAGGATCGTAGTCCGCGCGCACAATCCATTCAGCCATGTCCGTCTCCGTCATTCTCGCGCAAGCTAACGCGCATCGGGGATTTTGTCGAGAAGCGCCTCAAGCCAGCCCCACCCAATCCGCCTAAACCCCATACCCCGCTTCGCGCCCATGCCGCACCGCCAGCAGTACCGCCGCCCCCGCATCAACGCGATACAGCACAAGATAGCCGCTCTGGCCAAAGGGGATCAGCCACTCGCGGTATTCGGGGTCCATGTCTTCGGCGGGATGGCCGATGCGCGGCTGCGTGGCGAGGATTTTGACGCCTGCGCGGATCGTTTGCACTGCGCGGATCGCCGCGTCGGGGTTTTTGTCGGCGAGGAACCGGTGCAGTCGCTGGACATCGGCCAGCGCCTGTGGGGTCCATTTCATGGCCAAAAACTTAGGGGCCAAAAACTTAGGGATGGCATTTGGGCGGTTCGGCCGGCTTGCCGCTTTCAAGTTCGGCGAGCCAGGCGTCGGCTTCCTCGAAGGTCGCGTGCAGGCCAGTCTGCTGATAGCCTTCCCATGCCGCAACCGCCGCCTGCTTCACATTTTCGCGCGCTTCTTCCTGATCAACATAGCGGGCGATGGCTTCGCGCATGATCCAATGCGATGAGCGTTGCCGCGCGACAGCCAGGTGCTGAACGCGGCCCTTGAGCACATCATCGATTTTCACCGAGACAGCCATGATCCGGCCTTCCAAAAAGTAATACCTTTTGATACCACTGTTTGCAGCAGGTGTCGACCGAAATAATAGCCCGGTGAATCGGCGAGGTGCCCGACAAGTTGCCCAAATCTCAGGGACGCCTTGCCAATTGGCTCATCACCCCACCCAATCCGCCACCTGCGCCGCCACATCGTTCGCCGCCCGGTTCAGCGCAGCCCCCACTGCTACCGCCTTGGGCGAAACTCCCGGCACCACTGCTTCAAAACGCCGCGCCACAACCGCTCCCTTGCCATCCTCACGCAGCGCATCGAAGCGCAACACCACCGACTGGCTGCGCGCATCATAGCCCATGTCGATCAGCCTGCCCGCGAGAACATTCTTGCTGCCGCTGGTATCGTCATTCGCCTCGATCACCAGACGCTGTCCCTTGGCGCGTATGGTTTCGGCGAGGAGATGGCGGAACTGGCGGGCCGGGCGCTCGACCCAAGTGGCATCCTGCAGATAGGCGATCCGCGTATCGTCGACCTGAACCGGCACGCGCAGCACATCGAGTTTCCGTTCGACCTGGGGATCGAGCACCAGCAGCGCATCGCTGACCTTGCCTCCGGTCATGGTGCCGGCAGCGGCGGTCTTCTCGGCGGTCAATCCGAGCAGAATCTTCGGTGCCTTGCCGCCCAGGCTGATGCAGCCCGCCAGCAGCGCCAGCGCCACAATGGCCGCACCATATTTTGCCCTTTGCCCCATCGCCCGCACTTTCATGGCCCTATTCTCATGGCTTGTAATCCGGCAGTTTCGAACCGCTGGTCAGCGCCCCGGCCCCCTGTTCGTCGATCTTCTCGGTGATGCTGCGCAGCGACCGCGTGGCAGCGCGCAATTCGCGCAGCGCCGCTTCGGCTTCAGGCAGGGTCGAAGCCGACAGCCGCCGGGCGGCGGGCCTGGCATCGCTCAAGGTCGCAGTGAGCTCGTCGGCCACCCCCTGCGCCGAATGCAACGTGCCGCGCAGCTCACGCGCCAGCGAGCCCTGCTCGTCGCCAAGCAGCGCATTGGCCGAACCTGCAACCTTATCGAAGCTGGCAAGCGTCGCCGTTGCCTGTTTCAGGGTGGACTGCAAATCGACCAGCGTGGTCTTCAATTGCGGGGAAGCCTCGGCAAGATGACCGGTGAGGGTGTTGGTGTTGGCGAGGATACCCTTGAACGCCGCCTGGTTCTCGTCCGACAGCAGGGTGTTGAGCCGCTCCGAGAGGGTCGCCAGCCGGTCGAGCAGCAAGGGCGCGCTGTTGAGGATAGCGCCCAGCCCGCCGCGCTTGGTCGGGATCACCGGCACGCCTTCGGGGCACAGCGACTTGGGGTCTTCTTCGGGGCACTCGATCGGCGGCGCACCCTTGACCGCGCCTTCGAGCAGAATTTCGCCGGTACCGGTAAAACTGCTTTGCATCGTCGCGGAGGTGCCAATCAGGATCGGCACTGCCCGTTCGACGCTGATCCGCACCCGCACAAAGCTCGGATCGGTCGGCCACAGTTCGATCCGGTCGATCTTGCCGATCGGCACGCCCGAGAAAGTCACCTGCGATCCCTTGACCAAACCATTGACCGATTGCTTGAAGAAGATGTCGTAGCGCTTCTGGTCGCCCTCGTTCAGTCGCGCGATCCAGACGAAGAAGGCCGCCAGCCCGGCGAGCAGCGCCAGCGTGACCGCGCCGACAAAGACATGATTGGCTTTGGTTTCCATCGCCCCGGCTTATGCCCCTGACTTTCGCGAATTGTCCATCGCCTTGGCGACATCGGGCAAAGCCTTGGCGACATCGGGCAAAGCCTTGGCGCGGTCCGCTGAGACCTTGGCTGCCCGCCCGCGTTCCTGGCTATCTTTCGCGGCTCTGCCGCGTTCCTGGCTGTCTTTCGCGGCTCTGCCGCGGGGGCCGTTGAAATACTCCTGAATCCAGGGGTGGTCCAGCGCCAGCAGTTCGGGGATGGTGCCGACGCCAATCACCTTCCGGTCCGCCAGCACCGCCACCCGGTCGCAAATCTCGTAAAGCGTATCGAGATCATGAGTAATCAGGAACACGGTGAGGCCCAGCGTTTCCTGCAATTCGCGCGTCAGCAGATCGAAGGCGGCGGCGCCGATCGGATCGAGGCCGGAGGTCGGCTCGTCGAGGAACAGCAGTTCGGGATCGAGCGCCAGCGCCCGCGCGAGGCCGGCGCGCTTCTTCATGCCGCCCGACAGCTCGGCCGGATATTTGAACGCCGCATCATCGGGCAGGCCGGAAAGCTTGACCTTGAAGCGAGCGATTTCCCCGCGCAGATTGTCGCTGATTTCGGGATAGAA
>JAHFPT010000347.1 GCA_023266625.1 Novosphingobium sp. | reverse complement strand
GATAGGCTTCAACCGGTGTGCCGGCGATGGGTATGCTGCGCTGCCATAATGACCTGGCCAAACCGCTCAGATCGCGTGAGGGCGCGCGCGGTTCGACATGGACCGGCTCTCGATCGTGCAAACCCTGACGATCGAGAGCCTTGAGGATATCGGTCGATGTGCATCCCGCAAAACATTTGAACAGGATCGCCTTGGTGCCGAGGCGGACCGAAAGACTGGGGGAATGATCGTCATGGGCGGGGCAGCGGCACTCGCCGCGCGATCCAGACCAGCGTCCGCCCAGGCCCTCGACGATCTGCTTGGCGCGAACCGCTGCGTCGATGGTGGCTGGCATAAGCGAAACTCCTGTCGAAGATTTAGGTTCGCCCCGCGCATGCCCCCTCCCCTCTTAGCCGATCGGCGCTTGCCTCCTACGGCCTAGGCGGCCTTTGCCGCGAGGACACCGAACTCTTCGACGATCCGGTCGGTTGTGTAGTGGGTGGTGCCGTCGCGCTCGTAGGAGGTGTCACGGAGCCGTCCGGCGATCCGCACGAGATCGCCGATCTGGGCCTTCTCATCAATATATTTTCGCTGGCCGTCGCTGAAAATGACGACGCGGTTCCAGTAGTTATCCTCGATCCACTGGTCGCCTTCTGCCCGGCGGCGATAGTTCGCGCATACTGAGATGCTCGTGACCTTGGGCTTGGCGTCGATCTCACCGATCCGTCCGATAATCTCGAATTTGGCAAAATTGATCATGCAACCTCCTCACTGCGTCTACTTGGCGGCGACGAGCGGTTATTCAGCTGCTGTCGGGTTGCCGAGGATCTCGTCTCAGGGCGGAGTTGCCCAGGATCGAGACCGTGAGGCTATCGTGGAATGCCGGTCTGGAGGTATCCCCCCAGCTAGGGGGGTCGGTTTTGCTGTTGTTGGTCGGCACGATTAGCCGCTTGGAGAGGTCGTCATCTCGAATCTCCTGCGTGGTTGCACCCTCGGCAGCATCACACCCTCGATCCCGCTTCCCTCTCGACCGTCTGGGGGCGTCTAAGGTTAGCACCATCTCCACTCGAGCGTGGAGCGCCTTCGCCCAATCCATATTTTGGTGGCGGTGCTGCGGGGCGCGTCGGCTTTAGGAGACATTGTCTTGAGCGATCAGAAGGGTGGCAACGCCGACGGGGATCACAAGTTGGTCATGGCAGTGGGCGCCGAGGGAAGCCCAGCAGGGGATGTAGTTCATTCGGGTGAATGCCACGGTTGTTTCACAGCTCTCCCGGATCGCGAGGATCCGGTGTTCTGCCCTGCCCCGCAATATCCCGGTACTCCGGCGACGCAAGCATGACTTTGCGGATATAGCCTGTCCCGTTGGGCTCGCGAAATATCCGAAGATCGCCGTTAAAGCGATCGGACTCGTTGCTCTGGGAACCCGGTCGAGCAGTGGTATGTTGGTATTCGTGCGAGATGCCCGCTTCGGACTCGCTTCTTTTATCCTATTGAAGAAAAAGAGAAATCTTGCCTGTTAGATTGGTTTCTTTAGGTGTTAGACAGTTAGCTGTCCTAAAACTGTTTGTAAGCTGTTGTTCTGGCAGGATTCATTTTCAAATGCCGTTCCGGAAGTGTCGATGTAGTGTTCCCGAAATGTCGAGCATTTCGTTCCTGATGTGTCGACCATCGGTTCCCGCAGTGCCGTGATTCGTTCTTGATGTGTCGAAAGCCTCCGGGGGGCAGCCGAGCCGAGGGTACATTTGAATCAATTCCCGCGTACATCGTCGAATAGACGTTCAAGAGAACGCCGGAAAAACATCGTTCCTCGCGGCGAAGCCCACAGCTAGCAGCGTTGATCGCTCAGGCCCGACACTTCGGGAACGCCGATAGCAACCGGCGATAGCAAAATGGTGCGCTCGTCGGTTCAACAGGCGATTGAACTGATGCCGGTAGAATCTGAGTCTTAACAGGCGCTGCGTCGACCAGATCATCATCCCCGGAGCGTGTGGCGGTTCGCCTTGTCATATTTCCTGACGAAACCGAGAAAAGCGTTTTGATAGTTTACTGGGGTCCGCGAGGGATCGCCGTCGATCCACTCTCGGAAGAGCATGTGAAGATTTTGATAGTCCCAGCCAGGGCATTCGGCACGCAGAGTCTGCAGCGTCGCGTCTGTAACAAACCCCTCAGTGGCTTTCGAAGATAGGCTAGTGATGGTTTTTCGGACCAAGTTGCGGACGTCAAATGTCTGTGCGGGGTCCGCTTCTCGGGAGAGCTGCGGCGCGGTCGCCGGAATTTCGTCCGCCGCTTCGTTGATGTCTGTGCTGCCGGACCTTGCCTCAGGGCGACGTGGCCCCTGCCCTTTCGGTGGTCGCGCGTTTCGTTTGGCGTCCGCCTCAGAGCGACGGCGCATGCGGAGGCTCGGTTCGCGCTTGCTGGGAAGCGCCTCAATCGTGACTGAATAACCGGGAAGCTCGTTGCGCTCCGCGATTTTCAACATTTCGAACTTGAAGCGTCGATATTGCCCCTCGGCGCCTGATTTTTCGAAGAGGGTAGGCAGGGATATTGCAAATCCCGCATCGCCAGCTCCGCCCGCGTGCTTTCTAGCGACTCTGTATAGCCAACGCTCTCTGCCACTGGTGATATCGAAATAAGCGCGATCGATCGATAGGATGCCGCCCTGCATGAGGACACCCTCATAGAACCAGTTGCTGAGCTCTATCGTCATACCTCGCGAGCGCTCGGTTTTTTCATCGACCAGTTGCGTCCAACCGTCCAGCCAGCTGAAGGTCGCCTCACGCCGATTTTCGGCCCGAATATTGGTTTTGACGGTTGTGGAGACTAGCCGGTCCAGCGACTGGCCCAGCAGCTCGTAAGCCCGGCCAGTTGTTGGGCGGCCAATAGCACGGAGTAGATCGTAAGGCATTAGATGTAGCTTGCGTGGGACATCATTCACACCGCGGCGCGCCATATCCGCAAGGGTGGAAGCGCAGTAGATCAAGATGTCAGCGTCCCAGATTGTTGCCATGCCATAATCGGGGTTGGTCGAAACATGGACCCACAACTTGCCGTCAGGTGATTGGTAGTCAATCGGCTTGATGCGCTTTGACTTTGCAAGGCTGAAGAATGGCCGTTCCATCATCTCGCGTTGGTCGCGCAGGGGAAGGTCCGAAATGTAAGGCAGGAACAGATCGAACTGCTCTGATATTTGAGACTGTTTTGCTTTTGTCACAGGTAATGCCTGACAGTGTATGATTGAGCTCCTGGGAGCGTGGCGATCGATGCGGTTTGTAGGGTAGGGGTAAAGAACCTGCTCTGAAAGGACCCTTGAGCGGATAAAAAGCCTGATCGATCAAAGCGGTCAGAGACCGTGTTTCCCCGGGGAAACTTCGCGCCGCCGCAGTTGTACGATGTATCCCTGATCGCGCCTGCTTCAGCCCGCGAAACGATGTGATGACGAATACGCCGCCACGACGCTCGGGTAGGAGACGCTAGGCGGCATTCGGCAAACTTTCCGACGGAAAGTGCCGCATCCCGCGGGGACGGCGCAACGGGGCCTGCGAGCAGTGCGGCCGATTGCCGCGAACGGCATGATGGGACTTGTACAAGGGAAGGGGGGCCGGCGCCAATCGAGGTATCCGACCTCTTGCACATATTGGAACCCCAGACCCCCCAATGACCGCGCCGC
>JAHFPT010000161.1 GCA_023266625.1 Novosphingobium sp. | reverse complement strand
GCAGCGAGGTGGCGCAGAATGTCAGGTCGGTAGCTATCCGTGTATCATCCGGTCTTGCCGCTTCCGGCGTGGGTTCGGCTTTGCCTTGGGGTAACCGCCCCACTGCGCCGTCACCCGCGCCAGCCGCGCGCTCCCTTCGACGCGCTCAGGATGAGCGGGCAAAGGAAGTCAGGGACGGAAGCGGACTGGCCACGCCCGTCCCCGATCCTTTCGACCTTCGGTTATGAAGGTGGCGGGCGTATAACCTATATGGTTCACATTGTCAAGCGGAAAGTAAGGGAAGGGTTTCTCACGCGAAGAACGCGAAGGGCGCGAAGAGGTTTTGCTTGGGGCGAAGCCCCTCTAGAATTGGACGGTCCTGATTGCGGTGCCGTTGAGGGGATTCAAAAGCCTGCGGCGCTACCCAGCATCTTCGCGCCCTTCGCGTTCTTCGCGTTCTTCGCGTGAGAATAATTCCCTTCTTCCCCAGCCCCCAAATAGAATGGCCCGCCGCACCACAGGGAGTGGATGCGACGGGCCAAGCTTTCCTCCCCAGGAAAGGATTCGCGTCAGGGGTTGCCGGCGGCGGTCCCGAGACGGTGGTAGAGATGCGCGTATTTGGAGGTGAGCTCACTTTCCTCGTGGTTCTGGATCCAGAAGCGAACCGCCTCCTTCAGGAGCTTGAAGTCCTCGTTCGAGAAAAGGACTTTCGAGCGAATTGGTGCAGCCATGGTGAGTCTCCTTCAGGCGAAAACTATCACGCGGCAAACTGATTCATAGTGTTGTCCTTGCCACCCGCCTTGAGTGCGGCTTCGCCGGCGAAATATTCCTTGTGATCGTCGCCGATGTCGCTGCCCGACATGTTCTGGTGTTTCACGCAGGCGATACCCTGGCGGATCTCCGCGCGCTGGACGTTCGCGACATAGCCGAGCATGCCGAGTTCGCCGAAATATTCGCGCGCGAGATTGTCGGTCGACAGCGCCGCTGTGTGATAGGTCGGCAGGGTGATGAGGTGATGGAAGATGCCGGCCCGCCGCGCCGATTCCTTCTGGAACGTGCGGATGAATTCGTCGGCTTCGTCGGCCAGCTCGGTCTCGTCATAGTCGATGGACATCAACTTGGCCCGGTCATAGCCCGAGACATCGAGGCCGTCCTTCCCCCAGCGGTCATAAACCTGCTGGCGGAAGTTCAGCGTCCAGTTGAAGCTGGGCGAGTTGTTGTAGCACAGCTTGGCGCCCGGCACGACTTCGCGGATGCGGTCGACCATGCCGGCGATCTGGTCGATATTTGGTTTTTCGGTCTCGATCCACAGCAGGTCTGCGCCGTTCTGCAATGACGTGATGCAATCGAGCACGCAGCGGTCCTCGCCGCTGCCGGGGCGGAACTGGAAGAGGTTCGAAGGCAGGCGCCTGGGGCGCATCAGTCTGCCGCCGCGATTGATCAGCACGTCGCCGGGATTGCCCGCGCCGTCCACTTCCTCGCAATCGAGAAAACTGTTGTACTGGTCGCCAAGGTCACCTGGCTCGCGGGTGAAGGCGATCTGCTTGGTCAGGCCTGCACCCAGCGAATCGGTGCGCGCAACGATGATGCCGTCCTCAACGCCCATTTCCATGAAGGCATAGCGGCAGGCGCGGATCTTGGCGAGGAAGTCCTCATGCGGCACGGTAACCTTGCCGTCCTGATGGCCGCACTGCTTTTCGTCGGACACCTGGTTTTCGATCTGGAGAGCGCAGGCACCGGCCTCGATCATCTTCTTGGCGAGGAGGTAGGTCGCCTCGGCATTGCCGAAACCGGCGTCGATGTCGGCGATGATCGGCACGACGTGGGTTTCGTAATTGTCGATGGCATGTTCGAGCCGCTTGGCCTCGATCGCATCGCCGCGATTGCGTGCTGCGTCGAGATCGCGGAACAGCTGGCTCAGCTCGCGCGCGTCGGCCTGCTTGAGGAAGGTGTAGAGCTCCTCGATCAGTGCGGGAACGCTGGTCTTCTCATGCATCGACTGATCGGGCAGCGGGCCGAAGGAGCTGCGCAGCGCAGCGATCATCCAGCCCGAGAGATAGAGATACTTGCGCCTGGTCGTGCCGAAATGCTTCTTGATCGCAATCAGCTTCTGCTGGCCGATGAAGCCATGCCAGCAGCCGAGCGACTGGGTGTATTGCGCCGGGTCCGCATCATAGGCAGCCATGTCGCGGCGCATGATCGAGGCAGTGTAGCGGGCGATGTCGAGCCCGGTGCGAAAGCGGTTCTGCAGCTGCATGCGGGCGACCGATTCCGGTTCGATCCCGCTCCAGGTGGTCTGGAACTGGCCGATGGCCTGGCCGGCTGCGATGATGGACTGCTGGTAGGTCACGTCGAAAATTCCTCGATTGCTTGTGAGGTCTGGATTAATCGTGTGTTGTGCACTGCGGCAAGATGCGGCGGAGTCAGACTGTAAGACTTTACAGATTTTCCTTGTAAAGTTGTATTAATATGACAAACTATGGTAAATGGCTGATTCGCAACCCCTCTACCTCGGCCCAAGGCTCAAGCGGCTGCGCCGTGAGCTCGGACTGACTCAGCAGGCGATGGCCGACGATCTCGAGATCTCGCCCTCCTATGTCGCCCTGCTCGAACGCAACCAGCGCCCGCTGACGGTGCCGCTGCTACTGCGGCTGGCGCGCATCTACCGGCTCGATATTGCCGATCTCGCAGGCGACGACGGCGGCGACTTTGCCCGCCGCCTCGCCGATGCCCTGCGCGATCCGATCTTCGCCGATATCGATTTGCCTGCCCTGGAAGTCGCCGATGTCGCCAGCAATTTCCCCGGTATCAGCGAGGCGCTGCTGCGCGTCTATGGCGCCTATCAGCGCGAACAGCAGGTGCTGGCCGAACAGCGCGTCGAGGGCGGGGCGGCAGCGGGGGCAGACCCAGTGGGCGAGGCCCGCCGCTTCGCGGCCGCGCAGCGCAACTATTTCGATGTGGTCGACGTCAAGGCCGAGGCCCTCGCCGCCGAGATTGCCGGGGCCGGCGGGGCAGAAAGCTGGCTCAAGGCGCGCGGCACCAGAGTCCGTTTCCTGCCCGGTGATGTCCTGGCCGGTTCGATCCGCCGCTATGACCGGCACAATGAACAACTGCTGATCGATGATGCGCTCGACGGTGCCAGCCGCGCCTATCAGCTCGCCGTCCATATCGCCTATACTGCCATGCGAGCCGAGATTTCCGGGATCACCCGCGGCGCCAGCCTGGCCAGCGAAACCGCCTCGGTGCTGGTCCGCCGCGCGCTTGCCGGATATGGCGCGGCGGCACTGCTGATGCCCTATGCGAAGTTCGCCGCAGCGGTCGAAGCGCGCCGCTACGATATAGAGGCGCTCAGCCGCCAGTTCGGCACCAGCTTCGAGCAGACCGCGCACCGGCTGACCTCGCTGGGCAGACCGGGGATGGAGCGCGTGCCGTTCTTTTTCATCCGGGTCGATGCTGCCGGAAATGTCTCCAAACGGCTCGACGGTGCGGGCTTTCCCTTCGCCGGGCATGGCGGCGGCTGCCCGCTGTGGAGTGTCCATTCGGTGTTCACCGCACCCGGCGAGATCGTCACCCAATGGCTCGAACTGCCCGATGGCGAGCGCTTCTTCTCGATCGCGCGGATGGTGACGGCGGGCGGCGGCGGCTATGGCAGGCCGCGCATCCACCGCGCCATTGCGCTGGCTTGCGCTGCCGAGCATGCGCCCAGGCTCGCCTATGCCGAGGGTCTCGACCCGGCGGCTGCGGCGGCCACCCCGATCGGCGTCACCTGCCGCCTGTGCCACCGCGCCCAATGCACCGCCCGCGCGGTGCCGCCGATCGGGCGGGAGATATTGCCCGACGACTATCGCCGCGCTGCCGAGCCATTCGCCTTTGCCGAGGGGTGATCTATATTTGTCACACGAAGACACGAAGAGGGAAGCGCTCGCCGCAGGTGGAGTTCCCCTTCCCGTATGCAGCACCTGGCGCAACCGCCGATGGACAGGGAGGCTTCGCCTCAGGCACAATATCTTCGTGTCTTTGTGTGAGTCACTCTTGCTTGTCCGAAGTGAGAATTGAAGCGTCCTGCGCGTTCCGATAGGCTGCTCCGAGAAGGGAAGAGTCATGCATTCCAGCCAGACCACATATACCATCTGGCCCCCGGCCTGTGGCGGCGGATCATCCTCCAGCCCGGCCCGCGATGGGAGACAGCGCCGATGAGCATTGAATCGTCGCCCAAGGCGAAACCGGCTGCGCGCAATGCGCCGCGAAGCGCAGACGGCGCTTCCGGGCCATCCCGCAATCTCGTCATCATGCTCGACGGGACCGGCAACGAGCTTGGCCGCAACCTTTCGAATGTGCTCAAGCTCTATCGCATCGCCGAAAAGGGCGAGAAGCAGCTCTGCTTCTACAATCCCGGTGTGGGTACGATCAGCCGGGTCAATCCGTGGCGGCGGTTTCAACAGAAGTTCAGCGGCGTGCTGGGCCTCGCGACCGGCTACGGTCTCGACGACACTGTCCTGTCCGCCTATCGCTTTCTGGTCGAAAACTGGCGCGACGGGGACCGGATTTTCCTGTTCGGCTTCAGCCGCGGGGCCTGGAGCGTGCGGGTGCTGGCTGGCTTGCTGCATCTGATCGGCCTGCTGCGACCGGAACAGCTCAACATGTGCGACAGCGCGCTGGGTGCCTACAAGCAAGCGGCGAACGAAGACGATCTGCCACTTGCCTGGCATTTTTCACGGGTCATCGGCGTGCGCTATCCGACGATCCGCTTCCTTGGTGCCTGGGATACCGTCGGCTCGGTGCTGGTTCCGCGCCCCGATCGGTTGTGGATACCGAGCCTGGAAACCCTGCCCTATACCGCGACCAATCCTTCGGTCGAAATTTTCCGCCACGCCATGGCACTGGACGAGCGTCGGCGGATGTTCCGGCTTGCCCGCTGGAACCAGCCGCAATCCTTCCTGCGCAACCGCTTCAAGCCGGACGAAAAGCGGGATCAGGATATTGCGCAGCGCTGGTTTGCCGGGGTGCATTCGGATGTCGGCGGCGGCTATCCCGAGCTCGAAAGTGGACTTTCGAAATTCCCCCTCGCCTGGATGATCGACGAAGCAGCGAAGGCGGGCTTGCGCATCAGCCAGGCGAATTTCCGGCATCTGGTCAATGGCGAAATGCAGAACCCGGGACAGCACGAATATGTCCCGCCGTCCGCCACAGCCCAGCTGCACAAGTCGCTGACCGCTAGCTGGTACCCGCTCGAAATTCTGCCCAAGCGCACCAAATATCGCGAGTGGAAACGCTGGAGCCTGTTCGGCTACTATCTCCCGCTTGCAGAACCAAGGAAAGTCAATCCCGGCTGCGCGATCGACCCATCGGTCGGGGAACGGATCGGCGCAGGGATCGGCTATCGGCCGGTCAATCTCGAATAGGAGATTCCCGCCCGATCCGGTCGCGCTCGGGACCGAAGCTGGAGATCGGGCAATTGCCGCGCGGGAAGGGGGCATTGAAAGTGCTCATAAATTCATATCCCCCAGATCGAAACGCCTCACTTTGAGAGAGATTGAATTGGTTCGCGCAGAGGCGCGGAGGCGCAGAGAAGTTGCATTGAACCGCAGGCTCCCTTGCTATGGACGTTGCGGAACAGGCAACCGACAGTCTGGCAGAGCGGCTCTGCCGCGAGCGCAATATCTCTGCGCCTCCGCGCCTCTGCGCGAAGAAATACTTCATGCTGCTTTCCTCATCCTGCGCCCAATCAGTTCGCAGCTGCACACGCCGCCTGCTTTCAGCGTGCGATCGGGATCGTCGTCGTCAGCTCTTCACGAAATCGAGGATCGCCGGTGCCAGCTTTGGCCAGCTGGTAAACAGGCTGTGCCCTTTGCCCGACGCTGTCTCTGCCGCCTGGTAATTCCATTCGTCGTCGCGCCACGGCGGGATCGCCAGCACTGAATGCGGGATCAGCCGGTGGACCCACAGGCTGGTGGTCTCGGTGTGCGAAAGGTCGCTCTTGTGGCTCTTGAACACCAGCGCCGGCATGGTCAGCCGGGCGAAATCGACCGGTTTCATCCCCGGCACCGGCGAAATGTCGCTGGGCACATAGGCCGAAGCCCATTTCTGCATGATCGCGATGAAGCGCTCCGGGTCCATCTTGAGGATGGTCTCGCGCGATTTCGGGTTCTTGGCGAAGTTTTCGGCCCAGCTGGTGGCGTTCATCACCGCTTCCATGCCGCCGCTGCTGGCGAGACCCGCCGCCTCGCCGCAATAATAGGTGGCCAGCTGCATCAGCCCGATCGGATCGCCGCTGATCCACCAGATCGCCAGCTGCGAGCATATATCCGGATTGCGCGATGCCGCCAGCAGCGAAACCCGCGCACCTCCCGATCCCCCGGCGAGCACTGTCGGTCCGAGACCCAGCTGGCGGATCAGCCCGGCCAGCCTGTTTGCCTGGTTTTCGGATTCGCTCTCGCCTTCCAGGCAGACATCGGAATAGCCGCAATTGGGCCGGTCATAGATCAATACGCGGCGTCCGCCCTTGACCAGTTCCTGGGCGAATTCGCGCAAGCCGGGCACATCCATCGTAAAGCGCCCGCCCGGCGTCAGCGCCACGGCGGGATCGCCCTCCTTGCCGTGCAGCTCATATTCGATGCCGGTTCCATAGATATCCGCGCGTGCCATGCATTCTCTCCGCTATTGTTGTTTGCGGTAAGGCTAAGTGCGGCGAATTGGCGAGTCAAATCCGTACGGTTCGCGCGCCCGCGACACACTGTTCCCGGTTGTTAACTTCGTAGCGGAAGCAATTGACATGGCGCACACAGCATATAGTGTGCAAGTCAGTAGTCCAACCGCAACCCATGGGGGCCGGGTGCGATGCAGAAGGCACGAAGCTGGCAGGATTCCTTCGACAGGCTCGAAGCAGTGCGGCGCGACGAACGGCAGATGCACGATGCCGAAGAGCAGCAGGTCCGTGATGCCGAAGCTGCCTATGCCAGGGCGGTCGCCATGGAGGCCGAAAAGCCCGCAGCGCCGGGCTTCATGCTAGGCAGCGAGAATGCGGATTCCGGCGAGGCGCTTACCAAACCGAAGAAGCTGGCCAAACCGGAGAAGCTGGCCAGTCCGAAGCCACCTGCCAGTCCGAAGAAGTTAGCCAAACCGAAGCAGCGGGCAAAATCGGGCACTCGCAAGTCCGCTTCGCGCAAGCCTGCCGCCCCTCGCCGGGTCGCTGCCAAAGCGAAACCGCCGGTGGCGAAATCCCGGCCAGCCAAGCCGCGCAAGTCAGCGCCTCGCCGCAAGCCCGCTAATGCTGCCCTGCCGCCCGCCATTGCCCTGCCGAGCGAAATCCCGGCTGCGCCCGCCGAGCAGCTGCTCATCACGCCGCTGCCACGCAGCGCCTCGCTGGCACCCTATCGCAAGACCGGGCTGTTCGGCCTGATTGGCTCCTGGCTGCGCATTGCCACCAGGCAGGCGACGAGTGGCCTTGCGGGAAGTGTCCGCCGCCCGAATATGAAACCGAAGGCCCGCAAGCCCGCCGGGCAGTTCCGCGCGCCGTTCGATGAAGTGGCCGAACTCAGGGACGAGAATGCGCGCCTGCGCAGCCAGCTTGAGGCTTTGCTCGCCTTGCAGGAAAAGGCCGTAACTTAGGGGGCCGCACCTAGACCAATCGCCCATGACAGCGTAACCGGCGAAGGATGAGAGCAACACCCGATCTAGACTGCGCCTTGCCCGAAAGCGCCCTGGCGATCCGGGAGGCGACCGCGCGTTTCGCCGATGAACAGATCGCCCCGCTCGCCAAGCGGATCGATGCCGAGGATTGGTTCCCTCGCGCCTTGTGGGCACCGATGGGCGCGCTGGGGTTGCACGGGATTACCGTTGAGGAAGAATGGGGCGGGCTGGGGCTCGGCTTTCTCGATCATGTCATCGCGGTGGAGGAAGTGAGCCGGGCTTCGGCTTCTGTCGGCCTGAGCTATGGCGCGCACTCCAACCTCTGTATTAATCAGATCCGCCGCTGGGGCAGCCCCGAGCAGAAGGCGCAATATTTGCCCAAGCTGATTTCCGGCGAGCATGTCGGCGCCTTGGCGATGTCGGAAGCGGGGGCAGGTTCGGATGTCGTCTCGATGAAGCTCAAGGCCGATGCGGAGGCAGGTGGCTTCCGGCTGAACGGCACCAAGTTCTGGATCACCAACGGCAGCGAGGCCGATGTGCTGGTGGTTTATGCCAAGACCGCGCCGGGTGAAGGCTCGCGCGGGATAACGGCCTTCCTGATCGAGAAGGGCATGCCTGGCTTTTCCATAGGCCAGAAGGTCGACAAACTCGGCATGCGCGGCTCGCCCACGGCGGAGCTGGTGTTCGACGATTGCTTCGTTCGGCAAGAGAATGTCATCGGGCCGGTGAATGGCGGCGTCGGCGTGCTGATGAGCGGGCTCGATTACGAGCGCGTGGTGCTCGCGGGCATCCCGCTGGGCATCATGCAGGCCTGCCTCGATTGCGTCATCCCCTATGTCCGGACACGCAAGCAGTTCGGGCAAGCCATCGGCAGTTTCCAGCTGATCCAGGCCAAAGTTGCCGACATGCATGTCGCGCTGCAATCGGCGCGGGCCTATGTCTATGCCGTCGCCCGCGCCTGCGACGCCGGGCAGACGACGCGCTTCGATGCCGCCGGGGCGATATTGCTGGCGAGCGAAAACGCCTTCCGCACCTCCGGCGAAGCGGTGCAGGCACTGGGCGGCGCCGGCTACACCAAAGACTGGCCGGTCGAACGCTACTTGCGCGACGCCAAGCTGCTCGACATAGGCGCTGGCACCAATGAGATCAGGCGGATGCTGATCGGGAGGGAATTGATCGGGTCTTGATGTTGCAATTTATATTGAAAGCGATATAAGGTGCTGACACTGCGATTTCTTGGAAATGCAAAGGACGATTTCCTGGCATTTCCCCGGGAAGTCATGCGTCAAGCCGGACGGCAGCTGAACCGGGTTCAGCATGGCCTGGAACCGTCCGATTGGAAGCCGATGCCGACGATAGGCGCGGGTGTTCGGGAGATCAGGCTAAGGGATCGGGCGGGAATCTATCGGGTTGTTTATGTAGTGAAATCGCGTTTCGGACTTTTGGTGCTCCATGCATTCGTGAAGAAATCGCAGGCAACGTCCAAACGCGACATCGACCTTGCCCGCCAACGTTTGAAGGATTTGGCATGACCAAGCATACCGTTTTCAGCCAGGCGACCGGCGAAAGCTGGCAAGACATCTGGGAGATGATCGAGTCCGATCCGGCAGAGGCAATGAATCTGCGGATGCGGGACAGGTTGATGACCGCAATCGAACTGCGCGTGAAAGATTGGGGTCTCACCCAGAAGGAAGCTGCCAAGCGGCTGGGTATCACGCAGCCCCGGCTCAATCTGTTGCTCAAGGGCAAGATCAACGAATTCAGCCTCGACGCGTTGATCGCTTTGCTCAAGCCTGCCGGTCTGGAAATCGAATTCAGCGTCAAGCGGGCCGCATGAGCGCGCCGGTTCTGGGGACTACCCTCAACCTCGATTCCCCCGAAGCGCAGGCCCGCGCCGGGCATAACCGGGCGCTGGCGGAGGAACTGCGTGCCCGCGTTGCCAGGGCGGCGCTCGGCGGCGACCAGAAGTCGCGCGAGCGGCATACCGCACGCGGCAAATTGCTGCCGAGGGAACGCGTCGAGCGCCTGCTCGATCCCGGCTCGCCGCTGCTCGAACTGGGGCAGCTGGCGGCGCATGGCCTGCATGGCGAGGATATTCCCGGTGCGGGGCTGATTACTGCCATCGGCCGGGTCTCGGGCCGCCAGTGCATGATCGTCTGCAACGATGCGACAGTGAAGGGCGGCACCTATTATCCTTCGACGGTGAAGAAGCATCTGCGGGCGCAGGAGATTGCCGAGCAGAACCATCTGCCCTGCATTTACCTCGTCGACAGCGGCGGGGCGAACCTGCCGCACCAGGCCGAAGTCTTCCCCGACCGCGAGCACTTCGGCCGGATCTTCTTCAATCAGGCGCAGATGAGCGCCAAGGGCATCGCCCAGATCGCCTGCGTCATGGGCAGTTGCACGGCGGGTGGGGCCTATGTCCCGGCGATGAGCGACGAGAGCATCATCGTGAAGGAGCAGGGCACGATCTTTCTGGCAGGTCCGCCGCTGGTCAAGGCCGCGACCGGCGAGGTCATAACCGCCGAGGAACTGGGCGGCGGTGACCTCCATGCGCGCAAATCGGGCGTGGTCGATCACCTTGCCGAGAACGACGAACATGCGCTGACCATCGTCCGCGACATCGTCAGCCACCTCGGCGGCTCCTTATTAGGGACTGTCCCTAATAAGGAGCCGCGCCCGCCGAAATACGCCGCCGAGGAGCTTTACGCGGTGATTCCGGACGATGTCCGCGCGCCCTATGACGTCCACGAAGTCATCGCGCGGCTGGTCGATGCATCCGAATTCCACGAGTTCAAGGCGCTTTACGGCTCCACCCTGGTCTGCGGCTTTGCGCATATCTGGGGCATGCCGGTGGCAATCCTCGCCAACAACGGCGTGCTGTTCTCCGAAAGCGCGGTTAAGGGCGCGCATTTCATCGAGCTCGCCTGCCAGCGCAAGATCCCGCTGCTGTTCCTCCAGAATATCTCGGGCTTCATGGTCGGCGGCAAATACGAGGCGGAAGGCATCGCCAAGCACGGCGCCAAGCTGGTGACGGCGGTGGCGACCGCGACGGTGCCCAAGATCACCGTCATCATTGGCGGCAGCTTCGGTGCGGGCAATTATGGCATGTGCGGGCGGGCCTATAGCCCAAGGTTCCTGTTCACCTGGCCCAATGCGCGGATTTCGGTGATGGGCGGCGAACAGGCGGCGTCTGTTTTGGCGACGGTCCACCGCGATGCCGCGAAGTGGGACGAACGCGAGGCCGAGGCGTTCAAGGCGCCGGTGCGGGAGAAGTATGAGCTTGAGGGCAATCCGTATTATGCGACGGCGCGGCAGTGGGATGACGGGGTGATCGACCCGGCGCAGACGCGGGATGTTTTGGGGCTGGCGCTGGCGGCGAGTCTGGAGGCACCGATACCGGATCGACCGCAATTCGGCGTGTTCAGGATGTAAAGCTATGGAGGAAATCGCCAAATTTGTCGCGCAGAATTATTACTTGCAGGCAATTTCTATAGTCGTTTCTGTTATTACGCTAATTGGCGGAGGAGCGGCAGTTATTGTTAAAACATATAGATTTTTCCGTGACGTTGTTGCGGTGGGAATTACAAAATATGTTTTTATACAAAGTTTGAGAATGGTTCGCGCTGCAGTGCATAGTTATGAAAAATCATCTATTTATCTTTCAATTATTGTTTACAGAGCTACGTGGATTTTAATGTGGATTATCGTTATTTTGATGTACGTTATGCAAGCATTTATTACATTTGATAAAGATAATAGAATTAACTCTAGCAGCTATTCCTATACAATATTATTGTATTTCCTTATTTCTGGAATAGCTATTGGCATATATTATATATTATCTCATATATTATACTTGAGGAAGCTCAGCTATTTAGTTCAGAAGCTCGGTGAAAAAAGAGGAAGGCAGAAGAAGTGATCACCTCCCTCCTCATCGCCAATCGCGGCGAGATTGCCTGCCGGATCATCCGCACCGCCCGCGCCATGGGTATCCGCACGGTTGCGGTCTATTCGGACGCCGACGCCAAGGCGCTGCATGTGCGTTCCGCTGACGAGGCGGTGCATATCGGGCCTTCCCCCGCCCGGGAGAGCTATATTGTCGGCGAGAAGATCATTGCCGCCGCCAAGGCGACCGGTGCTGAGGCGATCCATCCGGGCTATGGCTTCCTCTCCGAGAACGCCGCATTCGCCCAGAGCGTGATCGACGCGGGCCTCATCTGGGTTGGTCCCAGCCCGCATTCGATCACCGCAATGGGCCTCAAGGATGCTGCCAAGAAGCTGATGGCAGATGCAGGCGTGCCGGTTACCCCAGGCTATCTTGGCGAGAATCAGGACCCGGCGCATCTTGCCAAGGAAGCCAAGGCAATCGGCTATCCCGTCCTCATCAAGGCCGTCGCAGGCGGCGGGGGCAAGGGGATGCGGCTGGTTGAGGCACCGGCGGACTTTACCGATGCGCTCGCCTCGTGCCAGCGCGAGGCGGCGTCATCCTTCGGCAATGCCCATGTGCTGATCGAGAAATACATCCAGCGCTCGCGCCACATCGAAGTGCAGGTGTTCGACGA
>JAHFPT010000160.1 GCA_023266625.1 Novosphingobium sp. | reverse complement strand
CCACATATTGGGCGGCCTGCGAATGATCCACAGTGCCGTCGGCGGACAAGGTAATCTTCAGCGTGGAACTCGGCGTAAGTTGCAGCTTGATGCGCCCGCCTGTCGTGTCCTGATTATTGACGTGCTGGTTCAGAGATGGGTTCCATGTGTAGCCATCATGCTCGTCATGCGCGATCGCGATGCTGGCGTTGAGCAGCCCAGGAACGATCGGGCCGGCCACATAGCCATGCGCATTGATCGTGTTGTAATTGCCATAGCCCACATCGGCGCGGAGATCGAGTTTGTCGCCCGGCGTACGCGTGACATAGCGGATTGCGCCACCTGCCGAGTTCGCGCCGAACAGAGTGCCCTGCGGACCGCGAAGCACCTCGACGCGCTCCACGTCAGTAAGGTCGGACATGCCATTGATCGCGCGGGGCAAATAGACGTCATCAATATAGACGCCAACGGTGGGATCGAAAATCGGGTCACTGTTACCAATGCCGCGAATGAAGAAGGTGTTCGTCAGAGGCGTAATGCCTGACGGGGGCGTGTAAAGGCCGGGAATTTGGCCGGCCAGATCGCGGGTGGTGATGACGTTCTGGCTACTCCGGAATGCCTCACCGATCACGCTCACCGCAACGGGCGTGGACTGGATTTTGGATTCACGACGGGTGGCGGTGACGACGATATTATCGACGGCGTCCGCGTCATCGGGCGCTATCGAAGACGCAGCGTCCTGAGACCAGGCCGTCGTGGAAAAAGCCGTTGTCGACAGCAGCAACACGGGCAAAGCCAGTGTCCATGAATATAGGCTGCGACCCTCATTCTTCCCCTTATTCAGGATACTCATTTTCTTACCCCTATGACTAATACAAATATAAATTATAAGCATAGCTTCTTTGAGTTTCTACCAACTCAACTGCAGTGCTTTATATTTATCAGCCTATAAGGTGGAACATGAAGAACTGAACAAAGATTTAGTTTATACCATAACTAAATATTAAAATAATAAATACTACATACATAAATTCTTATATTTAAGATTATGATTTGCGTATTTACGATTCTCAAGTCTTATGGCACTTGATCATGTATGAAATCCGGGGACTGCGTCCCAATCAGTCCTTGTCGCTCGGCTTCGGCAGAGCGACGAGATCATATGTCGCCAGATACCCACCTTCGATGTTCGGAATCTCGGAAATCACGCCAGCCGCCTTGTAGCGCTGAAAAATTGCGCGCTGTTCCGCCACCAGCGCAGCGTTGATCGGGACGGTCGGCCCAAGAGCGGCCGCAGTGCTGAAACGAGCGACTTTGAAAGGAATGCCGGTCTCCGCCGACAGCGTACGGGCATAATCGTCCTGGTGCTTTCGGCCCCAGGCCCGCGCGCGCGTCAGCCGCGCAACAAAATCGGCAAGCTGGGCTTTCTTACCGTCAATGGCGGCATCGCCCGCCGCAAAGAATATCTCTCCGCTCGCCACGCCAGAGCCGTCGGCCAGGATGCGATCACCGTCTTCAATCACCGCAATGCCGACATAACTGCCCCAGGTCGACCAGGCGTCGATCGCGCCGGTAGCGAGCGCCGCCTTCGCTTCCCCGTTGGCGAGGTAAACCCATTGAACATCGTTCGCTTTCAGGCCCGCTTTCTCCAACAGTTTTAGGGCGAGATCCTGCCCTGCCGATCCCTTTATTGTCGCCAGCTTCTTGCCTTTAAGATCGGCCAAAGTGCGGATTTGCGATCCCTTGGCGACAATGATGGCTGACGCCTTGCCCACGGCTTCGGGCGGCGGACGATAGGCCGCGATGACTTTTATCTTCGCTCCGCTGGCATAGGCGAAGGCAAAGGGTGCGCCACCGATCCCGCCTATGTCGACCGCCCCGGCATCCAGCGCCTCGAGCAAGGGGGAGGCAGCCGGAAACAGCGCCTGCGCGCCGCCCTTCTGGTCGCCGACGACGAGGACCTCATGGGTCCCCGCCGCCGGCGTGGTCTGACGCAATCGCCAGATCACTGCGCCGGCGATAACCGCCAGCAAAACCAGGCTCCAAAGCGACGCCCGGCGAGAAAGCGCGGGCGTGCCGATCCGTCCTTTAAAGATCGGCATGAAGCGTTTCGTCGGCGATCAGCACCCGCCGCAACAGGCGCGGATAATCTCCATAGTTGCGCACCGCATAATGGACCGCACCGCGATTATCCCAGAAGGCGACCGATCCCGGCCGCCAGGAAAAGCGAACCTGGAACTCGGGACGTTTGTATTGGCGCAGCACTTCATCCAGCAAGGCACGGCTTTCGGCCAGTTCCACACCCAATATCTGGGGTTTCTGGGTAAAGTTCACCCAGAGGATCTTCTTGCCCGTCTCATGATGCGCACGCGCGACAGGATGGGCGACGATCGGATAGTCATGGCCGTTGGCGACCAGCGCATCGCGAAAGTCGTGGGTCACATGCAGGCCTTCCAGCCGCTGCTTGATGTCCTCCGGCAACCCCTCATAGGCAAGATGCCCGTCTACCCAGATCGTGTCGCCGCCGACATCGGGCAGGTCTACGGCGCGCAGCACCGCCCCCCAGGTCGGCACCAGCCGCCAGCTGGTGTCGGTATGATAGGCATCACCCGCCTTGACCTCATTATATTCCCGTTTCGCTTCAATCTTGGCCTGCAATTCCGCCGAAATCTCGTGCAGCGGCGTGACGCTACCGACATGACGGTTTGCAGGATGAGTATAAAGCGGTCCGAACTGGCGCGCGAATGCTTCTTGACCGGCATCGTCCAGCCGCTGGTCCCGAAAGAATATGACCTTATGGCGCACGACTGCCTCGCGGATAGCGTCGCGCACTTCAGGCGTCAGAGGTTGCGACAGGTCAATACCGCTGATCTCAGCGCCGATGGTCGGCTGCAACGGCCGAATATCCAGCACGACGGCGGGGGCGTTGGGCTGCACTGTTTGAACAGCTGTGGACATGGGATGCTCCTTTCCTGCTTGACCGCTCCATGGCGATCTCAATGGGATAGGCGCGCAATTCTTATTTCCTTATCGACTTTTGGTTGGCGGCCGATCACTTCTTTAAAATCTATGAGACTTATTATGGCTGACCTTCAGATACCAAATAGGTCGGCTTTTCATTTCGTAGAATCGAACTGGAACGAATATCTTCGAAATGAAGCTATTCAGAGAAATAGCCATTCCCTGAGGAATTCCAGCCGACGTAAAGCCTGTGCGGCGTGCATGCACGGGTCTGTGCCGCGCAAAACCGATCCGCTTTGAAACCGTAGCTTTTCCATAGGACAGGATATCCCTCTTTCATATTTCACTACCAATTTGGTAGATATAAAAATCTTGAAGGCTTGGGAACGTGAGATGCGTCAGGAAGACAAGGCGAACACCCGAAAAGGAGGTTCAGCAGGGTGGCTGGAAACCCCGACATTGCTGATTGCAATCGCGATATATGGCGCGTGGCTGGTGCTGACAGCCTTTCATTCTTTTCTGCCATTGCCATGTCTTGCAATGGCTGGCGGTATTGTCATCGCCTGGCATGGCTCGCTTCAGCATGAGACTATTCACGGCCATCCCACACGAAGCCGCTGGATGAATGCAGCCATCGGCTCTCTACCGCTTTCGCTTTGGCTTCCTTATGCCGTGTACCGACGGACCCACATCGCCCATCATGAAACGGCGAATATTACCGATCCACTGGACGACCCCGAAAGCCAGTATCTGCGCCGCACCGGCGGTATCCGCTTTTGGTTAGCCAGTGTAGAGCGCACCCTTGCCGGGCGCCTGATCCTCGGGCCTCCGATCCGTATCGGGCATTTCCTGGCGCTGGAATTGCGCAACGCTGCGCACAATCCGACGGCATCGGCGCGCGAGTGGCTCCCCCACATTCTCCTCGTCATGTTACTCCTAGGCTGGCTGCGCAGGGTCGATTTGCCGGTCGGAACCTACATCCTGACGTTCGTCTACCCCGGAACGGCATTGTCGCTTTTGCGATCTTTCGCGGAGCATCGCGCCCATCCCGATCGGCAAAGCCGAGCCGCCATCGTAACCCGGCCCGGCCTGTTCGGGCTGTTGTTCCTCAACAACAATCTCCATGCCGTTCATCATGCGCGACCGGACCTGCCCTGGTATGCGCTGCCAAAATTTCATGGACGACACAGAGAGGCCTTCGCGGCTGCGCCTCATTATGAAAGCTATGGCGCGATTGCGTCCCGCCACTGGTTACGCCCGCATGACGTCGTGATTCATCCCGATCATGCGCCAGGTGGCATGCATCCATGATTGCCGCCCTCCCCATGTATGAACCGCCATGGCTGCGCCCGGCGCATGATCATCTCTGGTCATTAATTACGAAGGAGTTGCGGGATCGCGGAGTGGACGATCTACCGCCTGCCCTACATCGAGGCGGCGATCCGATGAAAACATGGACTGCGCCATCGCTGCTGTTGGGACAGACATGCGGCTATCCTCTCCTTACCCGGCTCAAAGACGCCGTGCAGATCGTGGCAACGCCGCATTATGCGGCTGAAGGCTGTGACGGCGCCTATCACCGCGCCGCCATCATCGTACGCGCAAACGATCCTGCAGCGTCTGTCAGTGATCTGCGAGGTAAACGCGCAGGGATAAACGATCCCGGCTCGAACACAGGCATGAACCTCTTCCGCGCGGTTGTAGCGCGCGTTGCGGATGGTCCCGAGTTTTTCCGCTCCGTTACTGTGACCGGATCGCATGCGCGCAGCCTGGCGGCTATCATATCGGGCAGGATCGATGTCGCTGCTATCGATGCGGTGACTCTGGCGCTGCTGCGGGATAGATATCCCAGCCGATGGAACGCACTCAGGATAGTTGACTGGACATCGCCTTCGCCAGCGCTTCCTTTCATCACTTCTGCCCGATCGCCCGGGTCGCTGGTTGATTCTCTGCGCGCAACACTGTCTGCAATCGTCGCTGATCCCGACTATAAAAATATCCTCAGCCCCCTGAGGCTTTCGGGTTTCAGCGTGTTCGGTCGCGATGACTATCAGCCATTGCTTGCCATGGAGAGGGAAGCGATCGCACGCGGCTATCCCGTGCTTAATTGATCCATCATTTCAGGAAAAACCGATACTATGAGAGCCTGCCGCTTCCGCTTCAGATGAACTCATTATTCCCCGATGCGCCCACCTGATATCGGTCTCGGGAACCCATCTGAAAGGAACTGGCGTGACCGAATCTCTTCGAGACCTGCTGGGAGAATTGCATGCTGAACGCGTGCGCACCTGGCCACCCCAGGATGTCGAGGCGAATGTCGGCCAGCGGCAGGAGCTGACCGAGCGATTTGATCCATCGAAAATCAAGGGCGTTGGAAGCCAGCTTGATAATTACACTTTCTCGGATGTCGAAGGCGGCGAATTCAATCTTGACGATGTTGTTACACGGGGGCCGGCGGTCCTTATTCTGTTCCGCTTCGCTGGTTGTCCGGCATGCAATATCGCCCTCCCCTATTATCAGCGTAGTCTCTGGCCCAAATTGGCTGAACTCCGCATCCCTCTGGTTACCATAAGCCCGCAAGTCCCGGAAAAGCTGCGGGATATCCGGGTGCGCCACGACCTGGGTTTCACTGTGGCATCCGATCCCGACAATCGCTTTTCCCGTTATCTGGGCATAACTTATTCGCCCAATGCAACCACTCAGGCCTATGTCGCCCGTAAAGGCATTGATTTGCGTGAGACGCTGGGCACGAGCAACGAGGATCTTCCGCAGACAACAGCCATCGTCATCGATAGGGATCGGGTAGTCCGCTTCATTGACGTAACGCCCGATTGGCTGGCCCGCACCGAAGCCCAGCCGCTGCTCGACGCATTGGAGGATCTTCTGGTTCAGCCGGCACAATAGGCCCCTGCGCAGAGTTGGAGCGAAGCAGCAATGGCTTTTGACCTGAAAGCCGCCGCGCTCGTTCCAATCGACATGCAGCAGGGCTTTGACCTGCCCGCATGGCCGCCGCGCTGGAACGATGCGGTTGACGACAATGGACGCCAGATTCTGGCCGCTTGGCGCGCCGCCGCACTACCGGTCTTTCATGTGCGGCATGATTCCGTGGAGCCCAATTCCACCTTTCGCACAGACCATCTGGGAAATGCGCTAAGAGACGGATTTGCCCCGGTCGGCAGTGAGCCCCTGATCAGCAAATCGGTCAACGCTGCCTTTATCGGCACGGACCTTGATCTGCGCCTACGGAGAGCCGGCATTTCAACGCTCGTGCTGTTCGGAATCTCCACCGACATGTGCGTGTCTACGAGCACTCGGGTTGGCGCCAATCTTGGCTATCGGATCATCCTGGTCGAAGATGCCTGCGACTGTTTCGCATTGCCCGATGGCCTTGGCGGCGTCATTCCGGCGCGCACGGTTCACGATGTGCATATTGCTACACTGCGCTACGAATTCGCCACGGTCGTAAAGACGGCTGAATTGCTGGCTATGCTACAAACCGTAGGCGGCTAAATCTGCGCCATAGGCGGCGCAACCCCAACATAAATAACTCCGGAAACGTAAACGGGACAGTGAGAATACTCACCGTCCCATCGACGACACATTCTGCGTCGTCAGATATGCGCGTTAGAAATTCAGCGTGATCCGGCCGTAATAATATCCGCCGTTGATGCCATAGGGCGAGAAAGTATAGGGCGCGTCATAGACCTGACCGCCGGTGATGATGGTGGGACCACCAGTCGCACCTGTCGTCGTTCCGGGAACGAAGCCTGCCGTTGGAGGCCGCTTGTTGAACAGGTTGTTGGCGCCGACGGCGAGTTCAATCAGCTTGGCCGGTTTGAACGCCACCTCCAGATCGGTGATCGCCGCAGTACCGATCTTTTGATTGTAGAATGGCGCAGCACCCGACGGCGAGGTCAACTGGCTCGATTTGCCGTAAAGCGTCTCACGCAGGTTGATGGTGAGTCCGCCGCTAGTGAACAACGCGCCGAAGTTGACCTTATAGCGCGGCGCCGCCGTTTCCAGATTGCTCGCCGCGATATCATTGAACAACGTCCCGAGCTTATTCGCGGTGATCGCCGTCTTGTTGTAGTTTCCGGTCAGCGACCAGTCTATGCGTCCGAAATCGAGAATGGACGCGTAGCTGAGCGCTGCCTCGATCCCTCGGGTTCGGGTGTTGATCCCGTTGGCAAAAACACTCGCGCCCACAAATGTCACCGTCGGATCGAGCGTATTGCCATTCGCCCTGATCGCATCGATGACGCTCTGGTTCACAACCGTAGAGCCGCTCAGGCCCAGGATCGTGCCGCTTGCGGCGATGCGATCCTTGATGCTGATCTGATAGAGGTCGAGCGTGAAGGTGAAATTCTGCGCAGGGCGGGCCACCAGGCCGGCAGAGAAGTTCGTCGACTTTTCCGGCTTGAGCGCGCCGAAGCCAATAATGCCGGCAGCCGCTGAATTCGCCGGCAACTGAACGACGGCTGCAGTCGGCGACACATTCGTGTTTGAATAATAGGATTCGGCAAGCGTTGGCGCGCGGAACCCGTTGCTGACCGTGCCACGGATCGCAAACTCCTGGCTGAAGTCATAGCGGGTGGTCAACTTGCCGATCACCTTGCTGCCGAAATCGCTGTAATGCTCAAAGCGCCCAGCCAGATCGATGGACCAGTTTTCAACCGGCTTGGTCGCGAGGTCGATGTAACCCGAGCCGGCCTTTCGCGTGTGCGAACCGGCGTCGGACGGCTGAAATCCCGGGTAGGATTGCGCGCCTGAGCCGTAGCGAGAAGCGGCGTCGCCCGCGCTCACCACATATTTGTCCCAGCGATATTCTCCACCGAGCGCCAGCGTCAGCGGTTCGGCAAAACCAATGTCTAGGTCACGCTTTATGTCGAGGTTTCCGGTGAATTGCGTGGCCGCGAAAGAGCCGTCGTAGAAGTCGGTCGGCGAGAACCCGGTATCGGTGTAGAGCGATGCGTTCGCCGAATTGAGGGTGCTGAACTTTGTGCGATCCCTGCCATAGGTTCCGCTCAGGTCCCACGCCCACCCGGACAGGTCTCCTCGAAGCCCGCCGGTAAAGGCATAGTCATCCTCCACAAGCCCGATTTGCGGTACGAAACCGCTGGGCGCGAACAATGTGGTTACACCAACGACGGTGCGGCTGATCCGGCTGGGAAGGCGATAGTTTTCATTGGCCTGTGCAACCCTGCGACCATAGCTGCCGAAGCTGTAAAGTTCGACGCCACCCAGATCGTAGCCGGCGTTATAGACGCCGGTTGTGAGGTGGGACCGTGCATCACCCACGATCGGGTTGAGGTTCGGGAATCCCGGGATAGACGTCCAGGCGGAGGGATTGCCCGTCAGTGGCGTCCCATTCGGAGCGGCCAGCCGACGATCCGCTCCGCCCTGCACGCTGAAATCATGCCACCGGTGGAATGCCGTGAGATCGAAATAGCCGTTCTCGCCAAGAGGTACGGCAATACGACCGGTCTGCGCGAATGTGTCGCCGCCGCCCTGATAATAAGACCCGCCAGTTGCCGACAACGTCCCACCAGACTGATCCTTCTTCAGGATGATGTTGATCACGCCAGCAATGGCATCCGATCCATATTGTGCCGCGGCTCCGTCCTGCAGAATTTCGATGCGCTCGATCGCGGCGGACGGGATCAGGTCCAGATCCGGCGAGGCGGCGCCCTGATAGGGTCCGCCCAGAACGTGCAGGCTTGCCGAGCCATGTCGGCGCTTGCCGTTCACGAGGATTAGGGTGTGGTTGGGGTTGAGGCCACGCAGGCGCGCGGTCAGCGTCAGGTTCGCTGCGTCACCGCCGAATGTTTCGGCCGTGAAGGAGGGCACGATCTGCGCGAGCGCCTGATTGAGGTTGGGTTGCCCCACCCTTTCCAGGGTATCAGCGCTCAAGACCTGGATCGGCGCTGAACTGTCTGCCGCTTTCAGGCCGGTCGTTCGGGTGCCCGTCACGATGATGGTGGACTGTTCGTTCTCATCAAGGACGGGCGGTGTCTGGGCCATTGCAGGCGCGCCAACGGCGAGCGCCAGAAGTGAAGCGCCTGCAAAGCGCAAGGTCGTCGAAAATGTCATGCTATTCCCCCTTCATCGTCGCACGCCTCTGTCGAAAACTGAGAGATTGCGGCGTGCCAAACATTGGCTCCGGATTGGCCTTCGCCTGCCCCGGAATTAAAATGTCTATTGAAGGATGAAAATCAGCACCATCAGCACTTTACTATCGGATACGAAAGAAATTTTCTATATTTTGAACAATCAATCCAGATTGCGCGTCGATTTAGTTTCACTCATTAGTTTTCCAACTGCATGAACATTTTACGTTGATATCTATAATTTATCCTGCTGTTATCGATAACATCGATTTACGATTATCATACCATCATCTGTTTTTGAGTAACTATCAGAAAATCTGATGATTAGACCGCCTTTTCACGCCGCAAACTGCCGCGTTTTTGAGAAAGATGGGCACTTTCGGCGGCAAGGGGGATGATTGACGCCTATTCCCTACTTGTCTGGTGGACAATTAAGGCTACCGTCGCGATCCGTTTGAAAATCGCTTTACGCGCCACAATATGCCTCCCACTCAACTTGCCGAGACACTGTGACCGACCTCGCTGTCCTCTACGAACACCCCCTATGGTTTGCACCACTCTTCGCAGCACTTGAGCGCAAGGGTGTTGCCTATACAGCCATCGACACACACGGCAGTTTCGATCCTGTCGCGCCCACGCCACCCGCGCCGCTTATCCTCAATCGCGTCGCCATGTCCGCCTTTCTGCGGGATGCAGAGCATCCGATTTTCTGGGCGCTGGCGCGGCTCGATCACTGGCAGCGAGGCGGAGCCAAAATTCTCAACGGCCCTCAGGCGCTGGCCATCGATACGTCGAAGGCGCGACAACTCTCGCTGCTGACCTCCCTTGGGCTCTCTGTTCCTCGCACACGCGTTGTGCATAGCATCAGCGATCTAGTTGAAGCTGCAGATTCCATCGGCTTCCCTCTATTGGTAAAGGCCAATATCGGCGGGGCTGGCGCGGGTATCACGCGCTTCGATGATCGCGAGATGCTGCGCGCTGCGATTGCTGACAATGATATTCCGCGCAGCATCGACAGTGTTTTGCTGGTTCAGGAATATGTGCCCGCGCGCGACGGCCAGATCACCCGGATCGAGACGCTGGACCGCGCCTATCTTTACGCCATCGACATAGCGGGCGCGGGCGCGTTTGACCTGTGCCCCGCCGACGCTTGCCAGGTGCCAGGCAGCGCGATCCAGATGACGGCGGCTGAACCTGCGCAGACGTTCCGCGACGCTGCCGAGGCAATCGCCCGCGCCGCGCATCTCGATCTGGGCGGCGTGGAGGTGATGATCGACGATCGCGACGGCACGCCGCGCTTCTATGACATCAACGCGCTCTCCAATTTCGTGGCGCGGCCCCTGGACGTCCTTGGCTGGGATCCGCATGATCGGCTGGTCGACCGCCTTGTCGACTGGATCGCGGAGACGCGATGATGCGCTATGGATACTGGATGCCGGTGTTCGGCGGCTGGCTGCGCAACGTGCCCGACGAGCAGATGGATGCGAGTTGGGACTATTCAAAGCGCCTTACGCAAGATGCCGAGCGTTGGGGATATGACCTCACACTGATCGCCGAACTGAACCTCAACGACATCAAGGGAATCGAACAACCCGCGCTGGATGCCTGGTCGACGGCGGCCGCGTTGGCTGCGGTCACCGAGCGGGTCGAAATGATGGTCGCGGTGCGCCCCAATTTCCATCACCCCGCCCTCTTCGCCAAGGCGGCCGCCAATATTGATCGCATCTCGGGCGGTCGCCTGTCTCTCAATGTCGTTTCCTCCTGGTGGGCGGACGAAGCGAGGCAATATGGCCTTCAGTTCGACGAGCATGACGACCGCTACGCGCGCACGGCGGAGTGGCTGAGCGTCGTTGACGGCCTGTGGACGCAAGACCGTTTCAGCTTCGATGGCGCCTATTATCGGACACAGGAGGCGATATGTTCGCCCAAGCCGGCAAAGCGTCCGACAATTTACGCCGGCGGAGAAAGCGATCGCGCCAAGACGATGATTGCCTGCCAGTGCGACGCCTATGTCATGCATGGCGACCCGGTGGATGCTATCATCCCCAAGATCGCCGACATGCGCAGCCGCCGAGAGGAAGCGGGCAGCGAACCCATGCAGTTCGGAATGGCAGCCTATGCCATTGTCCGCGACAGCGAAGCCGAGGCGAAGCGCGAACTGCAGCGGATCACAACAGTGGAGGGACAACCGGCCGGCTATGCGAATTTCGACCAGTGGCTGTCGGGCACCCAGTTGGAGCGAGAACTCAAGCTGCAGGAATATGCCGTCTCGAATCGCGGCCTTCGCTCGAATTTGGTAGGAACGCCTGAGCAGCTGAAGGAACGGATCGCGGAATATGACTATGCGGGAATCAACTTGCTCCTCCTCCAGATGAGTCCGCAGGCTGAAGAGATGGAACGCTTCGCTGCGCAGGTGATGGGCACGGCATGATCGCGCTTCAATCGATATCCAAGCGCTTTCCTGACGGAACCGTCGGACTGGACGGGATCACTTTGTCGATCCCGAAAGGCTCCATTTTCGGCATTGTCGGCCGATCGGGCGCGGGAAAGTCCACCTTGCTCCGGCTGATCAACGGGCTTGAACGGCCAAGCGCAGGTGAGGTGATTGTGGATGGTGCAGCGCTTTCCGCGTTACGACGGCGAGACCTTCATGCGCTGCAGCGGCGGATAGGCATGATCTTTCAGTCCTTCGGCCTGCTTTCCAACCGCACGGTTGCCGGGAATGTCGCATTGCCTCTTGAACTAGGGGGAATGGCGAAAGCAGAGCGGGAAGTACGGGTAGCAGAACTGCTTGCCCGCGTTGGCATCGCCGATAAAGCCGCGTCCTATCCTGCTCGCCTTTCCGGCGGCCAGCGCCAGCGGGTCGGCATCGCCCGCGCATTGGCTACCCAACCAGACATTCTCCTGTGCGACGAAGCGACAAGCGCACTTGATCCGGAGACCACGCGATCGGTGCTGGCGCTTCTAGCCGACCTGAATCGCGAAATGGGCCTTACAATCGTGTTGATTACCCATGAGATGGCAGTGGTCCGCGCCATCTGCGACCATGTTGCGGTCCTCGACCAGGGCCGACTGATCGAAGTGGGACCTGTGGACGCGGTTTTCGCAGGATCGCGGGAACAGGCAACGCTGGCGTTATTGGGGGAGGATCGCTGATGGCCGGCTTCTTCCAGCGCATCTCCTGGCCCGACATCGCGCAGGCAA
>JAHFPT010000346.1 GCA_023266625.1 Novosphingobium sp. | reverse complement strand
CGGGTGCGCGCCGCGCAGTCTGCCGGGATCGACCCTGAGCTGTGGTCAGGCCTTGCCGAACTCGGCGCTTTCGCCATGCGTCTCGGCGAAGATCGCGGCGGGCTGGGCATGGGCACGTTCGATGCGGCGATCATCATGGAAGAGGCGGGTCGGACGCTGGCAAGCGGACCGCTGGCCGAAACGCTGATGGCCGCGCGCCTGCTCGGCGAACTTGGCGGCGACGATCATGCCGAGGCGCTGGGACAGGTGATCGACGGAAGCTCCCCGGCCACCCTCGCCTTTCAGGACATCGCGCGCCAGCCGGTGCAGTGGCTGGCGGGCGGACAGGCCGCCGCGTTCGCCGTGGCGCGCAAGGGCGATGCCATCGTGCTGTGCACGCTGGATGACAGCATCCGCAAGCCAGAAGCGACTCTGGCCGGTGACGGCACGGAACGGGTCGACCTCGGGCGGGCAAGCCAGGTGGTGCTGGGCTCCGGCGAGGCCGCGCTTGCGACTTTCGCCGCCGCCGTCGAGGAATGGAAGCTGCTCAAGGCGGCGATGCTGGGCGGCCTTGCGCGCGAAGCCCTGCGTCTCGCCTCGGCCTATGCCTGCGAACGCCATGCCTTCGGCGTGCCGATCGGCACCTTCCAGGGCCTGTCGCACCCGCTGGCCGATCTTGTCTGCGAGGTCGAGGGCGGCAAATACATGGTCTGGAAGGTGATCCACCAGATCGCCCACGGCGAACCGAACGCCGCCGCCCATGTCAGCCTCGCCCTGTGGTGGGCGGCGACGACAGCGTCCCGTGCCGCCATCCAGTCAACGCGAACCTTCGGCGGATATGGTCTCTCCACCGAGTCCGACATCCATCTCTACAACCTGCGCGCCAAGTCATGGGGCGGTATCGGCGGCGATCCGGTGCAGCACCTCGAACAGGCCGGACGCCGCCTGTTCGCGGGCGAGAGCGCGGTCCTGCCCGATGTCGGCCCGGTCTCGATCGACTTCGACCTTGGCGAGGAAGCCATTTCGCTGGCGAAGGAAGCGAAGGACTTCTTCGACCGGACACTGACGCCCGAGCTGCGCAAACTGGCGCACCATTCATGGGATGGCCATGTGCCGGAAGTCCACAAGAAGCTGGCCGAAGCCGACCTGCTGTTTCCCGAATGGCCCAAGGAACGTGGCGGGCGCGGAGCATCGCCCTATGCGGCCTATGCCGCCAAGCAGGCCTGGATCGACAATGACTGGACCAGCTATCCGGGCGGCGTTGGCCTGATGATCGCAACCATCCTCAATCGCTTCGGCAGCGCGCAAGCCCAAAAGGACATTTTGGAACCGCTGATGCGCGGCGAGATCATATGCAGCGTTGGTTTTTCCGAGCCAGGCTCGGGTTCGGACGTCTTCGCCGCCAAGACAAAAGCTACGCGCGATGGAGATGGATGGCGGATTGACGGCACAAAGATGTTCACCAGCGGCGCCAATCTGGCGACCTATGTGCTGATGCTCTGCCGCACCAACCCCGATCTGCCCAAGCACAAGGGCCTGACCATGTTCATGGTGCCACTGAAGGCTGAGGGCGTGGAAATCCAGCCGGTCCACACTTTCATGGAAGACCGCACCAACATTACTTTCTACGACGGCGTGCGCATCCCGGACGCCTATCGCCTCGGTGAAGTCGATGGCGGCCTCAAGACGATGAGCGCAACGCTGGAGCTGGAACAGATGTCGACTTCGGCGCGCCCGCTCTGGGCGATTGCCGCTGCGGCAGAGCAAATGTGCCGCAAGATCGAGCGCGACGGACGCCCGCTGATCGAGAATCCTGGCGCGCAGACCCGCATTGCCCGCACTGTCGCCGATGCGCTTGCATCGGAAATGCTGGGCATGCGGGCGCTGTGGGGCATGCAGAACAAGCGCGACCTGCCGGCTGCGGGGCCGATGTCCAAGATGTTCTCATCCGAGCGGCTGGTGCGCGATGCGAGCGACTTGCTCGATCTGACAGCGCCGGAATCGCTTTCGCGCGACGAAGAACCGGTCAAGTTGATCAATTTCTACTATCGCTACTCGCACGGTTCGACGATCTGGGGGGGCACCAGCGAAGTTCACCGCTCGCTCATTGCCGAACGTGTGCTAGGCTTGCCGCGCAGCCGGAATTGAGCCGGACCGGCGCGGAGAGGACAGCGATGACCTATTTCGGGGAACTCTTCTCCAACTGGAACCGTCTGCTCGGCACCTGCATCGCGCTTGGCATGGGCGCGGCCATCAGTTTCTTCACCGTCAGCCTGTTTGGCCCGGCGCTGATCGCAGAACTCGGCTGGTCGAAATCGGGCTTCGCGCTGGTGGGTTTTGTGCCGATGATATCGGTATTCACCCTGCCCTTCGTCGGCCGCTTTGCTGATCGGGTGGGGCCGCGCGTGGCCGGATCGATCGGTTTCACCGTGCTGACCCTGTGCTTTATCGCCTTTGCGAACATGCGCGGCAGCCTGTGGGAATTCCTTGCCATCACCGCTATTCTCGGCGTGTTCGGCGTGATGACCAGCTCGCTGGTTTTCGGCCGCGTGATCGTCGACCGGTTCGACAAGGCGCGCGGCCTGGCGCTCTCGATCATGATGAGCACATCGCCGCTGGCAGGTGCCATCGTCGCTCCGTTTATTGGCAAGGTCATTGCCGAACACGGCTGGCGCTCGGGTTACTACGCGCTGGCCGCGATCTGCGCGACCGGCGGGGTGCTGGCGCTGTCGCTGATCGGTCGGGCTGACTATGCCAAGGCGAAGGAACGCCCGCCGCTGCGTATCAGCAAGGCCGAATTCCTGACTATCGCCCGCAATCCGGTGTTCCCGATGATGATGATCGGCATGCTGCTGGTCAATGTGCCGCAGACTTTCGCCTCGGCCCAGCTCAAGCTGGTCGCGCTGGATAAGGGGGTGAGCGATACCTATGCGACCTGGCTGGTCTCGCTCTATCCCCTGGGCTCGATTGCCGGGCGTTTCCTGTGCGGGATCGGGCTGGACCGTATGAAGAGCCATATCGTCGCGATGCTCACGCTCGGCATCCCCGCGCTCTCCTTCGTGGTCTTTGCCGTGGGTCCCTCAGCGATGTGGCTGCTGGTGCCTGCCGTTCTGGTCATCGGCCTGGCACAAGGCGCCGAAGGCGATGTCGGCGCCTATATCATCTCGCGCCGCTTCAACGCCCAGAGCTTCAGCCTGCTCTATGCCTTCATGAACATGACCGTGAGCGCGGGAACCGCCATCGGCGCACTGATCCTCAGCGTCACCTTGCATCGGGGCTTCGACTACCAACCCTATATCATCGTTTGCGCTGTCACCACACTGATCGGCGCGGGGCTGTTCGGCCTGACAGGCATCAGGTCGGCCGCACCCGAACCAAAACCAACAGGAGATTAGAATGGCCGAGGCCTATATCGTCGATGCAGTCCGCATCCCGCGCGGGATCGGCAAGAAAGGAAAAGGCGCGCTGGCCGACATTCTGCCCCAGCATCTGGCCGCGACAGTGCTGAAAGCGATCAAAGACCGCAATTCCCTGCCCGAAGATGCCGTGGAAGACGTGATCTGGGGCACATCGGCGCAATATGGCCTGCAGGCGGCGGACATGGGGCGGATGGCCGCGCTCGACGCCGGGCTTGGCATCGGCACCGGCGGCTTCACGCTCGACCGCTTCTGCGGCAGCAGCCTGACCGCAGCCAACATCGCTGC
>JAHFPT010000345.1 GCA_023266625.1 Novosphingobium sp. | reverse complement strand
AGGCACCTCCCCCTCCCCTTCAGGAGTTTCGGGTTGGACGGCCCCCGGCAGTCCAAGTCCAGTCCGGGGGACTGGACGACCCGAAACTGGGTTGGGGGTGGGGGGCTTGTCGGTTTGGTGTAGCGCTTGATCGACAGGCCCCACCCCAACCCCTCCCCTGAAGGGGAGGGGTTTAAGAACTTGCGGTATGTCAGCAATATGGGCGACATTCGCCGTCACATCCTCCCCCACCTGCCCGTCGCCCCGCGTCGCCGCGCGCACCAGTTTTCCATTCTCGTAACGCAGCGAGCAGGACAGCCCGTCGATCTTGTCCTCCGCCGTCATGACGACCGGCGCATCCTCCGCAAGGTTGAGAAACCGCCGCACCCGCGCGACGAACTCCGCCACCTCTTCGTCCGAAAAGGCATTGTCTAGGCTCGCCATGCGGACCTCGTGGCTAACCTTGGACAGCGGCGAGGAGGCAATCGCATGGCCGACCTTGCGGCTCGGGCTGTCCGCCCGGATCAAATGCGGCCAAGCCGCCTCAAGCTCGGCATTGCGGCGCACGAGGGCATCGTATTCGGCGTCGGAAACTTCGGGCGAGTCCTCGGCGTGATACAGCCGGTCATGATGTGCGATGGCCTTCGCTAGGCGCATCAGTTCATTAGCGGCCTGGGCTTCCGTCACGTCAAGGCCCCAGTCTGTCGAGCGCAATATCGTATACGTCGCGCTTGCTGCTGTCGCGCTTGCCAATGGCAATCACAAATACAACAACCACATCGTCTTCAACCCGGTAGATCATCCGATAGCCATCGGATCGCAGTTTGATCTTGTAACAATCCGTCATATCAGAAAGCCGATCTGCTTCGACGCGCGGATCGTTCAGGCGCTCGGCCAGCTTTTTCTGGAACCGGCGCTGTATCGTTGCCCCAAGTTTGTCGAATTCCTTCTTCGCCCGCGCATCGAAATCGAGCTTATACAAGATCGTCGATCTCTACCCGAATGCGCGGCGCAGGGCTTTTGAGGCGCTGGCGAACAATCCGCGCATCCTCCTCATCTTCCAGCAAATCCCATACCCGTTCCCAGACTTCAGGCGAAATCACATAGGCAACCGGCTTGTTGCGATTGGTAATCGCCACCTGATGCTTCCGCGCCTCAGCAATCACCGCCGCTGGATTGCGCTTGAGCTCGCTGATGCTCACACCAAAATCGGCAAGGGGAGGATCAAGGCGTTCCGGGATGAAGGGCTTATTCATGACCTCAAAATAAGTCTTCTAACAGGTCATGTCAAACTCCCTCAAGCAAACGATCCGCCTGCGCCCTTGCCTCGGCGGTAATCTCCGCGCCCGAAAGCATCCGCGCAATCTCCTCCTGCCGACCCGCCGTATCGAGCAGCGCTACGGAAGTTCGCGTCACGATACCCCCAGAATCATTGGCACTCGACTTGGCAATGACATAATGCACCTGCCCCCTCGCCGCCACTTGCGGCGAATGAGTCACCGCCAGCAACTGGCCCCTGCTGGCCAGCCGCGCCAGCCGCTCGCCGATCGCGGAGGCGACCGCGCCGCCGACACCCCGGTCGATTTCGTCGAAGATGATCGTCGCCGCGCCGCCCTCTTCCGCCAGCGCCACTTTCAGCGCCAGAATGAAGCGCGACAGCTCGCCGCCGCTGGCGATCTTGTTGAGCGGCGCAAAATCCGCGCCGGGGTTGGTGCTGATGAGAAACTCGACCGCGTCCACGCCCTGCGGCCCCCAGCGCTCCTCGGGCAGACGGGCGATGGCGGTGCGGAACCGGGCGGCGTCGAGCTTCAAGGGCGCGAGTTCGCCCGCCACCGCCTTGTCCAGCCGCACCGCCGCTTCCACCCGCGACGCCGACAGCAACTCGGCCCTTGCCTGATAGTCGAGCCCGGCAGCCTGGGCCTCCCGTTCCAGCCCGGCAATCTCCGCCTCGCCGTCCTCGATGGCATCGAGCTGGGCGCGCATCGCCAGCATTCTTTCGGGCAGCTGGTCGACTGTGCAGCCATGCTTCCTCGCCGCCGCCCGCAGATCGAACAGCCGGGTTTCGAAGCGGTCGAGCGCGGCGGGATCGTGGGTCAAGGCTTCGGCAGCGCGGGCGAGCCTGTCCTCGGCCTCGGAGGCCTCGATCACCGCGCGGTCGAGCGCGGCCAGTGCCTCGGCGAGCAGCGGGTGTTCCTTGGCAATCCGGTCAAGCCGCCGCGCGGCGCTGCGCAGGCTTGCCAGCGCAGAATCGGAACCTGCCCAAAGGTGCTGCAACTCGGCAAGATCGCCCGACAGGCGCTCGCCCTTCTGCATGGTCGCCCGGGCCTCGGCGAGCAGTTCCTCCTCGCCCTCCTCGGGTGCAAGCGCGGCGAGTTCGGCGAGATGGGCGAGCAGCAGATCCCGGTCGTCCGCCGCCTGCGCCAGCCGCGCCCGCGCCGCAGCCAGCAACTCCTCTGCCGCGCGCCAGCCGCGCCATGCCATCTCTACCCCCGCGACATCCGCCGCAGCGAAACGGTCAAGCAGAGCGCGATGGCCGCGCGGATTGACCAGCCCGCGGTCATCGTGCTGGCCGTGCAGTTCGACCAGGCTGCCCGCCAGTTCGCGCAGCAGCGCGACGCCGACCGGCTGATCGTTGACCAGCGCCTTCGAGCCGCCATCTGCCTTGACCTGCCGCCTGAGGATCAGCGGCTCACCGGATTCGACAACCAGCTCGGCAGCATCGAGCGTCAGACGAATGGCCTCGGGCAGGCGGGCAAATTCAAAGCTGGCGGCAACACTCGCCTGCTCTTCGCCAGCCCGGACCAGCCCGCTATCCGCCCGGTCGCCCAGCACCAGCCCCAGCGCATCGAGCAGGATCGATTTGCCCGCCCCGGTCTCGCCGGTGAGCACGCCAAGCCCGCCGGAGAATTCCAGCTCCAGCGCCTCGATCAGCACGATATTGCGAATGGAAAGCCGGGTGAGCATGTTCGCGCCTCGTTCTAAACGAACAATTCGGGCGCGTCACCCGTCTTCGGCATCCTCGAACGGCGGCTCCAACGCGATCGGATCGGCCAGAGTCATGCGGTCAAGCATCGCTGCCATTTCGTCGCGCAGCAGCAGCATCAGCCCGCGCAAGCGGCAATCCGCCTCGGGCAGGCAATTGGGGCAGGTTTCATAGGCATTGCGGCTGGCGCAGGGGACCAGGGCCAGGCTGCCCCGCGTCAGCCGGATGATATCGCCATAGCGAATATCGACCGGCGGCAGGCCGAGCTCATAGCCGCCGTCGCGGCCCCGGTGCGAGATCACCAGCCCTTCGCGCACCATTTCGCTGAGGATCACAGTGAGGAACTTTCGCGGGATATTTTGCGCGGTGGCAATCGCATCGAGCCGCACCGGACCCTGCCGCCAGGTGTCGGCGAGATGTTGCAGCGCGCGGATGGTGTAGCGAGTCTTTTGCGAAAGCATGGGCAGGGCAGTGAGCGCCTGTCAGGTGCGAATGTCAACCTGCTGGGTAGAAAGATCCAGCCAAATTCGCAGAACGATCAGTTCGCCGCTGTCGCCGGCGCATGGCGGCCCATCAACCGGTAGGCGCGCGCATACCATTCGCTGCCCGGATAGTTGGCACCCAGCACCGCCGCCGCCTTCTGCGCCTCGCTTGGAATGCCCAGCGAGAGATAGCATTCGGCCAGACGATACAGCGCTTCGGGCGTGTGGCTGGTGGTCTGGTAAGTGTCGATCACGGTG
>JAHFPT010000344.1 GCA_023266625.1 Novosphingobium sp. | reverse complement strand
CGCCTGTTCTCCCGCAATGGCGCAACTCATGGCGCAAGAAAAAGGCGCGGTAAGGCCGGGATTTTCTGCCGAAGCATTGAGAGGGCAAACGATAGTCCTGTTCCGGCCTTCGGTGTGGGTCGGCGAACAATCGACGGCTGCGATGCGCGAGCCAAATGCTGACTGGACCGCAACGTCGCGCATATTGCTAACCGCTGAACTGCGGCGAAGGCAGGCCAATTTCGCCAATCGTGTGATTGCAGAGCCAAATCTGGCCGGCCGGGATGCGACTTTGATGGCGCAATATCGCGCGTTGTTCAATTCCGTCGCCGGCTCGGTGATGACCTATCAATTCTTTCGCGGAAACCGCCTGCCGACCCGCAAGAACAAGGCATTCGATTGGACGCTCGGCGCGGAATCGCAGCGTATCGCCCAGTTGACCGGTGCCCGCTACGCCTTCTTTCTCAGCACCAATGATCAATATGGCTCGATGGGTCGCAAAGCCTTTCAGGTTTTGGCGGCTCAACTGCTAGGTGCAAGCGTAACTTCGGGCGTTCATGTCGGATATGCCGGACTGGTCGATTTGCAGACGGGCGCGCTGGTCTGGCTCAATGCCGACAACCAGATGGGCGGCGACGTGCGCACGGCTGAGGGTGTGCGCAAACGCGTGGGGCAATTGCTTGAGGATTTTCCCGGACTGAAGAGGCCATGATGCGGTGGGTGGCTCTGTTTGGTGCGGCACTTTTGAGTGTCGCTCCTGTATGGGCTGCCCAGCCCGCCTTCACACGCCCGCCCTATGCCGGAGCTTACCAGCCCCAAGGCACCGACGAGCGCGGGTTGTGGATGGAAATCGGCGAAGCGGAACGCGTTCTTCGCGAAACGCCGGGCCTGGTTCGCGATCCCAGACTTATCGAATTTGTCCGCGGTGTGCTGTGCCGAACCGTCGGCCGCGAGCGGTGTGCTTCGGTGCGGACATACATCGTTCGGGACAACACGTTCAATGCGAGCATGTCTCCGAACGGAATGATGATCGTTCACACCGGGTTGCTGGTGCGGCTGCATTCCGAGGCAGAGCTGGCAGCCATTCTTGGCCATGAATTCGCCCATTTCGAACAGCGTCACACGCTGCGCCGCATGCTCAACATGCGCAATGGAACGGACATTATGGTCTGGATGGGCCTTGCCGGAGCCGTGACGAACGTGGGCACGGCAAGGGCGCAAAACAGCATTGCGCTGAGCTTCTTCAGTTTTAGCCGCGCCAATGAATCGGAGGCCGATCTCCTGTCGACACAATTTGTCCGCGCCTCGCCCTATCGGATCAGGGGGGCGGCTGTCTGGACCAGGGTGCTGGATGAGGAAAACGCCGACCGCCGGGAGCGGGGCCTGCGCAAGCAACGCAAGCTGGCACCCAACCTGACCGATACCCACCCCACCGATCTTCAGCGTATCGCCTTTCATGCCAAACTGGAGCAGGAGGTCGGGGCTGTCGGCGAGGATGCTATTGAAACTTACCGCGCGGCCACTGCGGCCATCATGCCGACGCTGCTCGACAGCCTGATCAAGGGCAACCAGTTCGCCGCTGCAAACTATGTCATCGCCGCGCGTGGTGAAGAGCTGGGATGGGACGGACTGCTCACCTTTGCGCGCGGTGAACTCTATCGGCTGCGCGGAGGTCCGCGAAACCTTGCCACCGCACGCGATTTGTACCTCAACGCCACCAGGATGCGCGGTACCCCGCCGGAGAACTGGCGAGGGCTGGGGCTGAGCGAAATGCGCCTGGGGGACACCGCCGCAGGGCGGGCAGCGCTGACCGAGTATCTCAGGCGATCACCCGGCGCGCGAGACGCCGCCTCGATCAGACTGGCACTGGAGAATTAAAACGTGTTGCGCTAAATCCGAACCAAACCCGCTCATGCTGAGCTTGTCGAAGCACAGGCCTGTTACTGCGAGGTTGCGGGTGCACGCGGGTCCTTCGACAAGCTCAGGATGAGCGGGAATTTAGGCTGTTGTTGGAGAATTGACGTGAAGCGGTTCCGCAAATCGCTGGCTTCAGCGCTGTTTGCCACCGCGCTCCTCGGCGCGGCTCCTGCCAGGGCGGGCTGGAAGTTGATCCCGGCGCACGTTGCGGTCGATCTGGCCGGCATCATAGTCACTCCGGCAAGCGACTGGAACCAGGCCAGCGCCCGCCCCGGCGAGCGGGGCTTCAGCTGGACGCACGACGGGTTCGATTTGAACCGGTTCGAGACCTTCGCCGCAGTTCCAACCGGTGCGCCGCTCTACAAGGAGCGCAGTCGCAGGAGCAATCCGATGCCCAAGTTCGATAGCACGATGTTGCTGCCCGACCTTGCCGACTTCTTCGAGCGCAGCTTTCGGCTCCAGAACAACCTTTCCGATTACACCGTCGATGAAACCCGCCCAGCAAGATTTGGCGGCCATGCCGGGCTGCTGGTTCGCTATCATTATAGCCTGCCCAATGACGAACTACTGCGGCAGGGTCTGGTTCGACTGGCGGTAGCAAGAGGCCGACTCTTCGTGGCCAACTTCGCTGCCCCCCAGCTCCACTTCTTTAATGCAGGCCTTCCCGAAGCTGAGGCGATGATGGATAGTGCCCGCTTTTGACTGCGTTTTACCCCTCCCTAACCCCTGACAAGGCCATAGACCCAAACGCCCCGGCCTTCACATTCCCGGCTATCGCATCCCCGTCCACCGTCGCCTCGCAATCGAGTTCCATCGGCATTGGCACTTTCATGTCCATCTTCCAGGTGAGCGTGTTGCCATCGACCTTGCCGTCCCTGACCTCCATCGATCCCATCGGTCCGGCGACGCCGCCGGTGAAGCTGTCGCCGCTGACGGTGACGGTGAAAGTGCCGTTCTGGTCGCCCATCGGGGTCTTGGTGACGATCTTGTAGGTTCCGGCAACGGACATTTTTGTGTTCCTCTCCAATGGCCAAGTGGCCGTTCGGTCTTCCCCTCCCATTCAGGGGAGGGGATCGAGGGGTGGAGGCTGTCAGCCAAACACGGTGTCTGGATGACAGGCCCCACCCCAACCCCTCCCCTGAATGGGAGGGGCTTGCTTGCATCACGTTCTGGCGTGTCTTGTCGCGCTGTCAACTGCCAGCATCGGGGGCGGCGACAAACTCCACAGGCAGGGCCAGCCCCTTGAGCTGTGGTTCGATCAGCTTGCGTGTCCCGACCACGACGAAAGTCAGCCCTTCGCCCTGGAGATAGCTGCGCGCTGCCGCATCGATCGCCTGCGCATCCACCGCGCGGTAGCGGGCGGGCAGGGTGGCGTAATAATTGTCCGGGCGGCCGAGCAGCTGGTTGCGGATGATGCCGCTGAGCACGGCGGCATTGGTCTCGAAGCTGTTGGGCAGTCCGCGGATATTGCCGTCGGTGACGCGGCCCAGCTCTTGCGGGTTGACCGGCTTGGCTGCCGGGAAGGCCTTGATGTCAGCGAGCAGCAGGCGGATCGCATCGCCGGTGCGGTCGGCCTGGACCGGGGCGGTCAGCGCAAAGCTGCGGGGGCCGGCGGGGGCGCGCACCGAGCTGGAAATGCCATAGCTCCAGCCCTTGTCCTCACGCAGATCGAGATTGAGCCGCGACAGGAAGCCGTTGCCGAGCACTTCATTGGCGAGGTCCAGCGCTTCCATGTCCGGCGTCTGGCCGGTCAACGGAAGCACCCGCCCGGCATAGATCACCGATTGCGGCGAATCGGGGCGGTCGATGACCACTATG
>JAHFPT010000159.1 GCA_023266625.1 Novosphingobium sp. | reverse complement strand
GCCAGGGGCTGATGCCCGACGGCACCAGCCGCTTTTCCTACAAGGGGCAGACCATCTTCCACTACATGGGCTGCTCGACCTTCTCGAACTTCACCGTGCTGCCCGAGATCGCCGTCGCCAAAATCCGCGAGGACGCGCCGTTCCAGACCAGCTGCTATGTCGGTTGCGGGGTGACCACCGGCGTTGGCGCGGTGCTGAATACGGCGAAAGTGCAACCGGGCGACAATGTCGTGGTGTTCGGGCTCGGTGGCATCGGGCTCAACGTCATCCAGGGGGCGAGGCTGGTCGGCGCGGGGCGGATTGTCGGGGTCGATATCAATCCGGCCAAGGAGGAATGGGGCCGCAGGTTTGGCATGACTGATTTTGTCAATCCGAAGGAGGTTGGCAATGTCGTCGAGACGCTGGTCAATATGCTCGACGGCGGCGCGGATTACTCGTTCGACTGCACCGGCAACACCGACGTCATGCGCCAGGCGCTCGAATGCTGCCATCGCGGCTGGGGCACCAGCGTGATTATCGGTGTCGCCGAGTCCGGCAAGGAAATCAGCACACGGCCCTTCCAGCTGGTGACCGGGCGCAACTGGCGCGGCACCGCTTTCGGCGGGGCCAAGGGGCGCACCGATGTGCCGAAGATCGTCGACTGGTACATGGACGGCAAGATCCAGATCGACCCGATGATTACCCACGTGTTGAAACTGGAGGAGATCAACACGGCGTTCGACCTCATGCATGCGGGCGAGAGCATCCGCAGCGTGGTGGTTTTCTAAATATTCCTCTATTTTTTAAGGAGATGTATTATGCTTTCAGGTGATTCCGTTTTCACACATATCTGTGTGGGCGCTAACGATCTCGACCAGTCCAAGGTATTCTACGACGCGGCACTTGGTGCGCTGGACATCCAGAACCTCGGGCCCTTTGGTGACAGCGCAGTGCTATACGGCAAGGACAAGCCCGCCCTGCTGATCCTGAAGCCGTCGAACGGCGAGCCTGCAAGCCCCGCCAACGGCGGCACGATCGGCTTCGTTGCTGCCGACAAGGCTGCGGTCGACACTTTCCATGCAGCCGGTACATCCAACGGCGGCTCCGATGAAGGCGCGCCCGGCCCTCGTGGCCTGCCCGGAAGCTATGCCGCCTATTTGCGCGATCCGGCTGGCAACAAGATCTGCGCTTACTGTTTCGTGGACGGCGAGTAGGCGATGTCCTTGGACACCGTCCCGGCCAATCCGGCCATGACGGTGTCCAGGGCGTCTACACGCACAGACCGGGCGCGACGGCACCAAGATGACCTGTTCGGTGTTTGTCCCCGGGCATCCGTCGGAAGCGAAGCCGCCGACGTTGTGGTATCTGTCAGGCATGGCCTGCACCCATGCCGGTGTCACCGAAAAGGGCGAATAACCGACGCAGAAATCAGCACGCTCGGAGACTGACAAGACTTTGCTCAATTCAGGCAATAAAGCATTGTCGATGTTGTCAAAATTCTAGGCATAGATTGCTTACTCGGGATATAGCGTTGATGCCCTGCCTAACAGCAGCGGCTGGATTGTAGAAGCGAGATGGTAACGCGCGTAGCGACGCTCGCCAGTTCGGATTAGCGCACCTTTTTCAATCAAGTCGTTCAAATCGCGTGTCGCGGTGGCAAGGCTGGTTCCGGTGATCGTGCGGTAATTTCCAGCACTCAACCCACCCGCAAAACCGTCCGGACCTTCGCGGAACATGCGAAGCAAAGCCTTTTCCTGACGTTCGTTGAGCTCGCCGCGCAAGCGATCGAGCAGCCGCGTCTTGTCGATCAGGAAGCGGATACGGCTGATCGTCCGTGCCTGCGCCTCGATTACAATATCGGCAAACCATGTCAGCCAGGCATCGATGTCGTTGCTCTGGCCGCCAAGGTGGAGCGCGTCGTAATAGGCCTTGCGATGGCGATGGATCGTTTCCGCCAGTGCAGTCAACGTCGGGGCGGCGAGGCTTTGCGCCAATACCTTTTCAGCAATCGCGCGCCCGATCCGGCCATTGCCGTCTTCAAAGGGATGGATGCTCTCGAACCACAGATGCGAGATGGCGGCACGGGTTATCGCAGGAAGCGGTTTCGCCGACGATGGCGCGCTGTCGTTGAACCACGCGATGAAGCGAGACATTTCCATCGGGACGGCATCCGACGCTGGTGCCTCGAAATGCACACGCGGCGCATGGAGTGCGCCCGAAACGATCTGCATGGCATCTTCGTGCGTTCGGTAGCGCCCGACATCGGCAACGTCGCGGCGACCGTTCATCAGCATGGCGTGCCACGCAAATAGAGTCCGATCGTCAAGCGGCGCAGCATGGCTACGATAAACATCGGCCATGAGTTCGGCGGCCCCGGCCTCCGCCGCGCTCGCGCGGCGTTGGTCGGCGGCAAAGCCCAGATGCCGCGCGAGCGACGACTGGACGCTGGCGCGGTCGAGGATCTCGCCCTCGATGGCGGAGCTATCGACAACCTCCTGCGATATGAGTTCGATGGTCAGGCCATCGCGCTCATCAGTGTCGAGGTGGTGGAGCGCGCCAATGACGACGCCCGAGCCTTTCAGGAACTGCTCTTCGGACGCGCGGATTCGTTCCGCATCGAAGCGGAAATCAGGCCAGTCGGGAAGTTGCCAATTCCAACGCATGATGGATAGGATGCCTTTCTATCAATCACGATATAGGCCGATTATGATTGATAAAGCGATAGCCAATCAATCACCAAAGCCAGATTGTCGCTTCGCGGGGTCAATTTGTGGCGATGGCCGCATCCCGGACGGGCTGCCAAGTGCCAGCATGACAATGCCGTTCGATTGTCATTTCGCGCAGCGGAGCGCGGGCCGTGCGACCCGCTGCAACGATCTTGGGCGACCCGCTGATCCAGGCTCCTGTCCCCCGTGCGGTGGACTTTGCAGAGCCTGCTATCTTGGATGGTGCGGGCGGTGGGAATCGAACCCACATTCCTTGCGGAACGGGATTTTGAATCCCGCGCGTCTACTACTTTGCCGCAACCTGGTGCCCCTGGCCCGACTCGAACGGGCACGTCTTGCAACAAACGATTTTGAGTCGTTCGCGTCTACCATTCCGCCACAGGGGCCCTGCGTACGAAGTGGCGCTTAGCGGGGCGCGGCGCGCGGTTCAAGCTGGTGAAGGGAAAAGCGCGCTCAGAACTTCCAGGCAAGCGCGACATGGGCAAGAAAGGGGGAATCTTCCATCGCCCCGCCGCCAAGCGCGCCCATTTCGATGACCGGGCCGCGACGGGAGGTCCGGTAACTCCATGACGGACCCTCGATGTACACGATCTCGCCGTCCCCGAATTGCGCACTGCGGACGGCTTCTGCGCGAGCCTGAGCTGCCGACCCGTCAACCCCATGCGCCAAGGGCGCGCTGGCCGCTGGTCCGGCTGCCAGCGCGAAGCCTGTGCGCTCGATGGGATTGGTGACCGGTGCTTGCCGGCCTGCAATCGTGCGGACATCTGCGGCAGGCCCGGCAGCAAGGCTCGGTGCCGATAATGCAACAAGCACCAATGCCGTATAGCTTTTTGCCCAGATCGAGATCATTTCGCCCCCCGCCAATCACATTGCGCGGGCACCCTCATGGCGGATTGCGGCTAAGAGCTTGCTAAGCGTATTGGTAAGCGCGAATTAAGCTTTCAGCACTTCGGCCACCAGCTTGTGCAACCGCGAATGGATCGCATCGTTGCCAGCCAGAACCTGGCTGTCGCATATCGGCTGGGAGCGTCCCCGCCAGTCAGTGACAAAGCCGCCCGCCTCGCGCACCAGCAGGCAACCTGCGGCAGTGTCCCAGGGCTTGAGGCCGCTTTCCCAGAAGCCCTCATAGCGACCCGCTGCGACCCAGGCGAGATCGAGCGCAGCGGCACCGAAGCGGCGGATCCCTGCGACTTGCGATGCCAGCGCATTGTAGATCGCGGTCCATTCCGCCGGATCGCCCGCCCCGGCGAAGGGAATGCCGGTGGCGATCAGGCTCTCGTCAAGCCGCCGCCGGCCCGAGACCCGCAGCCGCCGGTCCTGCTGCCAGGCACCGCGATTCTTCTCGGCCCAGAAGCTCTCGTCGGTGATCGGCTGATAAACCAGCCCGGCAATGACATCGCCCCAGCCCGAGCCATCGAGCTTGCGCTCCTGCGCGGCGATGGAAATGGCGAAATGCGGGATGCCGTGGAGGAAATTGGAGGTGCCATCGAGCGGGTCGATGACCCAGCGCGGCTTGTCGGGATCGCCCTCGATCACCCCGCCTTCTTCGAGCACGAAGCCCCAATCGGGCCGGGCGGCGAGCAATTCGTCATAGATCGTGCGCTCGGAGGTGCGATCGGCCTTGGTTACGAAATCGGCCGGGCCTTTGCGGCTGACCTGCAAATGCTCGACCTCGCCGAAATCCCGGCGCAAGCGCTGGCCCGCCTTGCGGGCGGCTTTTTCCATGATGCGGATGATGCCGGAAATGGCCATGTCGGTTTAGTTCGCCTTGCCGACATAGGTCCGCTCGTAGACATCGACAACAATGCGCGTGCCGCTTTCGATATGCGGCGGCACCATGACGCGCACGCCATTGTCGAGGATGGCAGGTTTGAAGCTCGACGAGGCGGTCTGTCCCCTTACCACTGCATCGGCCTCGACAATCGTCGCCTCGACCTGTTCGGGCAGCGCCACCGAGATCGGTCGTTCATCGTACATTTCAAGTGTGACTTCCATGCCGTCGGTGAGGAAAGCCGCAGCATCGCCGATCAAATCGGCAGGGAGGTTGATCTGTTCGTAGTTCTCCTGGTCCATGAAGACGAGCGCATCGCCATCGACATAGAGGAACTGGAAGTCCTTGGTGTCGAGCCGGACGCGCTCGATCGTATCCTGGCTGCGAAAGCGCACATTTGTCTTGCGCCCGTCGATCAGATTCTTCATCTCGACCTGCATGAACGCCCCGCCCTTGCCGGGCTGGGTGTGCTGGGTCTTGGCGACTTTCCAGATGCCTTTCTCATATTCGAGAATATTGCCCGGACGAATGTCCACGCCGCTGATTTTCATGGGAGGTGCCTCTGATGCGAAAGAGCAGAATTCTGGAAAGGCGCGCCCTTAGCGCGGGCACGGGCTTCCGGCAAGCGCAGGCCGCCGCATTGGTGTTGTTGCTGGCTGTGCCAGTCGCTGCGGCACCGGGCGGCGAAATCGAGACAATGCCAATTGGCGACTATGTCTGTGAGCTGCCGGGAGATGCCACCGGCCCCGCTGGGCTGCATGTACCGGAAGAGGATTTCTCCGTGGTAACCGCTTCCAGCTATCGTGCGGGCGGGGCGATGGGCAGCTATCTGCTCGCCGGCAATCGCCTGACGATGACCGGCGGGCCGCTGGGAGGCAAACGCTACCAGCGCAAGTCCGATGGCTTCGTGCGCCTGCTCGATGCCCAGGGCAAACCCGGCAATCTGCGCTGCATCCGGCGCAAGCGGAACAACAGCTGACTTTCGTCGGCAAACCCTTCGCCACGCCGGATGAACTGGCAGCCGTGATCGCGCTGCTGGCTTCAGACCGGGCAAGTTTTATTACCGGTCAGGTCTGGCCGGTGGACAGTGGACGGTGGTTCGCTGATGTGGCGTCTCCCAAAATTCTATTCCCGTTCGTGTCGAGCCCATCGACTTCGCTCGACACGAACGGATAAGGTATCAATCAATTCGGCGGGAAAGTGAGGAATGCTCAACGCAGCCAGCATCATCGCCGAAGGCGAAGCAATCACCGGCATTGCCGATGCCGAGCCGCAGCTCCACGGCAATCTGCGCGTGCTGGTGGAATCGCTGAACAAGGATGCTCGCCACAGCGCCGAGGGCCACGAAAGTTGCCGCCAGGCGCTGCTGCGCGTGGTCAAGGACCGGCTACTCGCGCAAAAATGGCTGCGCGATTTTCCAGAAATCGGCGAGGAGGTGATTCGCGAGCCCATCTTCCTCACCGGCCTGCCGCGCTCGGGCACGACCTATTTCCAGTATCTGTTCGACCGTGATCGCCGCTTTCGCCTGATCCGCACCTGGGAAGCGATAATGCCCTTCCCGCCGCCGGGCCATGACCCCGAATCAGTAGCGCGGCGCAAGGCGATGGAGCGCGAAGTCAACGAAGAGCTGCGCAGCAAGGTCGAAGGCTTCGATGCGTTGCATCTGATCGACGAGGACGGGCCGCAGGAGTGCCACCTGTTCCTCGAATATGGCTACGGGGCGGCCGGCTTTCACAACATGTACGATGTGCCGGATTACTTCGACCATCTGATGGACGAGCTCGATCTCGAACCGGTCTACCGCATCCACAAGCAGATGCTGCAATTGCTGCAATGGAAGACGCCGCAGCCGCGCTGGGCGCTCAAATATCCCAATCATGTCATTGCGATAGATATGATCCTTAAGGTCTTTCCGGATGCGTGCTTCGTCATGACCCACCGCGACCCGGTGCAAACACTGGCCTCGATCTGCAAGATGACCTTCTCGCTACGCGGTGCGCGCGAGGCGCAGCCGGTCGATCCGCACCGGGTCGGCCAGCAGATGCGCCATTTCATCCGGCGGCATATCGACCGGATCATGGCGTTCTGCACCGGACCGGATGCGGCGCGCGTTACCCATGTCGATTACTACCGCCTCGCCGAAGACCCGGCGGCAGTGCTCGACGAAGTCCATGCCGGCATCGGCATCGACACGCCGGACGACGTGCGCGAGGCGATTGCATCGTGGCGGCGCGAGAACCCCAAGGGCAAGCGCGGCGAGAACCGCTACTCGCTCGAACAATTCGGCCTCGACGAAGCCGAAGTGCGCGAGCTCTATTCCGACTATATCGCCCACTTCGATATCCCCACCGAGGCCGAAGGCACAGCCCGGCGCTTCACGGCAGCCTGAAAGGACCAACAATGGCCACCATCGCAATCAACGACCGGGCAATCCAGGAGCTGATCGACCGCGAAGCGATCCGCGACCTGGTACTGTGCTATTCGCGCGCCATCGACCGCAAGGACGTCGAACTGTTGCGCGATCTCTACACCGAGGATGCGACCGACACCCACGGTGACAGCTTCGACGGCAATGCCTCGGATTATTGCAAATTCATCGAAGGCTCGCTGCCCTATATGCAATACAGCGGCCACCACGCCTGCAACCACATGATCAGCGTGGATGGCGATGAAGGCAACGGCGAAGTTTACTGCCTCGCCTTCCATGTCATTCCCGATCAGGCCAATCCGGGCAAGCAGATCGAGGACTTCATGGCGGTGCGATATATCGATAACTATCGGCGCTGCGGGGACGGCAAGTGGCGTTTTTCCAAGCGCGTGGTGACTTACGACATGCAGCTCCAGCGCCCGTTCAACGGCGGGGGCCTGATGGGATTGGGCGAGAAGGACCCGAGTTATAGTGAACTGCTGCTGCCGTTTTTTCAGCGCGGGGCACGGAGCTAGCCAATACCTCCCCGGAACGGGGAGGGGGACCATCCGAAGGATGGTGGAGGGGTAAGTGCCAGAAGGCCTGACATATCGGCGTCAGGTAACCCGCCTGTACCCCTCCACCCCCGCTTCGCGGCGGTCCCCCTCCCCGTTCCGGGGAGGTTCTTAAATTAACAAACCGGCATACTCCGCCCGCAGCGCCGCTTTCTGCACCTTTCCCATCGCATTGCGCGGCAGGGAACCCACCACCAGCACCCGGCGCGGCTGTTTGAACCGCGCCAGCTGGCCTGAAATCGCGGCCAGAATACCGTCTTCGCTGAGCGCAGCCCCCTTCTCCGCCACAACTACGGCGACCACGCCCTCGCCCATGTCGGAATGCGGTACACCGATCACCGCCGATTCCTCGACCCCCGGCAATGCGTCGATCGCTTCCTCGATCTCCTTGGGGTAGATATTGAGCCCCCCGGCGATGATCAGATCCTTGGCCCGTCCGACCAGCGTCACCCGCCCGTCCACCTCCTGCGTCGCGACATCGCCGGTGATGAAGTAGCCGTCAGCGCGAATTTCCTCGGCGGTCTTTTCCGGCATCCGCCAGTAACCCGCAAAAACATTGGCCCCGCGCACTTCGAGCACGCCAGGCTCGCCCGCCCCGACCAGCCCGCCTCTCTCACCGCGAATCCGCACTTCGACACCCGGCAAGGGATAACCGACCGTTCCCGCCACCCGCTCGCCGCAACGGTAGGGGTTGGAGGTGATCATCCCGGTCTCGGTCATGCCGTAACGCTCGAGGATGCGCTGGCCGGTCTTCGCCGCGAAGCGCTCATGCGCCTCGGCCAGCAGCGGCGCGGAGCCGGAGATGAACAGCCTCATCCGCTTGGCTGCCGCAGGCGTCAGCCCGGGCGTATCGGTCAGCCGGGTGTAATGCGTCGGCACCCCCATAAGCAGCGACGCGCGGGCGAAATCGGCGATCACGGCGGCAGGATCGAAGCCGCGATGAAACAGCACCGACGCCCCCGCCAGCAGCGCCCCATGCAGCGCCACGAACAGCCCGTGGACGTGGTAGATCGGCAAGATATGGATCAGCACATCGTGGCTCTGCCAGCCCCACAGCTCCTTGAGGGTCAGCGCGTTGCTGAGCAGATTGGCATGGGTGAGCATCGCCCCCTTGGAGCGACCGGTGGTGCCCGAAGTGTAGAGGATAGCGGCCAGATCGGAAGGCGCACGCTGTTCGACCGGAAGCGCTTGCACAGGCACATCATCGAGCAGACTGCCCGTGCCATCACTGCCCAGCGTTACCAACACACCTGACTGCATCAACCCGCGCACCTCGCCCTCGTCACTTGGCCGACAGACCACCACCGAAGGCTCGGCATTCTCGAGAAAATAGGCGAGTTCCGCCGAAGTATAGGCGGTATTCAGCGGCACATAGACCATCCCGGCGCGCAGCGCGGCAAGATAGAGCAGCACATTTTCCGGCGATTTCTCGACCTGGACAACGATCCGGTCGCCCACTTGCCCGCCCAGCGCCCGCAGCCGCGCCGCAAGCTCCCCGGTGCGGCTGTCGAGATCGGCAAAGGACAGCGCCGTCGTCCCGCCCTCGATCAGGAAAGGCTTGGGGCCAGCCCGCTGCGCGGCGCTGAGGAAATGCGCGAAGATGTTGGCGTTGGTGGCCAAGTGCATTCAATCCTTCCCCAGAGGCACGTCGAATCGATCCGAATAGAAGCGGAATTGCGCGCGCAGCTTCGCCGTATCCAGCCCGAATGCACCCGGATTATATTCGTGCAGTCCGTGCTTGTCGCGCGGGGTATCGCTGCGCCACTTCGCCATCGCCGCATGCGCCTCGGGGGTAAATTCCTCGGCCAGAAAGTCATAGAGCTGCTGCATCACCGGGAACGGGTCCTTCTGGAAGGGCGCGAAATAGATGTCGAAGAAACGGTGCTCGTTGCCCATATCGCGGAAGGCGATCAGCCGCTCCATGCCGAGCATTGCGGCCTCGGTGGTGATTTCGCCCATCCAATGCCGATCGGGCGTGTCGGTATTGTCCTTGCTCAGCTCGAAATAGACGTCGGAGACCGAGGGGATGACATTGGCAATATCGCGGTGGGTCATGCAATAGCGCGCATCCGGAAACACCTCGTCCAGCGCATCGATCAGCATCGAATAGGTCGGGTTCTTGAGCCGCCAGTTGCTGGGCGGGCATTTCCATTGCAGCAGTTTCAGCACCCGCTTCACATAGTGGAAGGTGGGCACGAGGTCCGCCTTGTGGTTGAACCACTCGGAATAGGTGGGAATTCGGTATGAAGCCTGGAATATTTGCGATTTGAAGTCGAAGCCCATGGTCAGCTGGTCTTCCATTGGCGATGTCGCGGATGAGGGCAGCATCTGCTTCATCCGCGGCGTCAGCACCTCGCGCTGGGCCATATAGCCTTCCGCGATGGCAATGCGCGGGTCGCTGTTATAGCTGGCCGCCTCGGGCGGCGGGCATGGCATCATCGCTTCCCAATTGCGCATCACCCGCACATTGGGATCCTCGCCAAGCAGGCAATGCAGCGCAGTTGAGCCGGTGCGCGGCAGGCCGAGCACCATCAGCGGGGCGACGATCTCCTGCTCGTCGATCTCGGGATGGCGGGTGTACCAGTCCTCTATCTGCAGCCGGTGCGACAGCAACATGACCACCTGGCCATCGAAGCTCGCCCGGCCCGCAGCATTGAGATTGGCCTCGCGGTCGGCGGAATCGACCAGGATTTCCAGGCCTTCGCGAAAGCTGTCCGCGCCGAAATTCTCGAGGCCGGTGACCGCCCTCGCCTTGTCGAGATAATCGGTAACGCTGGCCATGCTTGTTCACCTCCCCGGAACGCGCTTCACTGCTAGTCGAGAACGCGAAGTCGGGGCAAGAACTCACTACCCGGTAATTTCTGGAGGATGACAATTGGCCAAGACAGTCAGCGTCAGCGTGCTCAACGACATGTGTGACGGCCCGCCCGTGATTGGCGACATAGGCGCTTGTTCATCGACAGTATTGCTTCGCGCGTGTATGGGCCGCAGCCCATGAGTGCTCCGATCCACGCCAAGCCCGAAACGCCGCTGCTCGACACAGTCGCATTACCTGCCGATTTGCGCCGCCTTGCGCCATCGCAGCTGCGCGCACTGGCGGATGAGCTGCGCGCCGAGACGGTTTCGGCGGTGTCGGTGACCGGCGGGCATTTGGGTGCGGGGCTCGGCGTGGTCGAGCTGACGGTGGCGTTGCATTATGTGTTCAACACGCCCGAAGACAAGCTGGTGTGGGATGTCGGCCACCAGGCCTATCCGCACAAGATCCTGACCGGGCGCAGGGACCGCATCCGCACACTGCGCCAGTCTGGCGGGCTCAGTGGCTTCACCAAACGCTCGGAGAGCGAGTACGATCCCTTCGGCGCGGCGCATTCGTCGACCTCGATTTCGGCCGCGCTGGGCTTTGCCGTGGCCAACCAGCTGGCAGGGCGCGCGGGCCGCGGCATTGCGGTGATCGGCGACGGGGCGATGTCGGCGGGCATGGCCTATGAGGCGATGAACAATGCGCGCGTCGCAGGCAATCGGCTGGTGGTCATCCTCAACGACAATGACATGTCGATTGCCCCGCCCGTCGGCGGGCTTTCGGCCTATCTTGCGCGGCTGGTCTCTTCCCGCCCGTTCCTCGAGCTGCGCGATCTGGCCCGGCGCATTGCCCGCAAGTTGCCCGAGCCCTTGCACAATGCCGCGCATAAAGCCGACGAGTTCGCGCGCGGCATGGCGATGGGCGGGACTTTGTTCGAGGAACTCGGCTTCTATTATGTGGGACCCATCGACGGGCATAATCTCGACCAGCTGATCCCGGTGCTGGAGAACGTCCGCGATGCCGCCGAAGGCCCCTGCCTGATCCATGTCGTGACGCAGAAGGGCAAGGGCTACGCCCCGGCCGAGGCGGCATCGGACAAATATCACGGCGTGCAGAAGTTCGATGTGGTCACCGGCGAACAGGCCAAGGCGGCGGCGGGGCCGCCCTCCTATCAGAACGTGTTCGGCGAGACCCTGGCCACTATCGCCGACAGCGATCCGCGCATCGTCGCGATCACCGCAGCGATGCCGTCTGGCACCGGCGTCGACAAATTCGCCAGGCGGCATCCCGAGCGGACTTTCGATGTCGGCATTGCCGAGCAGCATGGGGTGACTTTTGCGGCGGGGCTCGCCGCCCAGGGCATGCGGCCGTTCTGCGCGATCTATTCGACCTTCCTGCAGCGCGCCTATGATCAGGTGGTGCACGATGTCGCGATCCAGAACCTGCCCGTCCGCTTTGCCATCGACCGCGCCGGCCTCGTCGGCGCCGACGGCGCCACTCACGCGGGCAGCTTCGATGTCACCTACCTCGCGACGCTGCCCAACTTCGTGGTCATGGCGCCGGCCGACGAGGCCGAGCTGGTGCATATGGTCCACACCGCGGCTTCCCACGATACGGGCCCGATCGCCTTTCGCTATCCCAGAGGCAATGGCACCGGGGTGGCCCTGCCCGAGGTTCCGCAGCAGCTCGCAATCGGCAAGGGGCGGATTGTCCGCCACGGCACCAAGGTCGCCCTGCTCAGCCTCGGCACAAGGCTCGCCGAGAGCCTCAAGGCTGCCGATCAGCTCGAAGCCAGGGGCCTGTCCACCACGGTGGCCGATCTGCGCTTCGCCAAGCCGCTCGACGAAGAGCTGATCCGCCGCCTGATGAGTAGCCACGAGGTCGTCGTCACCGTCGAGGAAGCCAGCATCGGCGGGCTCGGCGCGCATGTCCTCACCCTGGCCAGCGACGAGGGCCTGAGCGATGGCGACGGCGTCAACCCAGCCCTCAAAATCCGCACCCTGCGCCTGCCCGACAGCTTCCAGGACCACGACAACCCCGACCGCCAATACGACCAGGCCGGCCTCAATGCCCCCCATATCCTCGAGTGCGTGCTCAAAGCCCTGCGCTGGAACGATGCGGGGATTGTCGCGGTGG
>JAHFPT010000158.1 GCA_023266625.1 Novosphingobium sp. | reverse complement strand
CGCCGGGTGACAGGGTGTAACTTGTGTAACCCGCCGCGCTCACCGCCGCCTTACAAACTCCGCCCTCAGCACCAACCCCTTGATCCCCTCGAACCTGCAATCGATTTCCTGCGCATCCCCGGTCAGCCGGATCGACTTGATCAGCGTGCCCCGCTTCAGCGTCTGGCCCGCGCCCTTGACGGTCAGGTCCTTGATCAGCGTCACCGAATCGCCGTCGGCGAGCAGATTGCCCACCGCGTCGCGCACCTCGATCCGCTCGGCGGCGGTGCGGTTGGCGGCGCGCTGCGAGGCGGGCAGCCACTCGCCGCTGTCCTCGTCGTAGACATAGTCTTCGTCGTCGCCGGCCATCTGCATTCTCCTGCAAAGCGGAGCGCATGGCAGGCGCTGCCTTGCTGGACAAGCCCCCGGCTTCCCTCACCCCTTCCCCTGCACCACCACGCCCTTCTGCGAGGGGTTCGAAGCATTCTGCTTCTTCGGCTTTTCCGCCTTGGGCTTGCGGACTTCCTTGTTCGACTTCTTCTGGCTCTTGGCCATGGCGCGTCTCCGGTGGGCGGGGTGCCCGGTGCGAGGTTACGCCCTTTGCGGCGGGATAGCGAGTGCAGGCCGCTTGCCGAAGGAGGCGGTGCAGGATAGGCGCGTCGCATCGGGAGGGCACAAATGCGCATGAAGCAGGCATTCGGGCAATGGCTTGGCATAGTGACGGATTGCTGGTTGCTCGGCGCAGAGGCATCGCTGGTGGTGCCGCTGCGGCTGGCGAAACTGGCGCGGGGCGGCGCGGTGGCCAGGGCCGAGGCACGGCTGATGGTCACCGAGAAGATCGAGGCGCATGGCGCGCTGCTGCGCGACCTTGCACAGGGGCAGTTAGGCAAGTCTGCGCCGGACGTCGTCTCCGGGGTATCACGGCATTATCTCGTGCGGGTGCGGGCGAACCGCAAGCGGCTGGCCGGGGGCCAGACGGGATAGCCCCGATCTGGACAGTCCCGGTGCCCTGCCGCATAGTTCCAGCGACAGGCACGATCACAGGCACGATCACAGGCACGATCACAGGCACAGGCACAGGCGGGGGCAGGGCATGGATTATATTCGGGTGGCGAGCGTTGCCGATGTCGGCATGGGCCAGATCCTGCCAGTCAAGGCCGCAGGGGTGAAGCTGCTGCTCACCCAGGTCGGCGCGACCTTCTATGCGGCGGCGCGCAAATGCCCGCATCTGGGCTTCAACCTGTGCCGGGGCAGTCTTGAGGGGGCGGCGGTGGTCTGTTCGCCTCACAAGGCTAAGTTCGATCTGGCGACGGGAGAGATCGAGCGCGATCCCAAGCTGTTGTTCATCAATATGAAGGCGAAGGGGGCAGTGACATGAAAAGATCGACGCGTGCGATCCTGGGCCTGCTGGTCATCGAGCTGGCGCTGATGTACGGCATGCTCTGGATGGTCGCGCAAGTGAAAACGGGTGCTTGGCACGCGCCCGATCCTGGCAAATCGATAACGACGATCACCGCCATCTGTGGAAGTGCCATGGGGATTGCCGGCGCGATTCTGCTGGTGGCCTTCATCCGTTTTCGTATCAGGGGCGACTGAACTCGGTTAGATACGCAACGGGCGTCACGCGAAACCCGCGCAACGCCCGCTTGTTAAGTCCGATTCTGGCTGGGGCTTACTGCGTGCCCTCGGCGTACCAGGTCTTGAATTCGTCGTATTTCGGCATTTCTTCCGAATTGGCGATCGGATCGATGACGACATGGATCACGCCGACCTTGCCGCTGGCATAGGCGCGCTCGATTGCCGGGCGGATGTCTTCCGCCTTGGTGACATATTCGCCGTAGCAGCCGAAACCCTCGGCGACCTTGTCGAGCCGGACGTCCTTGCTCCAGTGTACGCCCGGCTGCGGGCCGTTCTTGCCGAAGGTGCGCTTGTAAACGCCGACTTCGAGGCCCCACTGATTATCGACACCGACGACGCAGACCAGCGGCAGTTTGCAACGCGAAGCGGTTTCCAATTCGGCGATGTGGAACATGAAGGAGCTGTCGCTGGTCACCAGCATGCCCTGGCGGCTTTTGCCGGTGGCGGCCTTGTCGGCAACCATCGCGCCGACGATGTAGGGCAGGCCGGTGCCGATGTGGCCGTAGTTCTGGTTCCACATCACGTCGCGCGGTTTGCACTGGTTGTAGGTCCAGCCGAAGATCACCGTCGCGCCCCCATCGCGGCCCATGATCCCGTCCTTCGGGAAGGCCTTGGTCGCTTCGGTGATGAAGCGCGAGGTGTGGATCGCGACCGTGCTGCCATCGCTCTTGGTGCAGGATTCATCGTAGAGTTCGATCAGTTGGCGGGCATCCTGATCGATGTATTTCTGCAGATTGGGCGCAGGTTTGCGCGGGCTGTCCTTCAGCGCCCGCACCAGCTGCGGCACGACGCCGCGGATGTCGCCGACCAGCGGCACATCATAGGAACGGTTGACGCCGATCGCGGTGGGATCCTGGTTGACGTAGATCCATTTGCGATTGGCCTCATTTGCCACCCAGTGCCGCCAGCGACCGAAATGCGAGGGTTCGCCAAGCTCGGTGCCCAGCGCCAGGCAGAGATCGCTCTCGACTACCGCGTCGAGCGAGCAATCGGAAAAACCATAGGGAAAGGTGCGATCTTCCAGGCCCGGAATGAACGAAGTGCCGCCCGAGGTCTGGATCACCGGGCAATTCATCAGATCGGCCAGTTCCTTGACCGCAGCCTGGCTGCCGCTGGTATGGACGGCATGGCCGACCAGCAGGATCGGCTTTTCGGCAGCCTTGATCAGCCGCGCCGCCTCGGCGATCATGTCGGCATCACCGCCCTGGTTGACCAGGCGATATTTTGCGGGAGGCGGTGCGTCCGAAACCTCCAGCTCTTCCATGATCACATGCGCCGGAAATTCGATATAGACCGGGCCGGGCGTGCCGGACATCGACTTGCGGATTGCTTCGTGGACGATTTCGTCGGTCTGGTCGGCATATTCGATCGAGCCGGAATATTTGACCGAAGCCTCGATCAGCGGTTCCTGCCGGACGAACTGGATGCGGCCGCGGCGCACCCGGCGTTCGGTCACCCGGGCGCGCTGGCCGCCGATGAAGATGACCGGCGAATTCTCGACCAGGCAGCACTGGATGGCAGGCATCATATTGGCCATGCCCGGCCCGAGCGTGCCGATGCAGACCGCAGGCTTGCCGGTGATCCGCGAGGCCGCCTCGGCCATGAATCCGCCTGCCGCCTCGTGATGCGGCGAGACCACCTCCCAGCCGCGTGATTCGGCTTCGAGGAACAGATGGACGAAGTTCGGATCGGGGATACCGAATATGGTTTTGATGCCTTCCGCTTCCAGCAATTGCAGGATGCGCTCATAAACCGGTACGCTGGTCGATGAGGTGGACTTGGCTTGTGGCTGATCGTCGTACATTTTGGCGGCCTCTCCTGAAGCGATGATTCCTTGCTGTGAGCCGGGCTTTGCCGGGATTTGCCGCACGCTGCAATCGGAAATCGGCAAAAAGCTGAACTGGTGTTCAGCCCGATCGCTCGCGATAAATGCCCCGTGCAGCTCATAACTCATGATCTGCTCATTACAGGTGACTTCGGGCGGATTGGCCAGACGCACGCCGGGGAAGCGCAGCAAAGCATCGATGGAGCTCAACCGTGAGTCAGCCATGCGCTGGCGCTTGGCGCATGCAGGATCGGCTCGGACATGGCTGGGCGACTTTGTGAGCCAGGCTGTATCATTGCTGAGGTGCGGGCTCTGTCAATCGCCGCTTCGCACTGGCTCATTTCCCATTCAAGCGATCTATCCTATGGCGCAGCAATGATCGCGGCAAACCGGCATTTCCTCAGAACCGCAAGCGCAGTGGCAATGGCGGCTCGGTGCATTTCGGGAGTCGCATTGGCGGCCGAGGCCAAGGTTCCACCGGAGATCGTTGTCACTGGCGAGGGCCTAGCCGAATCCCCCGCAACTCCGGCCTATGGGGTCCAAGAAATCTCCCGCGAGCGCCTGATTTCCTCCGCTTCGGGCCGGATCGAGGATGTGCTATCCTCCGCCGCCGGTTTCCAGCAATTCCGCCGCTCGGACAGCCGCTCGTCCAACCCCTCCGCACAAGGCGTGACCCTGCGCGCGCTCGGCGGCAACGCCACCAGCCGGACTTTGGTGCTGCTCGACGGCGTGCCGATGGCCGACCCGATGTTTGGCTATATCCCGCTTTCCGCCATAGCACCCGAGCGGCTGGCCTCGGCGCGGGTGACGCGCGGCGGCGGTGCGGGAGCCTTCGGCGCGGGGGCGGTGGCTGGGGCCATCGAGCTGACCAGTGCGGACGCTGAAACATTGGGGCTGCTCTCCGGGCAGGCACTGGCCGATGACCGGGGCGCAACCGAGCTCTCGGGTACGATTGCGCCCAGCCTGGGCCGTGGCTTCGCCGAGGTCTCGGGCCGCTGGGACCGGGGGCAGGGTTTCTGGATGACTCCGCAATCCCAGCGTGTGCCAGCCAGCGTCAGGGCACGCTACGACAGCTGGTCGGCGAGCGCGCGACTGGTCGAGCCGATTGGCGATGATGTGGAACTGCAGCTGCGCGGTCTCGCTTTCGAGGATCGGCGCACATTGCGCTTTGCCGGGGCGGATACCGGCTCGGAGGGGCAGGATGCCAGCTTGCGGCTGGTCGGACGCGGCGCCTGGCAATTCGATGCGCTGGCCTATGTCCAGAAGCGCGACTTTTCCAACATCGTCATCAGCTCGACCAATTTCAGAAAGACGCTCGACCAGCGCCGCACGCCCTCGACCGGCATCGGCGGCAAGCTGGAACTGCGCCCGCCGCTTGGTGAAGCGCATGTGCTGCGGCTGGGCACTGACTGGCGGATTGCCGACGGCCATCTGGAAGAAGATGCCTACAACCCTGCTGGCGCTGTCACCGCACGCCGCCGCGCGGGAGGCACCAACAGCGATATCGGCCTGTTCCTTGAGGGCGACTGGACGCTTGGCCAAGTGGCGCTGACCGCGGGCGTGCGGACCGATCGCTGGACGGTGCGCGACGGCTTCTTCCATGAGGAGAATGCCGCCGGGGTTGTCACCAAAGACAATAGTTTCCCGGACCGCGCAGGCTGGGATACCTCACTTCGCGGCGGGGCTGTGTGGCAGACTGGCGGTGGCTTCTCGCTGCGGGCGGCGGCTTACAGCGGCCTGCGCCTGCCGACGCTCAACGAGCTTTACCGGCCTTTCGTCGTCTTCCCTGTCACCACTAATGCCAACGCTGCGCTGACCAACGAGGAGCTGCTCGGCTTCGAAGGCGGCGTCGATTTCGCGCCGTCCGACACTATCAAACTCTCGCTCACTGCCTTCGACAACAAGGTGAAGCACGCCGTTGCCAATGTCACCATTGCCCCCAATCTGCGCGAGCGGCGCAATGTCGATGCAGTGCATGCGCGGGGGGTGGAGCTGACAGCCAGTCTGCGCTTCGGCAAGCTAAGCTTCGATGGCGCGCTGACGCTGACCGATGCCGAGGTGGAGGCCAGCGGCATCTCCGCCGGGCTGAGCGGCAAGCGCCCGGCACAAACACCTAGGGTAGCCGCCAGCGGCACGCTATCATGGCGACCGCGCGAACATTGGTTGCTGGCGGCGACCTTGCGTCACACTGGCACACAATTCGAAGACGATCTCGAAACCGACATGCTGCCCGCCGCGACCATGCTCGACGCCTATGCCGAGCTGCCGCTGGTCGGCCCGTTCAGCCTGGTACTGCGTGGCGAGAACCTGACCGATACCAATGTCGTCACCCGCAACCAGGCCGGTTCGATCGATCTCGGCGCGCCGCGGACGATCTGGGCGGGAGTGAAAGTGCGGCTTGGCCAATAGTCCCTCGACTTCGCTCGGGACGAACGGCTAGGGATTGGGAATGCCCAGCCTCACCGTCAACGACCATCCGCTCGAATTCCGCATGGACCCGCAGACCCCGCTGCTGTGGGCGCTGCGCGATGCGGCCAATCTTACCGGCACCAAATATGGCTGCGGCGTCGGCGATTGCGGGGCCTGCATGGTGCTGGTCGATGGCGAAGCGTTGCGGTCCTGCATGATTTCGCTGGCCGAAGCGGAAGGGCGGAGCGTCACCACCATCGAAGGCCTGTCGCGCGACCGTTCGCATGCCGTGCAGCAGGCGCTGGTCGCCGAACAGGCGATCCAGTGCGGCTTTTGCACGCCGGGCATCGCGATGAGTGCCGCTGCGCTGCTGGCGCGCAATGCCGATCCGAGCGAAGCCGAAATCAAGGCGGGCATTCCCAACCTTTGCCGCTGCGGCGTCTATCCGCGTCTGGTCCGCGCCATCCAGCGCGCCGGGCGGGCAATGCGCGATCTCGAGATCATCGGCGGCGCGCCCGCGCCGGGTATCGGCGCAGAAGATGCGGCGCGGGCGGTTCCGGCGATGCGGGAGCGCTAAGGCACACCCAAAAATTATAGTTATTGCGGGTCATTCGCAAAAAATCTTGTAATTGCGATTTAGTCGCAATAAGGCCTCCCCATCAATGATGAAGGAGGGTTTCAAGCGTGACTGTTTCAAAAATTCGCGGCGACGGCGCAAGTATCGGTGGATGCATTCTGGGTGGGGTGCTGTCGGCGCTAATCTTGCCGGGTGTTGCGCTGGCAGACGAAGCTTCCGCAGACGCGCCCGGCAATCCGTCGATTGTCGTGATCGGTCACCGCGAGGACGACGCCAATCCCAACGCCAACCCGAATGCACCCTACAAGGTCGAAAAATCCCAGAACAGCAAGTTCACCGAAGCGCTGCGCGATACGCCCAAGACTGTGATCGTCATTCCCAAGGAAGTGATCGAAGACCTTGGCGCGACCAGCTTCCGGGAAGTGGCACGCTCCACGCCCGGGGTCACTCTGGGCACCGGCGAAGGCGGCAATGCCTTTGGCGACCGCATTTTCATTCGCGGTTTCGAGGCGCGCAACGATGTCTATATCGACGGGCTGCGCGATCCCGGCGTCACCAGCCGCGAAATCTTCGCGGTCGAGCAGATCGAGATCGTCAAGGGCCCGTCGGGCAATTACGGCGGGCGCGGCACGACCGGCGGTCTCGTCAGCCTCGAATCGAAGCGTGCGGACTTTGCCGGAAGCTTCCTCAAGGGCGAGGCGGGGATCGGCACTTCGGACTACTACCGGGTGACGCTCGACGCGAACTATGCCGTCTCCGACCGCTTCGCCATTCGCCTCAATGGCATGTATCACAATGCCGATACGCCGGGCCGCGATTTCGCCACGGCGGAGCGCTGGGGCATCGCCGCTGCGGCGAGCTTCAAGGCAACTGACACTCTGCAGCTGTCTGCCGATTATTACACGTTCCGTCTCGATGGTATTCCCGATTTCGGCCATCCTTTCGATGTTGCCATCCAGCAGCCCTACCAGGTTAGGCGCGAGAATTTTTACGGGGTCGTCGGGCGCGACTTCCTCACGAATGGTGCCGATATCGGCACGTTCCGCCTGGAATGGTCACCTTCCGATAATGTCAAAATCCGCTCTGTCACCCGCATTGGCCAGACTACCAATCGCTATATCGTCGGGACGCCCGGGGGCATCTGCCGGGTTCTGCGCACTGCCACTCTGGCCTGTCCCGCTGGTGGTGCAACCGTGCCGCTTGGGGTCGGTCAGACCGATGCCGGAGAAGCGAACTATACAGTGACTGCCGGCGGCCAGCGCCGCTGGGCGACCAACAGCTATGTCGCCAATATCACCGATGCAACCTTACGTTTCGGCACCGGCGGGATCGAACACACGCTGGTTGTCGGCGGCGAATATGCGCATGAGAAGGTTGAAAACACGCCGCTGCTGATTTCCGCGTTCGCCGAAGACGCATCGGGCAATCCGCTGCCCACACCGACGACAATCGTTCGCAACCTGCTCAACCCCAATCCCGTGCTCGGCTTCACGATTCCCGTACTTCCCGACACGGTAACCGGGCCGAGCCGGGTGGTGGTGAACTCGCTGGCCGGGTTTGCCATCGATACGATCAAGTTCTCGCCGCAGATATGGATGACCCTGGGTGCCCGCGTCGACAGCTTCAAACTGGATTACCGCAGCAACAGCCTGGCGACGGCCACGCTGCTGAGCAATGACGCGACTTTCGCCAACTGGCAGGCCAGCCTCACCTATAAGCCAGTCGAGGCGCTGACGCTCTATGCTTCCTTCGCAACCTCCTCGAACCCGTCGGGCGAACAGTTCGACGGCAATTCGGCCGATTATGGCGGTATCACCGCAGCCACCCAGAACCTTGCGCCCGAACGCAACAAGAGCTGGGAAGCCGGGGTCAAATGGGAGACGGCGAACGGCAAGCTGCTGGTAACCGCAGCCGCCTTCCAGATCGACAAGGACAACGCCCGCGAGGCCGTCGGTGGCGGGGTGTTCGATCTGGTCGGCAAGCTGCGCTCGCGCGGGATCGAACTGGGGGTCAATGGCACCCTGTTCAACCGGTTGCAGCTGTTCGGCGGATATACCTATAACGACGCCAAGATCGTCGAATCGGCAACAGCGGCCAACATCGGGCGACGCTTCGCCAATATCCCCACCCACAGCGCCAATCTGCTCGCAACCTGGATGATCGCCAGCAATTTCGAGTTGGGCGGCCAGATCCATTATCAGAGCGAGCTGTTCGGCGGCACTTCGGTCGCCACGACCGCCCGGGTGCCTGGCTATACCCGTCTCGATGCCGTGGTCCGCTGGAAGCCGCTGCCCTGGCTGGAGACGCGCCTCAACGTCAACAATCTCACCAACAAGACTTACTACGATGCGATCTATCGCTCGGCGGCACCCTTCGCCTATGTTGCGCCGGGTAGGTCGGCGGTATTAACGCTGGCGGTGAAATATTGAGGCGCTAGTCCATGCAAATTGTCGTGCCTGAGGTGTTGCCGCGCGAGGCTGCGCTCGCACTCGGGTGCGGGCTTGCGGACGCAGAATGGGTCGATGGCAATGTCACCAGCGGTGAAGGCGCGGCGCTGGCCAAGCGCAACCGGCAATTGCCGGAAGCCAGCGCTGCCGCCGCAAAGGGGCGGCGCGTGGTTCAGCAAGCGCTCGCCGCTTCGCCATTGTTCCTCTCTGCGGCGCTGCCCCGCGCGATCTATCCGCCGCTGTTCAATCGCTATGGCCCCGGCGAGAGCTTCGGCGCGCATATCGACAATGCCATCCGCATCGATCCGGCAAGCGGCACTCAGCTGCGTACCGATCTCTCGGCAACGCTGTTCCTGACGGAGGATTACGACGGCGGCGAGCTGGTGATTGCAGGGGGGAGCGGCCAGCGATTGCGGGCAGGCGACATGCTGCTCTATCCGGCGACCAGCATCCACCATGTCACCGAGGTCACGCGCGGGGAGCGGATATGCTGCTTCTTCTGGATCGAATCGCTGATCCGCGACAGCGGCGCGCGCGAAATGCTGTTCGATCTCGACCAGTCGATTCAAGCGCTGACACTGGACCGGGGCGGCGATGATGGCGAAGTGCTGCGGCTAACCGGCGTCTATCATAATCTCGTGCGGCGCTGGAGCAGTTAGCCCAAAATTTCCTAATGGGGCAGCAGCACCGAAACCTGCGGCAGGCTGGCAGGGGCGGAAATTTGCGGCATCAGCCCGGCCTGCGTCTCCAGCCGAACCTGCGCGGCATCGCCGCCCAGCAGCACATAACTGGCCATCATCAGTACCGAAAATGCAGAAGAAATTGCCAGCCTGTCGCTCATTGCCGTTCTCGAAAGTCCTTACCTGAGTGAATATAAGCATTGTTATCGGTTATTGCAATGCAGCATTTAGCCGAAAGGGATTAATCTTCGATGAAGCGCCGCTCGCCAAGGTTACGGGCTTGCGCAGAACGCGGCGCTGCGACTATTCCGGATCGGATGAGCAAGGCACGCAGAACGAACGATTGGGGGTTCCCGCGCTGGCGGGGCTATAGCGGCTCCCGCGAGGCAGCGCAGGTGCGATTGTGCGACCGGGTGGGGTGCAACGAGGCAGGCAATTGCCCCGCGCCCAAATCGCCCAACAGCCCGGAGCGCTGGCAGTTTTGCCAGAACCATGCCGCTGAATATAATTCCGGCTGGGACTATTTCGCCGGACTGACGGCGGAGGAGGCCGCAGCGCGCGAAAGCGACGAAACCCGCGATAATGCCGGCTATCGCGAAGCGGCGCATTATGGCTGGGCGGGATCGGGCGACGGCAGCCGCAGCCGCGACGAAATGCGCGCGCTGGAATTGTTCGAACTTGAGGCGGACGCCGATTTTGAAGCCGTGAAGAAAGCCTGGCGGGCCAAGGCCAAGCTCGTCCACCCCGACGTCCGCCCCGGCGATGCCGACGCCGCCAAGGCGTTTCTGGCACTGCAGCTCGCCTATGAAGTGCTGCGCGCGGCGGAGGAACGGCGGGCGTGGGGCGGGTAGGGGTTCAGATAAAGGCTGCCACACTCCAGATCACGCCGACCAACAAGAACGTCCCGGCCACATCCAGCCACAGGCCCGCCGTCAGCACCCGTGGCAGCGCGACATGACCGGTTGCCCAGGCAATCGCATTGGGACCGGTGCCGGCGGGCAGCATGAAGCCCCAGCTGGCGGCGAAAGCGGCAGGCAGCGCCAGCAGGATCGGATCGGCACCCAGCGTGGCAACCAGCGCGGCGACTACCGGCATGATGGCGCTCGCCGCCGCGACATTGCTGGCAAATTCGGTGATGACGACAACGAAGCCGACCAGCACCAGCGCGACAATAGGCAGCGGCACCGCCGAGAGTGGCAACAGCTTCTGCCCCATCCAGGCTGCCAGACCCGATTCGCTCATCCCCATCGCCAGCGCGAGTCCCCCGCCGAACATCAGCACTACGTCCCATGGCGCGCGATTGGCCTCGCGCCAGACCAGCATCGGCCTGCCGGTGCCGTCGGGGATGACGAACAGCAAGAGCCCGGCAATCGCTGCAATGGTGCCGTCGGTCAGCCCACCCTTGGGGAATAGCGGCTCGGTCAGTGGCTGGGTTACCCAGGCAAGCACGGTAGCTGCGAATATAGGCACCAGCCGCCGCTGCGGCGTGGTCCAGTCCTTGTCCTGCTCGATCGCGGCATGGGCTGCGGCGGGATCGAAGCGGTCTTGCCCGAGGCGCTGCACCCGGGCGATGATCAGCGCCGCCAGCGGCACACCAAGCAGAACGATGGGAACGCCGAACGCGCTCCATTCGGCAAAGCTGATATGCACATGCAGCGTGCTCTCGATCAGCGCCGCCGAGATGGCATTGGTCGGCGAGCCGACCATGGTGCCAAGGCCGCCTATCGATGCGGCAAAGGCGATACCCATCGGCAATGCCCCGGCAATCCCGCCGGTCTCCCCCGGCTCGACCCCGCCCGAGGCCAGCATGGCCAGCGCCATCGGCATCATGATCAGCGCGGTCGAAGTATTGGAAATGAACATCGATATCAGCGCGGTTGCCATCATCACCGCCAGCAGCACCTGCCATGGCTTGCGCCCGGCGCGCGACAATATGGCATGCGCCAGCCGCCGGTGCAGCCCGGTCCGCTCGATCGCCAGCGCCAGGAAGGCACCGCCCAGAAACAGGAACATGATCGGCGTGTAATAGGCCGCAGCGGTCTTGTTGGCATCGGCGACGCCCAGCATCGGCAGGACGATAAATGGCAGGAAGGCAGTGGCATAGAGCGGCAGTGCCTCACTCATCCACCATGCCGCCATCCACCAGACCAGACCGGCGGTGTGCCAGGCCGCGCCGGGCATTCCGGCGGGGGCCGGGAGCAACATCGTGAGGACGAATCCGGCCAGGCCGAGGATGAAGCCGATGCGCTGGACGGTCATCCTTGCTCCCGAGGTTGGCGCGTGTCCTTCGACGGGCTCAGGACGAGCGGGCCTTGCTTTTGATTATTCCCCATGCCCGCTCATGTTGAGCTTGTCGAAGCACATGTGCAACGTTCCCCCCTACTTCGGCGCGACCACCATCAGCATCTGGCGGCCTTCCATGCGCGGCCAGGCTTCGACCTTGGCGACCTCGGCAATATCGTCCTGCACCCGGCGCAGCAGATCCATGCCGAGCTGCTGGTGCGCCATTTCGCGGCCGCGGAAACGCAGGGTCACTTTTACCTTGTCACCCTCGCCGATAAATTTGTTCACCGAGCGCATCTTGGTGTCGTAATCGTGATCGTCGATGTTGGGACGCATCTTGATCTCCTTGATCTCCTGCGTCTTCTGCGTCTTGCGGGCAAGATTGGCCTTCTTCTGCGCTTCGTAGCGGAACTTGCCGACATCGAGGAATTTGCACACCGGCGGATCGGCGTTGGGCGAGACTTCGACGAGATCGAGGCCGACCCCGGCTGCCTGCTCGATCGCCTCATTGGTCAGCATGACGCCGATATTTTCGCCGTTTTCGTCGATCACGCGAACTTTAT
>JAHFPT010000157.1:6228-12434 GCA_023266625.1 Novosphingobium sp. | reverse complement strand
GAACCCGTCGGCAACATCCCGCCCGCCGAAGCCGAACAACGATACTACGCTATGCTGGACGATGTCCCCATGGCCGCGTAACTTAAACCAAATGGCCTCCGACAATCCCGGGGCGGTTCAGTATGCTCAGCATTGAGCACGTCTTGATGCGTGTTCCAACCATTGTGGAAGCTGCTGACTATCGCAGCGCAAAGCAGATCGCGTATGCCAACGCCTTGCCAGGGTTACAGAGGAAGGCCAAGGGTGGAAAAGTGCAGACAATCGATGAATTCGCCTTCGATTATGATGGTCCACAAAACGCTTTTGCAACACACAGTGGCGAGTTTCTGGTCGACGGGGAAATGCGAACGTTCCTGATCGAAGTGCCGACTGGGGACTACGTTTTGTACGGAACTTCAGTTTCAGGCAATGCAGTCGTTACCTGCAATTGTTTGGGAACGGTCCGTTTCAACGCTGCTGCGGGCGTCATCACCAATCTTGGCTCGCTTTATGCCGACAAGGTGCACAAGGCGTCTCCTGTACCGCATCTGGAAGACAACTTGGGCCCATCAATGTTCGCCTATGGTTGGATTTTGGGTGAGGCGCTTGTGCCAGCCACTCCAAACAGTCCCGTGCCAGATACTCTTAAGGCCCTTCCAATTGTGACAGCAGAATTTCACGCCGTCGGCTTGTTCCACGAACCCGGCGCCACAAGCATCAATCGTCTAGCGCCAGTTTCAGGCGTCCTTGGCTACGAACAAGGTCGCGTCATCGATTTGCGGACAGGGCAACGAGTGCAATAGTTTCAAGTCTCAACGGCCTTAGTAGTCGGATTGCCCGAATGGCCAGTCTCGGCTAGGGGCCAGCGCAATCGCCAAACCCTCAAGACGAAGAACCCCATGGCAGGCCATTCCAAATACAAGAACATCATGCACCGCAAGGGCGCGCAGGATAAGAAGCGCTCGGCGCAGTTTTCCAAGCTCGCGCGCGAAATTACCGTCGCGGCCAAGATGGGCATGCCCGATCCCGACATGAACCCGCGGCTGCGCGCGGCGGTCAACGCCGCCAAGGCGCAATCGATGCCCAAGGACAATATCCAGCGGGCGATCGACAAGGCGGTCAAGGGCGACGCCGAGAATTACGAGGAAGTGCGCTATGAGGGCTATGGCCCCGGCGGAGTCGCGCTGATCGTCGAGGCGCTGACCGACAACCGCAACCGCACTGCCACCAATGTCCGCACTGCTTTTGCCAAGAACGGCGGCAATCTCGGTGCCAGCGGCGCTGTCAGCCATGGCTTCGAGCGGCTCGGGCTGATCGAATATCCCGGCAGCGCGGGCAATGAGGACAAGGTGCTGGAAGCGGCGATCGAGGCCGGGGCCGACGATGTCGAGAGCGACGATGACGGCCATGCCATCTGGACCAGCATTGAAACATTGCACCCAGTCGCACGCGAGCTCGAAAAGGCGCTGGGTGAGGCCGAGGCGGTCAAGCTGGCATGGAAGCCCGGCCTCAAGGTCGATGTTGGCGAGAGCGAGGCCGGGACATTGTTCAAGCTGATCGACGTGCTCGATGACGATGACGACGTGCAGACCGTCTGGGGGAACTACGAGGTTTCCGACGCGGTGATGGAGAAGCTGGGTTAATCATAACCACCAGCTGGATCTTTGACAGGTTGCGGCCACATTGGCCGGTATCAGTTCGACCCTCCGGTCAATGTACATCGTTTCGTAATTGTGGTGAATGTTATGGGCTCGGCACATAGGCACGATGTACCAGTGTCCATAAAAACGACCGTCATCGATCTGGACGTGTGCGCCAACCTCTGCAAAGCGATTGCAGGGCACAACTGAACAGGTGAGACGACGGCTTCTGGCGGCGTTTTGCCAATGCTTGATCCAGTTCCCACACCAGCACTTATTGGCAGAAGTGCCCGATATATTCTTTACGGCGTAATGAGTATTGCGGTGGGGTGCCATGGTCTCAAGCTCCCGGAGTGGAAATGGCTGTCAATCTGGTCATAATAGGCATTCTACTGGCAATTGGCGAGAACTAATGATCATAATCGGCCTCGATCCCGGCCTTGGCACCACCGGCTGGGGCATCATCGCCAAGTCGGGCAACCGGCTCAGCCATATCGCCAACGGACAGGTCCGCACCGACCCGCAAGCCCCCCTGCCCGAACGCCTCGTCACACTCGACCGCGAACTCACCGACGTCATCCTCGCCCACCGCCCGGATAGCGGCGCGGTGGAGGAAGTCTTCGTCAACGCCAATCCGCAATCGACGCTCAAGCTCGGCCAGGCGCGCGGGGTCTGCCTGCTGGCGCTGGCGCGTGCCGGGCTACCGGTCAGCGAATATGCCACGCGGCTGGTGAAGAAGGCGATTGTAGGCACCGGCGCGGCAGAAAAGGCGCAGGTGCAGGCGATGCTGAAAGTACTGCTGCCGGGGGTCAAGCTGGCCGGCGCAGATGCGGCGGACGCGCTGGCGGTGGCCATTGCACATGCGCATATGATGCGCGCCTGACCCGCTACAAATCGTTGGCGTTCATATAAGTCTGGCGTTCGAATTGCCGTGCTGCGCTCGCATCGCAGGTGCCCGGGCGGAGATAGAGGCAGGCCCGCTGCCCGTGCATTTCATGACACCGCACCACGCGATAATCCGGCGCAGGCGGGCTGACGCCCAGCATGGCGTTGGCGGCAAGCGAGATTGCACCCGGCAGCAATTGTTTGCCCGCCAACACCGCTTCCGGCACTTCGTAGATTGGCACATCGCGGCGCAGATAGGCCGAGATCACATGGTTGTGCCATTGCAGCGGCACGGCCAGCCCGCAGATTTGCGGGCGAAAAGCGACGTCATGCGCGGCTAAAGCATAGGCACCACCGCTGCGATACGACGCAGCCCCGCCGGTGCTGGCGAGCGCCGCAAGCGAGGCCCCGATCCAGCCGAGGCAAAGCAACAGCAGCGCGCCCAGCCCGGCAGTGCGCCCCGGCTCCCGCCGCGCCAGCCAGTGGTCGAGCAGATCGACCGAAGCGATCGCCGCCAGCACCAGGATGGTGAACACCGGCAGCCAGATGAAGCGGTATTCCTTGTGTCCGATCAGGCTGTGGGCGATGATCGTGACCAGTGCGGCTGCGAGCAGCGGGCGGTAGCGCGGCCCGGAGAACAGCGCTGCGCCGAGAATGACCGGAGCGAAGGGCCCCAGCCCGGCCAGCAGCATGTTGAGATAATCGAATGGCCCGGAAGTGCTGAACCGCGCCGCGCGGCCCTCGCCGAGATTCATCGCGAAATTGGCGAAAATCCAGCGCATCGGCGTCTGATGATTGGCGAGGTCGCTGGCTACCCCCAGTGCCAGCGCGGCCACTGCGCCCAGCGCCAGCACGCGCCACATCCGCCAGTCGCGTCCCGCCGAGAGCGGCACCAGCACCGCCACAAACGGCGCATATTGCAATCGCACCAGTACCCCCAGCCCCAGCAGGAAGCCCGCCAGCGGCAGCTGCCAGGCCGCCCGCCGCTCCACCAGCAGCATTGCCGCACCGCAGGCGATCAGTGCTGTCGCAGCACTCTCCGACAGCACCGACACCGAAAACAGCACCCCGTCATACCACACCGCCGCGATCAGTAAGGCGGCCAGCGCATGGCGGCGCGAGCTTGCAGCGCCGATCCCCCAGGCCCCGGCCAGCGCCAGCAGGCACAGCACGGCAAAGCTCAGCCGTGCCAGCTGCACCGCCAGCATCCCGGCAGGCGCAATCGCCGCGCCAATCGCGAAGGGCCCGGCAAGAAATTGCGGGATCAGCGCATTGCGCATCCCCGCGCGCCACTCCCATGGCAGTGCACCATAGCCCTCGGCCAGGCGGTGCCCCTGTTCGAGATATTGGAAGAATTCGTCGGCGTGGAACTGGTCCCAGGGGTTGTAGGCGGCAATCCGCAGGGCCACGGCCAGCAGCGCGACGGCAATTGTCGCCAGCCTCAGCCCCCTGCTTCCCGCTATCTCGCTCTGGTCCATCCGCTATTCGATAGCCCCTGCCCGCGAGCAAAGTCACCAGTGGATGCATGCGATTTGCCGCTTTCGCACAGCCACGCACTGTGGCAAGGAACAAAGCATGATCGCAAGGCTCACTGGCACATTCGAAGATTTCGGCCCCGACTGGGCAGTGATCGACGTCGGCGGGGTCGGCTACCTGGTCCACTGCTCGGCCAAGACGCTCGACACACTGGGCGCGCGCGGGGAAGTTGTGACGGTGCACACCGAACTGCAAGTCAGCGAAAACGACATGCGGCTGATCGGCTTCGCCAGCGCGGGCGAGCGCGAATGGTTCCGCCTGCTGACCGGCATTCAGGGCGTCGGTAGCAAGATGGCGCTGGCGGTGCTTTCGGCGCTTTCGACCGAGGAGCTGCAACGCGCGATCGCTGGCGGCGATGCGGCGATGGTGGCGCGGGCACAGGGGGTCGGACCGAAGCTGGCGGGGCGGATTGTCAATGAATTGAAGGATAAGGCGGGGGCTTTGCCGGTGGGGATGGGTGTGGGCGGAGCGGCGGCGCTGGCGGTGGGTTCGGCGAGCAGGGATGCGGTTTCGGCCTTGCAGAATCTGGGGTTCAAGCCGGTGGTTGCGTCGGGCGCAGTGGCATCGGCTGTGGAGGAACTGGGCGAGGATGCCGGGCTAGATGCTTTGGTGCGGGTGGCGTTGAGGAAGGCGGCGGGGTGATGTCGCGATGAGCCAGAACGATACCAATGGCCTAGATAGGGTCCGAAAAGTTGCAGAAATTAATCTGAGTATTGTGCTCGAATCTAAGAAGCAGCTAACCGATATGCACGGGGCGGCGTTTCGTTGGATCCTTGCGACCTTGGTCACGATTAATGGAGGAGGTGCAATAGGTATCGTCGGCACCGACAAGATATCATATTACGGCAAAATTTCTGGCGGCAGCTGCTTTTGTACGGGAGTATTTTTTGCGCTGATGCTGGCATACGCCAACATGATCGCCATACAAAAACTTTTGAAACCAACAATGAGCATTCTTGATTTTTGGGCTATAGCGTTGGTTTCTGGACACTATGACGAGAACGATATTTCAAACAGACAGGGAAGTTTGCAAATGCAAACAGCGCCTTGGACGATCGCTTCACATGTCTTGGGGTGGGTTTCAGTAGTATTTTTCCTCGCTGGTGTGGTTCAAATTGGCATTAACCTCAATTTACCCCCAACCCCCACCTCACCGCCGAAGACGCAGCCACCACCCTGCTCCCAAACCCGCTTGCCGCCCCAGCCAAGTTAGAGGATAATCCCGCCATGACCGACCTCAGCTTTTCCTTCCCGCCCGCCATGGTCAACTGGCTCGAACAGCGTGTTGCCCAGGGCGACTACGTCGATGTGGGTGACTATCTGCGCGATCTCGTCCGCCGTGAGCAGGAAGAAGCCAGGGAAACCGAGTGGCTACGCGAACAGATCGCAGAAGGGCTCGCATCCGGGATCATCGACAAGGAACCGGAGGACGTGATCGAGGAGATTATCGCCGAGCGGCGCGCACGGCATGGCTGAGGTCAGGCTCAATGCCTTGGCCCGTTATGATCTGGCCGAAATTGACGAATATGGTGCGTTGGAATTCGGACTTCCGGTGGCGGACGACTATTCGCGCGGATTTCATGATACATTTGATTTGCTGCGTCGGCATCCCTTGGCTGGAGCTGCCCGACCGGAGTTGGGCAGAGGTGTGCGGTGCATCGTTCACCGCAAACACCGGATTTTCTATATTGTGAAGCCAGACTTGGTGCAGGTATTGCGCATATTCCATCATTCCCGTGACGTGCAACGTTTGCACCTGCAATGACCCCCAACCCCCACCTCACCCCCCAGCGCCAGCCCGAAGACGCCGACGCAGCCCTGCGCCCCAAAACCCTCGCCGAATTCGTCGGCCAGGCCGCGGCCAAGGACAACCTCTCGGTCTTCATCGAGTCCGCCAAGAGCCGCCGCGAGGCAATGGACCACGTCCTGTTCTTCGGCCCCCCCGGCCTCGGCAAGACCACGCTGGCCCAGATCGTCGCGCGCGAGCTTGGTGTGGGCTTTCGCGCCACTTCCGGCCCGGTCATCGCTAAGGCTGGCGACCTCGCTGCGCTGCTGACCAATCTCGAAGCAGGAGATGTCCTATTTATCGATGAGATTCATCGGCTTAATCCGATTATCGAGGAAGTTCTCTACCCGGCGATGGAGGACCGCGCGCTCGATCTGATC
>JAHFPT010000157.1:0-6218 GCA_023266625.1 Novosphingobium sp. | reverse complement strand
ACCCGGCAGGGCCTGCTGACCACCCCGCTGCGCGACCGTTTCGGTATCCCGGTGCGGCTCAATTTCTACACGGTCGAAGAGCTCGAAAGCGTCGTGACGCGCGGGGCTTCGCTGCTAGGCATGGGCATCGACGGCGAGGGCGCGCGCGAGATTGCCCGGCGGGCGCGGGGCACGCCGCGCGTCGCCGGACGGTTGATGCGTCGGGTGCGCGACTTCGCCCATGTCGCGGGTGCCAGCACCGTCACCCGCGCCTTTGCCGACGATGCGCTGACCCGGCTTGAGGTCGACAAGCTCGGCCTCGACGCCATGGACCGGCGCTACCTCACCATGATCGCCGACATCTACAAGGGCGGCCCGGTCGGGGTCGAAACGCTGGCGGCGGGGCTGTCCGAACCGCGCGACACCATCGAGGAAGTGATCGAGCCCTTTCTCATCCAGCTCGGCCTCATTGCCCGCACCGCGCGGGGGCGCTGCCTCAACGATCGCGGCTGGGGACACCTCGGTCTGAACCCGCCCGCCAATGTTCAGGGCGGCAGCCAGACCGGCCTATTCGACTCCGGCGACGACGAGAGCGCTTAACTCCAGAAATTTCAGATTTCCTTCGGGAATTCGCCGCAATCAGTTCCATTCCGGGACAGTTGTCCAGGCGAGTACTGGAATGGCGGAAAAAACGCGCATGGCGGCAGCCTAAACACGGTTAACGGCATTGTCGCATTAACAACTCTCTGCGTTTCTTATGGCACAGATGCACAGCGCCCGGGAACATTACCCGATACCGTGCGTCGCAGGAACGAGAAGAGAGCAACGCTTATGTCGGTTCGTATGGCCCTCGCAAAATTGGCTGCCTGTGCTGCAGGCGGCGCGCTGCTTGGCGGCGGCGCTGTGCATGTCGCAGAGCAGCCCGCCCGGACGGTGCAGTATGTCAAGCACGGCAAGTCGCTTTGCGGCCCCGGTGGCGTCGGCCCCGGATGCCATGTGGTGCAAGTGCGCCATCATGCGGCGCGCCGTCTCGCTGCGGCCCCTCGCCAGGTCAGGCGTGCCCGCCGGATCGTAACCCGCACGGTGACCTATCCGGCACCGCAAGTGGCGGTCGCACCGATGCCCGCACCCTATATGCCGCCGATGCCGCCGATGCCGGTGAGCTCGTCGGGCGGCGGCGGTACCGTGATAATCGGCGGCGGCTCCAGCGGCGGATCTGGCGGCGGCTTCTTCGGCGGCTTCTTCGGCGGCAGCAGCGGCGGCGGCAGCGTCGTGGTTTCCTCAACCAGCACCGGTTCGAGCTCGACATCGGGTGGTTCGACCTCGACGTCCGGCGGTTCGACATCCACCGGCGGCAGTTCGACATCATCGGGCGGCTCGGGCGGCAGTTCGACCTCGACCTCGGGTGGTTCAACATCCACCGGCGGCAGTTCGACTTCGAGCGGCAGCATCACCAGCTCGTCGACGACCGGTGGCGTAGACATCTCTTCGAGCTCCGGCGGGGTCAGTACCTCAACCGGCGGGGTGAGCACTTCGACCTCGACCAGTTCGGGCAACGTCTCGACCAGCTCGGGTAACGTTTCGACCAGCTCGGGCAATGTCACAAGCAGCAGCTCGAGTTCGACCTCGTCGGGCAATGTCACAAGCAGCAGTTCGACGTCGTCGAGCACCAGCTCCTCGACATCGTCATCGACCAGCAGTTCGACCTCGTCGTCGACATCGACTGGCGGCTCGACATCGACCAGCACTTCGACCGGGGGCACCGACGTGCCGGCACCGCCAATGATCCTGCTGTTCGGCGCGGCCGCAGCGGCGATCACCGGGCGGCGCAGGATCGGCAAGAAGACCGCCGCCTGAGCTTCATTGGCAAGGCTCCTCGGCAAAATCGTAAAAGGGCGGTCCGCGCAGGCCGCCCTTTCTCGTTGCAGGGCCAGAGCGGCGCACGGTAAATCTGAACCACACCCGTCTATGCTGAGCTTGTCGAGCCGAAGGCGACCCTAGCTCAACCACACGTGCCGCACTGAGACGCACACCCCTCAAAGCAGCCAGGTTGACACAGTTGACAGTGTGTCAACCTGACCGCGCGGTTCAGGAGTGGCGGAATCATGCGGCTTTGCGGGGAAGATGCGGTGCAGTGGACGGGGAGAAAATAAAAATACTCTTGCTTGCCCCGGTAACATAGTTGCGTGCAGCGCGGAGAAAGGGAGCGAAGGTGAGGTGCCATGGCCTGCTGTTGTCTCCGAGCGAGATTGGCGCAGTGTTGCACAGAGCGGGGGTGTAGGAAAACACAAGCTTTGCGGCGGGGAGGATTTGCGGCGAGCACTTGCCGACGCGCCGCCCGCCATGCCAAAACCCCGCGCATGACCAACCAGCTCTACTATGGCGACAATCTCGAGGTGCTGCGCGATGCCGCGCAGTTCCCGGACGAATGAGTCGATCTGATCTACCTCGATCCGCCGTTCAATTCGAACGCGGGCTATAATGTGCTGTTCAAGGGGGCCAGTGGCAGCGGGGTGGATGCCGGGGAGAGGGGAACAAGAGCGCAAGCTCAATTGACATGTTGTCACCCCCCATTGCCGCAGCCGCCACTATGGCGTTAAGCTCTGTCACAGGGAGGACTCACCATGAACCAAGGCCCAAACGCCAGCATTGGCACGCAGCGGTTGTTCGTCTGGCTGGCGATCGCCGGGGCGCTGCTGTTCGCCTTCGCCTGGATCGCCCTGATGCGCTTCTTCCCGCCGCCGCCCGCCGACCTTCCCGCCGATCAGGTGGCGGCGCTTTATTCCGCGCATAATGTCCGCTTTCGCATTGGCGTCATCCTCGCGCTGATCGCGGGCGGGTTTCTGGTGCCGCTGTCCATCGTGATTTCGGTGCAGATGGCGCGGCTGGAGAGAGGCATTCCGATCTGGGCGATATTGCAGGGGCTGACCGGGGCGATCGGCTCGGCCTTCATCTGGCTGCCCGCAGTGGCCTGGGCGGTCGCCGCCTTCACCCCGGAGCGCGCACCTGAGCTGACCGCGATCTTCCATGAATTCGCCTGGCTGATGTTCATCACTCCGCTCAGCCTGTTTCCGATGCAGCTGCTGGGGATCATCTATATTGCCTTCACCAAGGAGGAGCCGGACAATGTCTCGGCCTTTCCGCGCTGGCTCGGCTATCTGACCGCCTGGCAGCTGGTCCAGAGTTTCGGCGGGCCGATGGCGGTATTGTTCAAGACCGGCATCTTTTCGTGGAACGGGCTGCTGCCGTTCTGGCTGCCGCTCAGCCTGTTCGGGGCGTGGTATGCGGCGATCTGCTGGACCTTGCTGCGCGCATTGCGCTGCCAGCGAGCGGCAGATTGAAGAAATCGCCCCAGTCCTGCTCCTGCTGAGCTTGTCGAGCCGAAGGCGGGCGCAGCCCAACCACGGGCCTGTTACGGTGAGGTTGCCTGCGCACGAGGGTCCTTCGACAGGCTCAGGGTGAGCGGGAATGAGACGCGGTGGTTCAGATTTGATGCAAGATTCTTCAGCAGTAAGCCCGCGCGGCCATATCCCCGGCGAGGCCGGGGTCTGGCTGCTGATCTTCGGCGAGATGAGCTTTTTCACCGCGCTGTTCGCCAGCTTCCTCCATGCCCGCAATGGCGATGTCGCGGGTTTCGCGGCGGGTCAGGCGCAGCTCAGCCGGACCATCGGGGCGGTCAACACGCTGCTGCTGCTCACCAGCTCGCTGTTCGTCGCCAAAGGGGTAGGCGCGGCGCAACAGGGCGATACCATCCGGGCACCCCGCATGTTCGCGCTGGGCCTCGCCTGCGGACTGGGCTTCATCCTGCTCAAGGGAGTCGAGTATGCGGGACTCTTCGCGCGCGGTATTGCTGTGACAAGCCATCCCTTTTTCGCCTATTACTTCGGGTTGACCGCGCTGCACCTGGGGCATGTGCTGATCGGCTCGGGGCTGCTTGCGGGACTGACTGCGGCGACGCGCCGCCCGCTGGCAAAACCATCGCATTTCGCGCTGATGGAGAGCGCGGGCTGCTTCTGGCACATGGTCGATCTGCTGTGGATCGTCCTATTCCCGCTGCTCTATCTGGTCGCCTGACGCCGATGTCCGCCCTCCTGCGCGACCGGCTGTTCCAGGCTTGGATCCTCCTTTGCGCGGTCACACTGCTGTCGCTGGTCATTGGCGGCGCAAGCGGGGCGGCGGTGGGTGTCGCGGTGCTCGCCATCGCCTTCGCCAAGGCCTGGCTGGTGATGTTCACCTTCATGGATTTGGCCCGCGCGCCGCTGGCGCTGCGGGTCATCGCCTGCGTCTGGCTGGCCTGCGCGCTGGGCACCTTGCTGGCTATCCATGCCGGGGCAGCTGGCTGACTTCGCCTGCACCGAATTGACATGCCGCCGCTGCGCCGCTAGTGGCGCTCTCGCTCGGCGCTTCGAGCAAGGCAGGCCCACGCGCAGGGGACTGCCCGGGAAGGAAGCGCACCGGGTCTCTGTCTGACGCAAATGGCTGCAAGGCCGCGCACTCCTCGAATCGAGGAATCGCGTGCTTTTGCGGTCGTTTTCGCGTTTGGTGGTGCCGCATCCGCGCACAGTTTCGATCAGCACAGCAAAGAGGCAAATCCCCTCCTATGGCAAGCAAAGCACTCTCCGGCAAAAACGCCGCCCCCAATCGCGGTGGGCGCTCATCGGCCAGGAAGCGTATCCGCAAGATCTTCGGCGACATCCACGAAGTGGTGCAGATGCCGAATCTGATCGAGGTGCAGCGCGAAAGCTACGAACAATTCCTGCGTTCCGATCCGGCAACCGGCTATGTCAGTGGCCTCGAAAAGACGCTGCGCTCGGTCTTCCCGATCCGCGATTTTGCCGGCACCAGCGAGCTGGACTTCGTTCATTACGTGCTGGAAGACCCGAAGTACGACACCACCGAATGCCGCCAGCGCGGCATCACCTATGCGGCACCGATGAAGGTGACGCTGCGGCTGATCGTCTTCGAAGTCGATGCCGAGACCGAGACCCGTTCCGTGCTCGATATCAAGGAGCAGGACGTCTACATGGGCGACATGCCGCTCATGACCAAGAACGGCACCTTCGTCATCAATGGCACCGAGCGCGTCATCGTCAGCCAGATGCACCGTTCGCCAGGCGTGCTGTTCGACCATGACCGCGGCAAAACGCACTCTTCGGGCAAGTTCCTGTTTGCCGCCAGGGTCATCCCCTATCGCGGCTCGTGGCTCGATTTCGAATTCGACGCCAAGGACATCGTCAACGTCCGTATCGACCGCAAGCGCAAGCTGCCGGTCACTTCGCTGCTGTTTGGTCTGGGCATGGATGCCGAGGCGATCCTCGACCATTTCTATGAAAAGGTCAGCTGGAAGCGCGGAGAAGGCGGCTGGCGCGTGCCTTATGTCAACGAACAGTGGCGCGGCCAGAAGCCGACATTTGACATTGTCGATGCCAAATCGGGCGAAGTGATCTTCCCTGCCGGCACCAAAATCTCCCCGCGCGCCGCCACCAAGGCCGAAAAAGACGGGCTCGCCGAGCTGCTGATCCCGACCGAGGAAATCTTCGGCCGTTATGCCTCGGGCGACGTCATCGACGAAGCTACGGGCCGCATCTGGATCGAAGCGGGCGACGAAGTTTCGCCCGAAAATCTCGAACTGCTCGACAAGGCAGGGATCGACCAGCTCGATCTGCTCGACATCGACCATGTCAACACCGGTCCGTGGATCCGCAACACGCTCCAGGTCGACAAGGCCGAGAACCGCGAAATGGGGCTGGAGGCGATCTACAAGGTGATGCGCCCCGGCGAGCCGCCGACCAAGGAAACCGCCGAAGCGCTGTTCGAAGGCCTGTTCTTCGATGGCGACCGCTATGACCTTTCCGCAGTTGGCCGGGTCAAGCTCAACATGCGCCTCGCGCTCGATGCCGAAGATACTGTCACCACCCTGCGCAACGAGGATATCCTCGCCGTGGTCAAGGAACTGGTCAACCTCAAGGACGGCAAGGGCGATATCGACGATATCGACAACCTCGGCAATCGCCGGGTCCGCTCGGTCGGCGAGCTGCTGGAAAACCAGTACCGCGTCGGCCTGCTGCGTATGGAACGCGCGGTCAAGGAACGGATGAGCTCGGTCGACGTGTCGACCGTGATGCCCAACGATCTGATCAACGCCAAGCCGGCGGCGGCCGCGGTGCGTGAGTTCTTCGGCTCCAGCCAGCTCTCGCAGTTCATGGACCAGACCAACCCGCTGTCCGAAGTCACGCACA
>JAHFPT010000156.1 GCA_023266625.1 Novosphingobium sp. | reverse complement strand
CCGAGATTGCCAATCGGGGTGGCAACAATATAGAGGCCGGGAATAAGCGATGCGTCCATGGCGATCAGCATGGACGGTGCGACGGAGAGCGGCAAGCAATGTTCAACTACAGGATCGACCGGCGCAAGCTGGTAACACTGGCAACCGTCGCGCTGCTCGCGGCTTGCAAAACGGTTCCCATTGCCCGGCCACCGACGACGCCGCTGCCCGAGCAGCCCAACGCCAATGTTCTGCCCACCGATCTGCAACGCCACCGCGTCGCCCTGCTGGTACCGCTGAGCGGTCCCAATGCCGCAGCCGGGCAGTCGATTGCCAATGCCTCGACCATGGCGCTGCTCGACACCAACGCCCAGAACCTGCGCATCACCACCTATGACACTTCCACCGGTGCGGGGAGCGCGGCGGCGAGGGCGATTGCCGATGGCAACAAGCTGATCCTCGGGCCGCTGATGTCCGACGATATTCCCGCCGTTGCCGCCGCCGCCCGGCCTGCGCGGGTGCCAGTAATCTCCTATTCGAACGACGAACAGCGCGCCTCGCGGGATATTCTCATCATGGGCAATCTGCCCAGCCAGTCGGTCGGTCGCACGGTCGCCTATGCCCGCGCCCAGGGTGCCCGAAGCTTCGCCGCTCTGGTTCCGGTCGGCGAATATGGCCAGCGCAGCTCGGCGGCGCTGATCGCGGCAGTGCGCGAACAGGGCGGCACGGTCGCCGCCATGGAAAGCTACGACCGCAGCGCCGCCTCGCTGACGGCGGCAGCGCGGCGTCTGCGCGACAAGGGCGGATATGACGCGGTATTGATCGCCGATGGCGGCAGGATGTCGGCGCAGGCGGGGCCCATTCTCAAATCCGGAGCTGGCGCCACGACGCGGCTTCTGGGCTCCGAGCTGTGGAGCGGGGAGAGCCTCGTTGCAGCGACTCCGGCACTGGCCGGGGCGTGGTATTCGGCGATCTCCGACACGCGCTGGAACCAGTTCACCGACAGCTATCGCAACCGCTTCGGCAGCCAGCCTTATCGCATCGCCACGTTCGGCTATGACAGCGTGTTGCTGACCTTGCGGGTTGCGCGCGAATGGAGGCCGGGAACAATTTTTCCCACCGCCCGCCTGTTCGACCATGACGGCTTCCTAGGCCTCGACGGCGCGTTTCGCTTCCGCAGCAATGGCGCGATCGAGCGCGCACTGGAAGTGCGCCAGGTGCGTAGCGGCGGGGTCGATGTGGTGAGCGCGGCACCGGCCAAGTTCGCGGATTAGGATTGGTCTGGCGTTGCGCGTGTGCTTCGACAAGCTCAGCATGAGCGGGGTTGGGGGAATGGCGCAACATCCGCTCATCCTGAGCCTGTCGAAGGATCATGCGCAACGCCAGCCCAACGGACGATAACCCCCCTACCCCGCTTGCCGTGCGGATTCCCTGCGTTCTATAGGCGTTCCCATGGCCACCAAACCCGCTAACGACCTGTTCGACAAACTTCCCGCAAGCAACGGCGATGCCTATGACGCTTCCGCGATCGAGGTGCTGGAGGGGCTGGAGCCCGTCCGCCGCCGCCCCGGCATGTATGTCGGCGGCACTGACGAACGAGCCTTGCACCACCTCGCCGCCGAAGTACTCGACAATGCGATGGACGAAGCCGTCGCCGGTCATGCCAACCGGATCGAGGTGACGCTGGAAGAAGGCAATCGCCTGACCATAAGCGACAACGGCCGCGGCATCCCGGTCGACGAGCATCCGAAATATCCCGGCAAGTCGGCGCTGGAAGTGATCCTCACGACGTTGCACTCGGGCGGCAAGTTTTCGGGCAAGGCTTATGCGACTTCCGGCGGCCTCCACGGTGTCGGCGTGTCGGTGGTCAATGCCTTGTCCAGTCTGACGCGCGTGGAAGTTGCCCAGAACAAGGAGCTTTACGCGCAGGAGTTCTCCAAGGGCCTGCCCACCGGCCCGCTGAGGTCGCTCGGCGGCACGCCCAACCGGCGCGGCACCAGTGTCAGCTTCATCCCCGACAGCGAAATCTTTGGCGAGGATGCCAAGTTCAAACCCGCCCGGCTGTTCAAGCTCGCCCGCTCCAAGGCCTATCTCTTCGCCGGCGTGGAAATCCGCTGGAAATGCGCCGCCTCATTGGTGAGCGAAGATGTCCCTGCCGAAGCGGTGTTCCAGTTCCCCGGCGGTCTCGCCGATCATTTGGCCGAACAGCTGGGGGAACGCGAATGCGTCACCAGCGCCTTCTTCTCCGGTTCGCAGGACTTCCCCGGCGAGGAAAACGGCCGCGCCGAATGGGCCGTCGCCTGGCCGCTGTGGTCGGACGGTTCCTACTCCTGGTATTGCAACACCATCCCGACGCCCGATGGCGGCAGCCACGAACAGGGGCTACGGGCAGCGCTGGTCAAGGGCATCCGCGCTTTTGGCGAGCTCACCGGGCAGAAGAAGGCGAAGGACATTGCGCCCGAAGACATCGTCACCGGCAGCGAATCGATGCTCTCGCTGTTCATCCGCGACCCGCAGTTCCAGAGCCAGACCAAGGACCGCCTGACCAGCCCCGAGGCCGCGCGCATGGTCGAAAACGCGGTGCGCGATCATTTCGACCATTTCCTCGCCGACAATATGGAACGCGGCAAGGCGCTGCTGACCTATGTCATGGAACGCATGGACGAACGCCTCGCCCGCAAGGCCGAGCGCGAGATCAAGCGCAAGACCGCGACGTCGGCACGCAAGCTGCGCCTGCCCGGCAAGCTCACCGACTGCACCGGCGAGGGCAAGGGCGAGACCGAGCTGTTCATCGTCGAGGGCGATTCGGCCGGCGGCAGCGCCAAGCAGGCGCGCGACCGCAAGACCCAGGCGATCCTGCCGATCCGCGGCAAGATCCTCAACGTCGCCAGCGCCACCATGGACAAGATCCGCGCCAACACCGAAATCGCCGACCTCGCGCTGGCCATGGGCTGCGGCATGCGGAAAGACTGCAACCCGGATAACCTGCGCTACGACCGCATCATCATCATGACCGACGCGGATGTGGATGGCGCGCATATCGCGACGCTGCTGATGACGTTTTTCTTTCAGGAAATGCCCGAAGTGGTGCGGCGCGGGCATTTGTATCTGGCGCAGCCGCCGCTGTATCGGCTGACTTGCGGGAATGTGTCAGCCTATGCGCGCGATGAAGCCCACCGGGCGGAACTGGAGGCGACGCAGTTCAAGGGCAAGAAGGTCGATGTCGGGCGGTTCAAGGGGCTGGGCGAAATGAACCCGGGCCAGCTGCGCGAAACGACGATGGCCCCGGCGACGCGCGGACTGCTGCGGATCACCCTGCCGCCGGAATATGAGGGGCGGGCGGCGGTCAAGGACCTGGTCGAGCGGCTGATGGGGCGGAACCCGGAGCACCGGTTTATGTTTATCCAGAACCGGGCGGGGGAGCTTGATCCGGAGATGATTGATGCTTGAGGGCTTCCCCTAGATCGCCTCAATCATTTCTTCCACAATGTCGCGCGCCCGATAACCTTCGACCCAATCCCATCCAGCAAACAATTGCCAGAAAAAACGAAGGAACGATCTCATAGATTCAGAGTCAAGCATAGCATTTCTTTGCATTTGCATTGCCTGTGAAAGGTGTTTCAGAAAATCGAACGCCTCACACTCGCTGATATCGGCATTGTGCATTACGAACGATATTTCCTGCTGCAGAATACTCATCCTATTAAGTGTTGAATCCATATAGTATGATGACATTTTATTGGCGACTTCATCCCAACGAGACCTACCATCTCCAACATTCTGTTTGAAGTATCGGCGAAACTCATCGATTGGCTGGAGCTTCTCGGGAAGACGTGAATCAAAGCTGCCATCTGCCACCGCAAGGAAGTTCTCGATGCAAGCGAGCTTGAAAGCGCGGTATTGCGACTCGAAGCTTTTCTTAATTCGTTGGCGCTTTCGGTGCTCTGGAAGGCGGACGAGTATCCAATAGAACACGACTGAAATCACGCAGCCGTACGAGAGATCATAAAGGAGTTTGTTCCAACCTAGCGCCGCGTCGGAGTAGAAACAACGAGCCACGCGGCATAGAGCGTCACGAGCAAACGGGTCCTCGTTCGCCAGAAACATCATGGCCAAACTGACCAAGGCAAGGGTGATGAGCGGAGCGCCTAAAACGGCAGCGCAGGAACGGACGCGTATCCACATTCCTAAAATCGGCGACGCCTTATTCAATCCCCAAACCTTCAATTACGGTGACAGTCATGGACTGCACCCCCAATATCCCAGCGCTCCACACATATAAAGCTTCCTCATGCCGCCGATCCGCCCTCCTCATGGCTTATCGCCAGACCGCACCGTAGTTGGGGGACACGGAATACCGTGTCCCCGGTTCCCCAGCACCACTTCCAGCAGCGCAAGAGTCCCCGCCCAGGAGACCTTGTCGGCAATCGCGTCGTATTCGAGTCCCGGTGCCATGCCATCGCCTTCGGCATCGGTGAAACCGTGGGCAACCTTGCCCCATTCGGTGATCTGCCAGTTCGCACCCGCCGCCGCCATTTCCGCGCGGAAGGCCTGGGTGGTTTCCGGCGGGCAGAATGGGTCGCGCGCGCCGCACAGGGCGACGACTTCGCCCCGGATCGCGCCGGGCTCGGCAGCGACATGGGTTGTGAGATCGCCGTGGAAGCTCACCGCCGCTTTCAGATCGCGCCCGCTGCGGGCCAGTTCGAGAACGCATTTGCCGCCCAGGCAATAACCGATGGCGGCAATCCGGGCGGCATCGACATCGGCGCGCGCGGCAACCGCATCGAACCACAGCGCGGTGCGGGCGCGCAGCACCACGGGCTCTTGCATCAGCGCAGCACACGTCGCCCCGGTCTTGCTCGGCGTGCTGAGATCGGCGTCCAGACCATACATGTTGGTCGCCACGGCGAGGTAGCCAAGGGCTGCCAGATTGCGGGCGACATCCTGAGTCAGGTGGCCGATGCCGAGCCCGCTGTGCATCACCAGCACCGCCGGATGCGGCCCCTCGCCCGCCGGAACGGCAACAATGCCCTGCAGGATCACGCCATCGTGGTCACACACCATGGGCTGAGTTCCGGTGGCTTCGGTCACAGATGCAACTACCCCTTTTCTCAATCCAGCCAACGCTTCGCATCGGCTGCCTTGTGGAGCACGCGCCGGACCATAATCCCCTTATCGTCGATGGAATAAAATATGCGGTGCGACCCACATGAGATTGATCGCACCTGGGGATGGAGCTCCTTGTCAACTCGCCCGCTCTCCGGGAAGTCCCGCAATTGGCGGTAGCGGAGTTCGATCCGCTCAAGATAGGCCTTGGCGCGGGCCGGGCCGAAGTGCTCGGCACCATATTGGACTAATTCGACGATATCTGCCTGAGCCCTGCGACTTTCCCTAAGCCGCATCTTTGCGGTCTGCCATCGCTTCGAGCCCGCGACGCAATTCGGCTATGTGTTCGAACGGGTCCAGGTCGCTCTCCGGCGAATCGAAGCCCGCCTGAATATCGGCCCGCAGCCGTTCCAAGGCAACCCGCTCCCGCTGGTCCTGCCGCACCAGATCGCGCAGATAATCGCTGCTGCTGGCATAGTCGCCATCGGCCACGCGCGATTCCACCCAGGCCTTAAGCTTGTCCGGGATCGAGATGTTCATTTGCGCCATTGGATGAACATACGAATATGTGTGGTTATTGTCAATAAACCTCTGCTTGGCCACAAACTCCGCAGATCCTAACCCAGCTTATCAACTCATCTACAGAATTGCACGTTTCACCGTTGACATAATGTCTATCGAATCAGTAGATAAATATCGTCTACCGATTCGCTAGACATTAACGCGCGGTCCCTTCCCCCCTGGCTGGGCCGCACATTGGGAGTGCCTCACATGCGTTGTTCACCCACCACCCTCGCCCTGCTGCTTTCGACCAGCCTGCTGTTTGCCTCGGGCTGCTCGAAACAAGCCGATGATGCCGCGGCCCCCGCCAAGGAAGCGGCCAGTGCGGCCAGCGGTTCCGCCCCAGCGGCCGCCGATGCCGCCGCCGCTGCGGCAACCGATGCCCCGGCAAATCGCCTGGATACCAATGCCGCGCCCAATGCTGCATCCGCAGCGACCGACGACAAAACCCCCGGCATCACCAGCGAAGTCGCGCCAGGCGTGGCCTTTGCCTATCGCTATGCCTTCACCCTCCCCGCCAAGGCGATTGCCGATATGCAGCGTCAGCACAGCGATGCCTGCCGCAAACTCGGGTCGAAGCGCTGCCAGGTTACCGGCTTGAGCTATGAGCAGCCGCGCGAGGGCGAAGTTTCCGCGCGGCTCGACTTTCTGCTCGCGCCCGACATCGCCCAGCAGTTCGGCAGCGATGCGGTCGGACTGGTCGAGAAGGCCGACGGGCGACTGGCGAATGCCACGGTCAATGGCGAAAACGCCGGTGCTGCCATCGAGATATCACAGCATGCCAGCGCCGGGTTGCAGGCGGAGCTGACGCGCATCGAGGCCCGGCTCAAGGCTCCCGGCCTGTCCACCGACGAACGCAGCGAGCTCAGCCAGCGCGCCGATGGGCTGCGCAGTGAGCTGAGCGGCGAGAAGGACCTGCGCCAGCAGAAAGAGGCCTCGATCGCCACTACTCCGGTCAGCTTCGCCTATAGCAGCGCCGGCCTGTTCAACGCTGGCAGCAATCCCTTCGGCACAGCAGCCAGCACATCGCTGGGCAGCCTGCAATCGACGCTGGCCTTTGTGCTGACGCTCGCCGGGCTGGCCTTGCCCTGGCTGCTGCTTGCCGGGCTGATCGCGATGCTGATCCGCATGCGCACGATGAAGCAGAACCTCACCCGGTTGACGGCGGAATCTTCCGCACCCGCCGTCGCTGCGGACCCTGCCGCGCAGTAAGCGCAGCGGCCCGCCCCCCCCGCGCCGGATGTCCCTCCACTCCGTCCGGCGCGGGGAACAGCGGTTCGCCCTTATCAAAACACCACGCCTTGCACCTTGAGGTCGATGATCGCATCCTCGTCATAGCCCAGACTGGCAAGCACTGCATCGCTGTCCGCGCCCAGATCGGGCGAACGGCGCACTGGCATCGGCTGGCCGTCGAACAGCATCGGCACCGCGACCATCGGAATGGTCGTACCGTCGCCGTAATCGGCCTGCTGGAGATAGGAGTTGGCCTGTACCTGCGGATCGGCGTGCATTTCGCCGACATGCTGGACCACTTCCCATTGGCCGTCCTGGCGCATCAGAATTGCGCGCCATTCGGCCAGCCTCTTCGATTCGAACAGCGCCGTGATCTCGGCAAAGCAGGCATCGCCGTTCTCACGACGTGCGGCAGCATCGGAATAACGCGGATCGGTGGCGAGATCGGGCCGCCCGGCCTCTTCGCAGAACCGTGCCCAGTATTTGTCTGCCTGCAACATGCACAGCGCGAGGAAACGCCCGTCCCTGGTGCGGTAGTTGCCGACAAGCACGTTGAACGGAACCGGGTTCGACGGGCGCGGGAAGCGCAACAGGCCGTCGGCGGTCGACTGGCAGATCAGTCGCTGCATCGACCACATCGCCGTGCCGAGCAGCGATACATCGACCACGCTGCCCTCGCCGGTGCGCAGCCGCTTGACCAGCGCCGCGCAGATCGCGCCCGACAGCATCGCGCCCGAAGCGGTGTCGCCAAACGCCGGCCCCGGCGGGCCGACCGGGCGGGTCGCGCCGTCTTCGGTCATCGTCGCCGAGATCGAGCCGCGCGCCCAGAACGAGATAGCGTCGTAGCCGCCCTTGTCCTTTTCCGGGCCATTGGGTCCAGAACCGCTGCCGCTGGCGTAGATGATGCCCGGAAACCGGGTGCGGATTGCATCGGCATCGATGCCCATCGCGCGGCGCGCCGGTTGCAGCAGGTTGGTGAGGAACACATCGGCACCGTCGACCAGCTTCATCAGCACCTCGCGCCCCGCCTCGGTCTTGAGGTCGAGCGTGATCGAGCGCTTGCCGCGGTTGTAGCTTTCCCAGCTGTAGTCGATCTTGCGGGTGGCATTCTCGCTGATCGAGCCGATTTGCAGCCCGCGTAGCGGATCGCCGCTGGGCGGCTCGACCTTGACGACATCGGCACCCAGATCCGACAGCATGCCCCCGCAGGCGGGTACAAACGCCCACATCGCGACTTCGACGATCTTGATGCCTTCAAGCGGCCTGTCGACTTTTGTCAAAACGCCCATGACTCTCCCCATCTATTCTCTATTGTGACGCAAGAAACGAAATTGCGAATCACGTCAAGCTGCGGATTCGCCAAATGGCCGGGGAATCATAGATGACGGACCTTCGGGCAAACAAGGCGGCAAAGGAACTGGCCATCGAAGTTCCGGCGACGCTGGAGCGGGCGCTCGATCCCCAATGGCTGAGCCAGGCGCTGGGGGTGAAGGTGGCATCGGCCCAGCAAGTCGAACTGATCAAAACCGTAGCCACCAAGGTGCGCTTTACCGCAACCTTCGCGGACTCAGGCGAAACGCAGGCATTCTGCCTCAAGGGCCTGCTCGATGTCGACGAGATGACTGCGCGCGGCGGCTCGACCTGCGTGCTGGAGGGCGATTTTTACAGCAAAGTCGCTCCGACAGTGAATGTCCGCGTGCCCGAATGTGTGGTCGCGGTGGTCGACCGCGAGGGCCAGCAGGGCGTCATCATCATGCGCGATCTGATCGCTGCGGGCGCGAAGTTTTGCTCGGCACTCGATCCCTTCACTGCCGACGATGCCGCGCAGAGCCTCGAACAACTCGCGCAGCTGCATCAGGGCAGCGACTTCCTCAAGGGCGCGCCCTGGATCCGCCCCCGCGCCGTCGAACTCGCGCAGATGACTTATATCACGCCCGAGATGCTCCAGGAGATGATGGATGGCCCGCGAGGGCATGGCCTGCCCGCCCTGGTGCGCGATGCTTCGCGCCTGATCGCCGGGATGCGCGCGCTCGCTGACCGCGACACAGCGCGGCCCCAGTTCCTTGTCCACGGCGACAGCCACGCGGGGAATATCTTCCGCACATCGCAAGGCGCAGGCCTGATCGACTGGCAGCTGCTGCAAACCGGCGGCTGGGCGCTCGACGTCGCCTACCACCTCTGCGCGGTGCTACCGACCGAACTCGCCGAGCGCGAGGAGCGCCACCTGCTTGGGGCTTACCTCGACATGATGCGCGCCAGTGGCCGCACCATGCCGGATGATGAGGAAGCCTGGCGGCAATACCGCGAATGCGTGATCTATGGCTACTACCTCTGGGCGATCACCAGGCGGGTCGATCCGCCGATTATCGTGCAATTCAACCAGCGGCTCGGCGCAGCGGTGGCGCGGCATGGGAGTTATGGGTTGCTGGGGGTGGCTTAACTCCTCTCCCGCAAGGGGAGGGGAAGCTCCAAAACAAAAGCGGCGGAACCGTTCCCGGTCCCGCCGCCCTTGATTGCAGCAATCAGGCCTTGCGGCGCTGGATCAATCGCCGAAGCTGTACTTCAGGCGGAAGCCCCACATGCGCGGCTCGCCCAGCAGCATGTCGCCGATGCCCGATGAATTCCAGCCACCGCCGGTATTAACCGCATAGGCCTTGTTGGTCAGGTTGGTGACGAAGAAGGCCGCGTCGACCGGCAGGCCGCCGACTTTGTTCCAGTTGATATTGACGTTGAGCAGCGTGCGCGAAGGCAGAATGCCGCCCCCGACCGGGCCCAGGATCGCCGGGACCGAGCCATTGGCTATCTGGCTGGAAGTATAGGCCATGATTAAACCAGCCGAGAGCTTGCCAGCGCTTTCGGGCAACGGCAGCGTATAGGTCGCCCCCAGCGTCAGCTTGTGGTTCGGCGCCAGTGTGAACTGACTACCGACACTGGCAGTCGGGAGAATCACGCCGAACGGCGTTCCGACCAGGGTCGCTGCAAGATCGGCAGCCGATGGCAAGCTATCGATCTTGGTGTTCAGATAAGCATAGCCGAGGTCGAAGCGTAGCGCGCCGTCGGCCATCGACAGCGAGCCATCAACTTCGATACCATAGCTGTGCGCTTTGCCTGCATTGATAATCCCGGCACCGCCCGCAACGCCGGATGCAGCGCCTGCCGCGCTCGCCTGCAAGCCGGCGAACAGTTGGAAGTCGCGCAACTTGTTGTAATAGCCAGCGATGTTGAGATAGCCGCTCACTGCCCCTCGGAACGAAGTCTTCGCGCCGATCTCAAAGCTGTCCAGATGCTCGGGCTTCCACCTTTCAAGCCCCGGATTGGTGAAGTTCAACCCGCCCTGACGATAGCCGCGGGACCATTTGGCATAAACCATGGCATCGGGGCTGATCTTGAATTGGGGATTGATGACCCAGGTCGGCGCGGTCGAGGGGTTCTTCAGATCGGTACGGCACAGGTTGAAATCGCCACCGGCGATCACAGCGTTGCCGAGCCGGAAGGAGTCGGTGCACTGACGAGTCAGATGAACGCCGGTCCGGGCATCAACTGCTGACGTTGCATAGCGTGGATCAAGCGGATTGAGCAGGAGCGATGCGCGGGTCGAGACCGTATAGCCAAAGATGTTGTCAAAGGTATAGCGGATCCCGGCGGTGAGCGAAAACCGGTCATCGAAATTGTAGGTGCCCTGCGCGAAAATACCGTGGTTATTGAAGCTGAGCTGCGTACGCGATTCCGAAATGCTGCCGAAGAACAGCGGATTGGCGCAGGCAAGATCCTGCGGGCTGGTGCAGTTCATGTATATGCCGGTGCGCCCCGAGCTCAGGCCGATCGGCCGGGCAAATTCGAGATAGCCCCCCACCACGTAGTTCAACTTGTCACCAAAATTGCCCTGAAACTGAAGTTCTTCAGTAAAAGTCTTTTCTGCGGAGTTGGTGCCTCCGGGCTGAGTAATATCGAGTTCGATATATTTGAATGCCGTACCGCCGGCAACCGTGAATGGCAACTGCGGGCTGATGTTGCCCAAGAAAAAGCCCGGCGCGGCAATTTGGAAATTGCTGGTGTAGAGGTCGAAGTGTGTCGCCTCACGGAATTGGCCGTAGCTGGCGATGTTCTTGATCGTCAGATTATCGCTGGCGCGCCAGGTGGTGGTGTTGATGACCTGCCACTGTTTGATCCGCAAAAATGGATTGAGCACCGACGATTCAACGTCATACAGTCCATCGCCGCGCACGGTCTGGCGGGCAAGCTGATCGCCACATGCCAGAGCAGTGAAGTGGCGGGTCCCGCTGTATCCAGCCGTGCCGGGGGTCGTGTTGAGCCCGTTCGCCGGATTGGCACAGGAGGTTATTTTCGCGCCATATCCATTGGTGTGCGAATTGCTGTATTGGAAGACGGTGTAGTTTTCTATGTCCGGCGTGATATTGGCGAGAACACTGACGCGATACGCCTCGTAATTGCGGTCATTAAAGAAGGGCGCACTTCCCGCAATTCCCGAACGATTGCGTATGAAACCGTCGCGCTTGTTTTTCTCGGCCGCGAAGCGAATCTTGAAGTTGTCGGACAGCGGAACGTTTACCGCGCCATTGACCTTCCACATGTTGTAGTTGCCGACCGATCCTTCGAGATAGCCTTCGAACCTGTCAGTCGGCTTCATGGGCGTCAGCAGGATTGCGCCGCCGGTCGTGTTGCGACCGAACAGGGTGCCTTGCGGGCCTTTCAGCACCTGCACGTTCGCCAGATCCATGAAGGCGCCCGCGCCTACCGTATTGCCCGAAGTCGTGCCGCCCTGTGCACGCACGCCGACCACTTCGGCAAAATAGACGCCCACTGTCGGCGCGGTTGATTGATCCTGGTTAAAGCCACGCAACGAGAACGACTGCTTTTCCGGACCATAGCGCTCGTTCGACGAAAGCGAAGGCGTGTAGGTCGTCAGGTCATTGGCGATGGTGATGTTGCGATCGGCGATCTGTTGCGTACTGAATACCGTGATCGAAATCGGCACGTCCTGAAGCTTTTCCTCGACGCGGCGAGCCGTGACGATGATATCGGCGCCGCTGTTGTCATCCGCACCCTGCGCGAATGCCGGAGCGGCGGAAAGTGCGCCAATCGACGCCGCACCAAGCAGCAGGCCAACTTTAATGGTCTGGAATTTCATGGTTTTCCCTCCTGGAACCCTGATCGTCCCGGCTTACCCTGCCTGTTCAAGAATGCTTCTAGCAATGTGAATTAAAGGTCACAATAGCGAAATTTCAAGCACATTGTCAGTGTCAGGGAATGACCAAAGCTGCGGCACTTATGCATCACTCGCCTCGCACCACCTCCAGCAGCGCCAGCGTTCCTGCCCACGAAGTCTTGTCGGCAATCGCATTATATTCGATCCCTGGCATGCCGCCCTCCGCCATGGGGTCGGTAAAACCATGCGCGACATTACCAAACTCGGTGATCTGCCAATTTGCGCCCGCAGCGATCATTTCGAGGCGCAGGCCTTCGGTTTCCTCGCGCGGACCATAGGGGTCCTGCGCCCCGCACCAGGCCACCACCTGGCCCTTGATGTCGCCGGGCTGCGCCGGGGCGTGGGTGGTGAGCAAGCCGTGGTAGC
>JAHFPT010000031.1:19679-51402 GCA_023266625.1 Novosphingobium sp. | reverse complement strand
GGCCCATGTTGCCATGATTGCTCGTGCCAACTGGAAGGTCTGCGCGGAGGCTTTCATCGAGGGACATCACGTCATCTGCACCCACCCCGAATACAATCTGTTCTCGGGCTATGATTCAACCCAGACCGACATATTGTCGGACCATGTCACGCGCTTCCTCTCGCCGGTCGGTCTGACGCCAGGGCCCTTCCTCGACCGGAACATCGACGATGCGAAACGTGTCGAATTGATGCTGGCAGCTGGCAACCGCGCCTTTGAAAAGGGCCAGCAGGTGCAATTGCCCGATGGCGCCACTGCGCGCAGTTTCTCCGCCGCCAATCTGCGCAAGGCGCTGGAAGGGACGACCGGTTACGACATGGGTGACAAGTGCGATGCCGAGATACTTGACGGGATTGCCTATGACTTCTTCCCTGCATTTCATCTTTGGGGCGGGTTCAAGCCGAAGATTTCGTACCGGTTCCGGCCTATCGACCACGAAACCACCATGTTCGAGGTCTTCCTCTTTGCGCTTGCGCCAAAGGACACTGAAATGCCGCCCGAAGCGAAGCTGCGCGTGCTGGACGAAGACCAGAGTTGGACCGAAGCCGCTGAACTTGGCGCATTGGGCGCGGTCTATGACCAGGACTATTCCAACATGCAGCCGATGCAGGAAGGGCTCCGCTCGCTTGGCGAACAGCCGATAAACTTCACGAAATATCTGGAAGCGCGCTGCCGCAACTTGCATCGGATGATCGACGAATACATCGCTCGCTAAATGGGGGGCCCGCTGAACGGGGGCTGTCTCGCGGGTCGCCGGAAATGACAAACGGGAGGTGAGGGTATGGCAGATTGGGATGAAACTGCCGATTTCGTGATCATCGGCAGCGGCGGCGGCTCAATGTGTGCCGCGCTCGCCTGCGTCGATCTGGGCATCAAGCCGCTCATTCTCGAAAAGACCGACATGGTCGGCGGCTCTACCGCCATGTCGGGCGGCATTCTGTGGATCCCTGCCAATTCGCTGATGGCCGAGGCGGGGGTGCAGGATTCGGTTGAGGAAGGTTTGCGCTATCTGACCAGCCTGGTTCCCGATCAACCCGGCTCCACCCCCGAGCGCAAGCGCGCCTATGTCGAGACCGGGCGCGAAATGGTTGACTGGCTCAGGGCCAAGGGCATCAAGTGGATCTATTGCCGGGACTGGTCCGACTATTATGACGAGCGTCCCGGCGGCAAGGCGGACGGTCGATCTCTGGGCATGGAACTGTTCGACCGCAACCGGCTTGGGCCCTGGAAGGACAAGCTGCGCGGCAACATCTTTCCGATGCCGGTGCAGGGCACTGAAGGGCACAAGCTCGCGCTTTTCGCGCGGACGCTGAAGGGCTTCGCGGTTAGCCTGAAGGTCGCATTTCGGATCGCCAAGAAGCACGTCCTCGGTATCGCCTATGCCAGCAATGGCGGCGCGATCCAGGGCCGGATGCTTGAAGCGGCGCTGAACCACGACGTCGATATCCGCCTCAATCATGGGGTGACGGACTTCGTTGTCGAGGACGGCCGGGTAACGGGTGTGATCGTCAATGCGGGCGGCGGCCAGAAGCGGATCGGGGCTGGCAAGGGCGTGCTTATCAACGCTGGCGGCTTCGCCCACAATGCCGAGATGCGCGCGAAATACGGGCCGCAGCCCAGCTCCACCGAATGGACTGTCTCCAACCCCGGCGACACTGGCGAAATGATCCTGCGCGCCATGGACCTTGGCATTGCCGTTCACGGGCTCGATCGGGCGATCTGGTGCGTTTATTCGCGCCAGCCGGACGGTCGACCGGGCATGCATGCCAACGAACTGGCAAAGCCACATCTGATCGTGGTCGACAAGCACGGCAAGCGCATCACCGATGAATCGTGCAGCTACATGGAAACCGGCCAGAACATCTATCGCGCGGGCGCCGTCCCATGTTTCGCGATCATGGATGGGCGCCATCGTGCCCGCTACAACTGGGCGATGACCCCGCCGCGATATATGCCACCAAACTGGCTCTCGAGCGGATATATGAAGAAGGCTGGCAGCTTGCGCGAACTGGCGGAGAAGGCCGGGATCGATCCCGATGGGCTTGAGGCGGAAGTCGCGCGGTTCAATGGCTTTGTCGATCAGGGGCGCGATGAGGACTTTCACCGCGGCGAACGCGCCTATGACCGCTATTTCGGCGATCCGCGCAACAAGCCCAGCCCAACGCTTGGCACGCTGAGCGAGGCACCTTTCTATGCAGTCACGCTATTTCCCGGCGATGTGGGAACCTATGGCGGTATCGTCACCGACGAATGGGGGCGGGTGATCAAGCAGGATGGCTCAGTGCTGCCCGGCCTCTATGCGACCGGCAATTCCACCGCTTCGGTCACCGGCGACAAATACCCTGGTGCCGGTGCGAGCATCGGTGCATCGTTCATATTTGGCTATCGTGCGGCGCGGCATGCCGGCGGTGCTACCTGACCATGTCGTGCCTCCGCCCAGGTACCACGGTGACAAATCGGATGGCTGTGGTAAGGGCGGAAAGGCACACTTGCGTAACAATGGCGCTGGAGCCTTGACACTATAATGCCAAATTGTCATTCGAGTGGCGATGTTCGAGTTCAAGATATCTCCGGTTGAAAGGAAATTCGCAGGGCTTTCCCTGCGTGACGCACACAAGCAGCGGACTGCTGCGCTGCTGCGGCAAACTGCTTTGCGCATGTTTCTCGCAGATGGGTATGAAACGACCACGGCGGAAGCTATCGCCGAAAAGGCGGGTGCTTCGGTGCGGACCTTCTTCCGCTACTTCGCGACCAAGGATGAGGTCGTGTTCAAGGGGCAGGGCGTCTGGGCCAAGAAAGTCGCTGCAAGCTACCTGCGACAGCCCGAAACTCTGTCACGCCTCGAAGCCATCTGCAATTCTCTCGTCGAGGCTGCCGAAGGGATGGATCGCAAGGCAGTGATCGCCTACGGCAAGATTGTCGAGAATTCGCATATGTTGCGCGGGAAGGCTGCAGTGCTGGTTGCGACCAGTATCGCTGAAATCGCCAGCGCCGTGGCGAAGCAGCAGGGCCTCGATGAGCCCGATGCCGCAGTGATGCTGTTCACCCAGGTCGTGTTCGTTATCTACCAAGCCGCAGTGAATGACTGGCGCGACGGAAAGTTTCCCGTGCCCCTGGATGAGGCGATCCGGGAAAAGTTTTGTCTGTTTCGCACGCTCTTTCCGGACACGGCGATTGTGGCTGCCTCGGCAACGGATGTTTCGCAATCAGCGAACTGATGCGCAGGCGGCTAATCGCGCGCCGGCTTCTACCGAGGGGCAAGACCTGTCGTTAGCAGATCCCGCGCCATGACCAGTACAGGCCGATCTCCATTCGTTCTTGCCAACGCTCCGCCGCTAAGCATCAGGATGACCACGCCGACCTGACTGATGTCGAAATCCTTCCTGACAAGGCCAGCCGCCTTGGCCCTTTCCAGCGGCTCCGACAGGATTGACGTAACCCCGCTGACAAAAATCTCCGTATGGGCTTCCGGGTTGTTCCTGCTTGCCAGCAGCTTCTCGAAACCACCTGAACTGAGCGTCTTTTCGGCCATCATATCGATCGCGAGCAGAAAGGCGTCGTCACGGTCAGCCCACTGGGCGACACACTCCTGAACCCGTTCGAGGTGGACCTGCTGGACGATGGCAATGATCGTCTCGCGGTTTGGAAAGTTTCGGTAAAGCGTCGGCCTGCTCACGCCGGCGCGGCTCGCGATCTTTTCCAGCGGCACGTCGAAGCCTTCGCTGCCGAACAGATCGACAGCCGCAGTGATCAGGCGTTCGCGGCGCTCCCTGGCGTCCTTGCGGTGTATGCGTGTTGACGAACTCAAGCGCAACCAATCTGACAAATCAGCACAATAGTTTAGGCCCGAATCGGATAGCCTAGGTCACAGACCCATAAGCAGGATTCCCAAAGCGTGTAAGTTCTGATTCAGTGCTCCTTGAAGGGAGACTGAATATGGCGCGCTTTGATTTGTCGGATTTTGAGTGGCCGGTGATCGATCCGTTGCTGCCGGCGAAGGTTCGCGGGGTTGCCCGTGTTGATGACCTCCGCGTGTTGAACAGGATATTCTGGCAGCGTTCCTCTACCGATATCGAAACCCCGTCGAGCACTTCTTCAGCAAACTCAAGTATTTCCGCGCCGTTGCCACGCGCTATGACAATCCCGGCGACAACTTCCTCGCTTCAATCTGGCTCGCTTCAATCAGGATCTGGCTGCGGCATAAAGAGTCGGTGACCTGAAGGTGCGGGTGCCTGTAGCTCGCGAATAAACCGGTCATACTGTTCAGCGATGACCGGCCAGGCGAAGCGCGCGACGACCGGATCGGCATCGCCGCGCCCTCTGGCAAGCGCGGCGGTTAGCGCTGCGCGGAGCGCGCTCGGATCTTCCGTGTTGCACAGGAAGGGGCCGTTACCAATGACCCAGCGCAGCCTCGATGTATCGTGGCCGACGATCGGCAACCCGCTCGCCATGGCCTCGACAAAGACATTGCCGAAGGATTCGAACAGCGACATGTGCAGGAATGCATCGGCTGAGCGGTACAATGCCGGCATCTCGTGGGCGGTCAGGGTCAAGCGGGTGAAGCGTCCAGGCAGAAGTTTTGCGGCAAGCGCTTCGACCTCGCTCCGCAGTGGTCCGTCTCCGGCCACGACCAGATGCGCATTGGCCAGATTTGCAGCAGGAAGCGTGGCGACTGCCCGGATTCCGTCAAGTACGCGCTTGCTGTCGATCAGAGCGCTGACCATCAACACGACAGGGCGGTCTAGCGGAAGCGCAAAGCGCTTGCGCTCGCCCTCGCCGCCCTCCCCGGCACCGGCGCCGAAACGGTTCAAATCCACGCCATTGGGAATCAGCGCGCACCGCCAGCGGGTGCGGTTCAGCTCGAAATAGTCGGGATTGATGCAGACCAGCCCGTCGCAGCGGAACAAGCGGTATTCGGAATTGCCCGCGCGTGCAGGCCAGTCACCATTTTGCGTGACAAATATCTGCAGCGGGCGTTTGCCAGCCGCCGGCCGGCGCAATGCGAGCTGTGTGAACGGGAACGAACATGTCACCACGGCGTCGAAATCGGCCGGGCGGTAGCGCATCAGCAGCGCCGCCGCGAATGTCATGTCTTCCCACATCACCTCGCTGCGCAGCGGCGGGAAGAAGAAAAACCGTTCGAACTTTTCACGCGGCACCGACGGCACATGGTGGAACCGGTATGATGTATCGCCTCGAGGTTCGCCTGAGCCGAAGACGGTGACGTCGTGGCCCAGGCTGACAAGGTTCTCTGCAACCGCAAGCAATGCGATCTCCGCCCCGCGTTCGATCTTGTGGAATCCTGGCAAGGCAAAGCCTATGCGCATGGGGCGCATGGGGCGCTCAGGTGCCATCGACAGTTCCTGCTTGCGGTATCATGGCTAAAGCGGTTTCTTCCCCATCGCCTTCGTGTCCGGTATCGTGCGGTAGGCCCCAGAAAGGGTCCGCCATCGCCGCTGCCGCCAGGATTGCGGGAAAATAGACAAAGCTGTTCAGCCACGCGTCGGTCGCCGCCAATATGACAACGACGGGAAGAATGCTGCGACTGCCCTGCCACATTTCACGGATAGCGCCGGCAAGCAATGCAATCGTGACCAGCGCCAGCGACAGCAAGCCGAATTGACCGGCCAGAAGCAAGGGCAGGCCCCAGGGATGCGACTTCAGAGGACGCCACCAGTCCCAGGTGCCGTATCCCGTCAAGGGCGCGCGATATATCATCGGCAGCGACGTCTGATCGCGCTGCACGCGCCAGCCCAGCGATTCTCGTCCTGTCGCACGCAGCACTGCTGCGGTCGTCTGCCCGGCCGGAGTGCTTAATGCCCAGCTCCGCAGGGGCACCTTGCCCGAGAGGTAGGCCGTCCCGCCGATTGCGACAAGCAATCCCGAGGCGATGATGGCGATGCGCCGGATCCGGGCCGACGCCAGCAGCCACCCGCTGCCCAGCACGAGCAGAATGATCGCGCCGACCGACTGGCTTGCGATCGCGCAAACCACGAGCAGGCCGGCGATGGCAACGTCGATCCATGATTGCGGTCGGCTCCGCAACGCCCGAAAGACCGCCGCAAGGGCCGCCATCGCGATCCAGATTCCGTACTGGTTACCATTTTCGAAAAACGCCAGTGGCCGAAAGCCGAAATATCGCGCAGCGCCGTTAAACTCGAACGGGTGCGTGCCGTATGCGGCGGAATAGAACCAGGGTGAGTGCAATCCCTCGAGAATCGCCGCCGGAACCAGGACAAGCCCGCTTGCCGCAATCGCCGTGATCAGGCCCCGGCGTCCCGGCTGGCTGCGCAGAATCAATCTGCCTGTCATCCAGGTCCCGCCCCAAACTCCGGCCAGGTACCCCGCTTGGGCAAGCGCGCTGGCGATCGGCACCTTTCCAGCGGCGTATGCGAGCAATGGCGACAGGCAGAATGCCGCCATTGCCGCATCGATCGCCTTAAAGCGAAACCCGCGAAAGAGATGCGGCGCGGTGAGCGCCAGACACGCAAATACGACAAGCGGGACGACGAGTGCCTTTGTGACGAGAAGATTGCTCGGCAGCGCGGTGCCGATGACATCCACCGTAAAGCTGCCTGCGGTGATCGTCGTGGCGGGATAATCTGCCACGGGCAAAGCAAGCCAGCCGCCGAAACTGCACATCAGCGCGGCCTGCAGCGGGGGGCGCCAGACGAAAACGATTAACGCCGCGACAGCGAAGGAGATATAGGCTCCGGCTATGACGATCGATCCGGACACCGTTCAGCTAGCTTCGCGACATTTGACGGCAGCCGGGTTCGCCGCGGCGCTGCTGGCCACCCTCGGCAAAAAATATTGGGGCTACGCCGCGTTCTCGCTGCTCGCACTGATCGAAGCCTTTGCCGACCTGCGCTACCCGTTCCATGGCTGGATTCGAGACATGCTGCTTGGCACCCACGAACAGGTTGGAGCAAAGGCGGTTCTGCAATCGACGCTGCTGTACGTTACCGGCATGCTTGGCTGCTTCGTGCTGCTGATCCTGGTTCCATACCTCGCGCGGGTTTCCAAAGGCCGCCGTTACATGGTGATCGGAAGTCTGATTATTGCGGCAATGCTCTCCCTCGAACTTATTTCGCCGCACTACATCGACGCAGTGATCTACCATCCCGAAGGTCCCTTCGCGCGAAGTGCCATCGCCTATTTCATTGGCGGGGTCGCTATCGCCGGCGGCGCCTTGATGACGCGTCGCCGACGATAGCCAACAAGCCTCTGAGCTCATAGGTCTCTCGGCCGGACCAATCGCTTTTACGGCTTCGCGGGAGCAGCCGAATTCGCGGGAGCAGCCGGCTTTGCCGGCGGCGCAAACCCCGACTGGTAGTCGATCTTGGCGGCGGCCCGTCCTGTTTTGAGGCGCTGCTCGAGTATTTTCCCCAGTTCCTCGTTGCGCAAGAGCTGAACCACGACCGGACGTGCATCCGCGCCTGTCAGCGGTGCCGGCTTGCTGGCGGTTATCGATCCCATCGTCACGGCGCCGTTTTCCGGTATGAGGAATGGCTCACCCGGTGGCAACGCCTTGATTCGTGCCATGACTTGCGGCGGAACTACGGCCGAATCCATCTGTGACTGGCCACGCTTGAAGCTGATGCCCAGCGTATTAAGCTTGGTGATCGCGGCCGCCATCGTATGATCGTTTTGCAGTTGACGCAGCTGCTCGGGATTGGACGGCATCTGGAACTGGACGCGATCGACCAAATAAATCGTGCGGTCCGCAAAACTTGCCGGGTGGTCGGCCATGTACTTATCGATCGCGGCGGCGTCGGGCATGCGCACCGAGCGCCCGGCCTTTTGGCCAAACAACCGGATGAGCAATAGATCGTCGACCTGGCGCTGGCGGATAAGATACTCTGGATCCTTGTCGATCCCGTCATTGCGTGCAGCCTGCGCGACAAGGCGGCGATCGATGATTCGCTGGAGCGCGGCCTGCTGAATCGCCTTTCGATCAACATTCTTGGGCAGTTCGTTCTCGCCGATCTCCAGGTTGATTTCCTGCAGCGTGATTTCCTCGCCGTTGACAACGGCCGCGACCTGTCCCGTCGCCTCACGCTTGCAGCCTGCGAGCGCCAACATCGCGAACGCGCAACATGTAACCAGTTTGACCCGGGTCTTTCGCATCATAGTCCTTTCCGGCCCCCTGTTCGTGGCCTGCATGTACATCATCAATTTCCACCTATCAGCACACGCTGCAACTGCGGCGATGTTACACTGAAAAATGTTGCCAGGAAGCCACGGAGAACCTCCAGCGCAGGACCCCGATCGGAACCAATAAGTGAAACGCGCATCATGACCCCGTCGGGGATCGTGCCATGGAGGTTTGCCCTCATCACGCTCAAGCGCTGGTCTAGCCAGTTACGGGGAAAGCTTTCGCCAAGCCGAGTCCAGTAGAGCACTTGTTCCGTGTGCTGCCCCCCCACTGCGGTGAAGACGTTGGCCGGAACGTCGCGGCCGGGAGCTAACGTCAACACAACCGGCTCGATCGGCGAGAGCCTGTATCCGCCCGCAGGATAGCATATCTCGGGACGATGTAACTGCAGCATACCATCCTGCTTGTTGTTATAGGCGATCAACATCATCACCATCGGCGCTCCCGGCATCTGATAAACGCGGGTGACAAGGTTGTCGTACAGTCGATCGGACAAGGCATCGGGCGGTGGCAGCACAACACCGCTGACGGACTCGAGAGTCCAGGGTCCGATTTGTTCGGGAATCCAGCTTGCAAACGTGCGGTTGTTGATTCGTGCGTACCGAACCTTCGGTTGCGCCGCGTAGGAGCCGGCCGACGCACCCGTCAGCAGCGCGCCGATGACGAAATGCCGCCGGCTGATCCCTAATTCGCGCATTGGTTGTGCCGCAGTCCCTGTCATTTCTCTATCCTTGCGAACAGATCATCTTGTGCAATGTCGCTAACGCCGAAGTACCAGTTCCAGAGTGGCTTCAGTACGCCATCCAGCGAGAATATCACTAGCAGCGCCACCACGAACATGAAGATGCCCGCAAAATTATGGAGGAAGCCCTGGGCCGCCGCATCGCCGGCATGATACGTCAGCAGGATCAGGATCAACACGCGTATGAGGTTGCTGATGAGCGCCACCGGCACGATCAGCAACACCAGGAGCAACGCGTAGCGCCATTCCGCCTGGTGGCGGATGTAGATATAGAACATCGAGATCGCCGAAAGCGAGATGATCGAGTTAAGGCCCGAGCAGGCGGCGGCGACCAGCAGTTCGTACTGGCCGATGTAGATCATCACACCTTCGCCGCCGATCGGATAGCCAATTAGGTGGAGAATCGAAATCGCGAGCTGCGACAGACCGACCTTCATCGGCAGCGTGATCGCCGCCACAATGGTTTCAGGCGGCGGAAATATGAAGGCCAGATAGAACAGCGGAAACCACAGCAGCCGCATGACCGAGCCGCCGACCACGCTGTACATGGCAGTCAGCAGGCAAGCATACATCATGTAGCCCTCGACCTCCACGACTTGCGTAATGCGTGCCAAAGCATAGCCTGGCAGAAAAAACGCGAGCAGCAGCGCCACCCGCCACAGCGGTGGTCGGCTCACCGCATGAGCGGCACCAGGCCACAACCGGTGTAGCAGCCAGATACCAGTCATCAGAACGATCGGGCCATGCGCACCTTGCTCGGTGCTCCAGCTTTCACGCGCCACAAACGCCAACGTGGGGGCCGCGATCGCGAACACGCCCAGCGCCAGACATAACATAGCGGCAAAGCTGCCATTTTCTGGTCCGAAGACGCGCGGCAGACCAGTTCGCGCGTTCACAAGCCGTACCTCAACTGATGTTTCCATTTCAGGATTTCGCTCCCGAAGTACCGCTGCACTTCGTTGATGGCCCTGTGTAGACAGTTTTGATATGGCAAGCAATCGCGCCGGTAGCCGCTGTGCGCGCTGTCCGATTCTGGATCATTCCGGGCCGCAAAGGTTTTCATCTCCGGTAAATTGATATCGTGCAAGGCCCGCAGGGATGTGCGATCGTTGAGGTTCGATGTTAAAGATTTCTTCCGGCAATGCGCGATCGCGAGCAGCCCAATTTCCGTCCGGCAAAAAGAATACGGTTCGCCGTGTCGTTCTGGTCGTTGCCTGCGCCTTGATTCCGCTGGTGATTGCCGGAGGGGTCTGGGGCGTCATGCATTACAATGCTCATAAGCGGTCAATCATCCGTCTCGATATCAGCCATCCGCCTCCGCCGCTTCCCGGTCCCCTCAACGAGGCATTTATGCCCATTGATGCCGAGAAGGCGCAGCAGGTCAACACGGGTATCCCCGTGTCTGCCGCCCCTCTCGAAGTGGCGCGACCGTTCCTGCTGCAGGCGACGGTCGCGGACATAGTCAGCCAGCATTCGGCGGTCGATTGCCTCACTGCGGCGGTCTATTACGAAGCTGCAAGCGAAAGCGATCAGGGGCAGCGGGCGGTAGCCCAGGTTGTGCTTAACCGCGTCCGTCACCCGGCGTTTCCAAAGTCGGTTTGCGGCGTCGTCTATCAAGGAGCGGAACGGCGCACGGGATGCCAGTTCTCGTTCGCCTGTGATGGAAGTCTGGCGCGAAAGCCGTCGCAGTCCGGCTGGTCGCGTGCACGCCTGATCGCCCTGGCGGCGCTTGCCGGCGTTGTCGAGCCATCGGTAGGAACCGCCACCCATTACCACGCGAATTTTGTCGTACCGTACTGGGCGTGGTCGCTTGACAAGATCACGACGGTAGGGGCTCACATCTTCTACCGCTGGAAGGGCTATTGGGGACGCCGGGCGGCATTTACCGGAGTTTACGCGGGCGAGACGAGCCGGGACGAGTCCGCGACCATGATCCCGGACGGGCCCGTCGATCTTTCGGTCTTCGGCATGCAATCCAGCCCCACTGATCTCGGGCCGCGTCCCCTGGCCGACGACATTGGCCATTTGCCTTCAGTGCCTGGATCTGTCGCCACGCCAACCGTCCAGCCGCGCGCCGATCAGGAATACGGAACCCTCGTCGCGGACGAAAATACGGGAACGCCGACCGGCTCCGGTCCAAAGGGTGATTGAAGCGCTATCCTCGCGGCGGGACCGTGACCCAGTGCGACTCAACTCCGCGCCCACCGGATGATCTGACGGGCAAGGTTGGTGACAGCTCGCAGTATCGGCAGTCGATCATAAAAGCGAAGATCCGCGATGTCACTGCGAGAGGAACGCTGCATCGCCAGCGGCGGCGTGGCAAAGCGCGTGGCCACATCCGGATAGGCACGGCGAAACCAGACATAGGCGGCGTCGATCGGCGGATGAATCCCTTCAAACTGCAAACTATCCAGATAGTTGCATATCTGCGCCGCAGCCCTGGCCGTGAAGCCCATCATATGCGCGCCGATGATGTCGCTTTCGAGCAGATTGTCCGGATTCGCCGCGTAATATCCGCCGTAAAAGATCTCCCAGCCATTGCCAAAACCGTAGTCGCGCGCGGCGAGCGAGAAATCACAGTCATCCTCCAGAATCAGCACGGAGCTGTTCGTAGCGGCGGCCTCGCGGAGGATCGTGAGCTGGCTGAGATAGACGCCCCGCGCACCGATCGAGGTGAAGGCCCCGGCATCGGCTGGCCTGATTGCGGGAAAAAAGGACACGCGCGGGTCGCCTGCCAGACCGATGGCGGCGAGCTCGCGCTTCATCTCGCGGCGCCGGTCGCGCCGCTCTGGAAGGTTGATGATCCGGATACTGTCGAACGGGGTGAACATGGGTCAGCGATTCTCGTGCGAAAACAGAGCGATCAGCGGTCGGACCGCGCGATCGATGGTGAATTCCTCCATCACGGCAGCCCGGCCGACCGCACCGAGCCGGTCACATATGTCCCGGTCGGACGCAAGTGCGACCATCGCCTCCGCCAGCGCGTGCCAATGCGAAGGCGGAACCAGGAGTCCGTTTACTGTATCGCGGACGAGCTCCGGTATGCCGGCAACCCCGCTCGATATGACCGGCTTGCCCAACGCCATCGCTTCCATGATGACCAAAGGCAGGCCCTCCATGAAGCTGGGCAAGACCAGAATGTCCGCCGAGGCGATAACCGCCAGCGTCCCGGCCTCGCTCAGCGGTCCGTGAAACCGCACAGCTTCGTCGATGCCAAGCTCGCTGGCAAGCGCGCCAAGCTCCGCCCTGAGCGGTCCGTCACCGACGAGGTCAAGCCTTGCGTCGGGGACTTGCTTGCGCATGGCCATGAAGGCTTCGAACAGCCCCCGGTGCCCCTTTTCGCGGGATAGCCTGCCAGCACAAACGAATTTGACCGGACCATCGGCGCGGGCTTGCACTGCCGGCATCGCGGCAATATCGACGCCGCAGCGCACAATTTGAAGCTTGCGCCAATCGCGCGGCGCGGCCACGCGCATCGCCTGGGCGCGCATGAACCAGCTTGCGCAGGCAACGAATTCGGCACGCGCAACCTTTTCGGCCAGCAGGAGGCCGGCCGGATAATCGGTTTCCGATACGCCGTGCAGGGTCAGGCTCCAGGGCATGTCCAGCAAGTTCGCAGCCAGCAGCCCGACAGTCGCACCGCTGTTGGCGAAATGGCTGTGCAGCCGCGTGGCCCCGGCGCGGCGCAGCAGGCGCGCGAGGAGCACGGCTTCGACAAAGTGAAACACTGCCCAGACAAGTGCCCGCAAACCAGGCGCGCGATGGCGCCGTGCCAGCCGGAAAGTGTCTGCGGTGCGCAATGGACGGGAAACCATCGCGGCCCCAAGCGCGGCAAGATAGGCAAAGGGGGATCGCCCGAGAACAGCCTGCGTTTCGTCGCGCGCGGCGCGTTCCATTTCGCAAGCCGGCTGGGCACCCGCAGGGCGGATCGAAAAGGTCGCGATATCCAGCCCCGCTTGGCGCAACGCCGCGATCTCGCGCCGGATGAAGGTGTGCGAGGGTGCTGGGTACTGGCTGGCGAGATAGGCAATCCGTGTCATTTGTAGAATATCGTCCCGCCAGCGCGGCCCCCTATCGCACGGCAAAAATACGTCGCGATACCTATCGTTTCAGCCGCTTTTCCGATGAGCAGCAAGGCCCCTTCCGCCTGCCCGTGCCGACGCGCGAGGCGGAAAAATTGCAAGCCCCAAAGCAGCGGGGCAAGAAGGATCAGCCGCCAGTCGACCAGCAATGCGGCACCAACGGAGACCCCGGTGACGCCAAGAGTCCAGAACAGCGCACGCATCGTTTCGCGGCGGTAGAGCGGGTCAGGGCGGCGATGTGTCATCCGCCACGCCTGGGCATAGCCGATGCCGCTACGTTTGGCGCGCAACCACCATTGGCGGAAACGGTGCATGGCCGCATCGTGGATCGTCATTGCCGCATCCAGTCGCCATACGCGCCAACCCGCCCCGCGCAGCCGGTGGCACAGCTCGGGCTCCTCTCCAGCGGCGAGCGCGGCATTGTATCCGCCAACTCCGGTAAGTGCGGTTCGGCGCATCAAGGCGTCGCCCCCGCATTCCCGGGCTTCTCCAACGGGCGTATTCCATTCTGCATCGCATATCCGATTATAGAAGCTGGCTTCGGGATAGCGCTCCCGGCGCCGACCGCAAGCGACAGCTACGTCCGGGTGCGCATCGAGGAACCGTATCGCCAAGGCAATCCAGCCGGGCTCGAATTCGCAATCACCGTCGACGAACTGAATATACTCCACCTGCGGATAGCCCGCGACCAGCGCTTCCAGCCCGGCGTTTCGCGCGCGCGCCGCAGTGAAGGGCTGCGCCATGTCGAGATCGACAGCCCGCGCACCCAACGCAGCGGCCATGGCGCTGCTGCCGTCAGACGAGGCGCTGTCGACATAGATTACCGGGGCACCGGCAACATCGATCGAGCTCAGGCAGCGCCGCAGCCGCTCGCCTTCGTTGCGGCCAATCGCCACGATGCCGACGCGGGGGGAAATTTCAGCCATGGTCACCGTAGCGGCGGGATCTAAGAACGTCTGCATAGGGAAAGCGAGGTAAGCGTTCGGCACCTCGATAGCCAGAAAATCATAACGATCCACTATCGGTGGTGTATTGCTGGATAGGCAATGGTCGCAAAAATCGTGCCTTGTGCCTTACATTCGCATGGAAATTGCTCTGCGGAAGCCCCCTTTGGCTTGCGCGCCCAGAGCGGTTTGTGCGGGAAGGGGTGAAAGTGTGTATGATCCGTATTTAACGAAAAACAGGTCGGCATTCCGCATCACTTGCCCTAGAGCTTCAAATCCCATTCGTTACAGGGGTGTTGATGAAACTAAAATCCATCCTGAGGTCGGTGCAGAGTGTTGCTCCCCTCATTCGCCCCGTCAAATTTGAAGTCTATAACTTCGGCACACGCTTCTTCGGTCGCCCTTTGGAGCCGGAGTTCAGGTTACTCTCCGGTCTGGGGCCGACATCCCTGGCCCTCGATGTCGGGGGTAACTGGGGGCAGAGTATCTATGCCCTCAACTCAACCCATCAAATGCCGGGACTAAACACCTAGATCATTGGAGGCATGATTTGAGCGCACACAATCAAGACACTCTCGCGGTGTCACGCATGCCGCATGTGCTGGAACTCAACGGAATTCGAGCAGCAGCAATCTCCATCGTGGCGGTTGCCCATTTCGGCCTTGGCTTCATCGTTCCAGGTGGCTTCGGCGTAACCCTGTTTTTCTTTTTGAGCGGTTTTCTCATAACCAGCCTACTGCGAATAGAATTTCACAACGCCGGAACCATCAGCCTCCGCGGCTTTTATTGGCGGCGCATATTGCGCATAATTCCGCCACTATGGGTTTCGATGGCCTTTTCCGTATTCATATCCCCGTTCATCGACTATGATACCCGTGTCAACATGATGGGGGCCGCAGCTGACCTGTCGTTTCTCACCAGTTATAGCTCATTAATACCCAACTACCATGGATTTCCCGGCATGCCGCTCTGGTCGCTGGCAATCGAAGAACATTTCTATCTTGTGTTTCCAATGATTGTGATGTGGTTCTTGCCCCGATCCACTTCGACCCGTCTTGCGCTGTGGTGCGCTATTGCCTGCACGGGAGTCCTCATTCTCCGCCTTGTGAACGTGTATTTCTTCGGTATCGTTGAGGCCAACTACTACTTCACCCACACACGGGTCGATTCGATCCTGTTCGGTTGCATTTTGGCACTCTGGAACAACCCGCTGATTGAAGCACACCCCTGGAAGCCGGGCGTCATCCACCAAGCCGCAGCACTTCTCCTGCTGACGATCGCATTCGCAACCCGATCGCCTGTGTTCCAGGAGACATTTCGCTATACGCTCCAGGGGATTGGGCTGTTCATCCTGTTCACATGGATATTGCAGGTTCGAGTACCGATTGTCACGGCCATGCTGAGATCCCGGATCGCGCAATGGATTGGCCTTCTGTCTTACACGCTGTATCTGGTCCACATGCTGATGTTCTCGCTGGCGAAGTCGCTGCAACCGGCATTGCATCCAATTCTCCAGGCAATGTTCGCAGCCTTGCTCGCAATCGGATATTCAACTGCCATGTATCAAATCATTGAACGCCCGCTTGGTTTGATGCGGCATCGCATGAATGCCAAGAATGAGGAAGTAGCAGCCGCCAGTTGAGTGAAATTTTTCCCGTGCCAAGTAAGGCTCTCGCGTCGATTTGGGCAATATTCTAGTCCGGAACCAGAACCAATGCGCATTACCGTCCACACCAATCACGCCGCCACTGCCATGAAGGTAAATCCTGCCGCCTGGCTGGCTTCGCTCGGCCATGAGGTGATCGGCCCCCGGACCGATGCCTCGGCCGATTGCCGCAATAACGGCTACAGGCTGACAGCCTGCACCGCTGTCCTTTGCGCCGCCGCACTGGCCGCGATGGCCGCCCAGCCCTTAATCTCCGGGTTACAGTAATCAACTTCGAATAATCCCAGCCGGTTGTCGTCGAACAGCATGTCGAGTGTGAAGCGGCGGATGAAGACCACGTCCGAATCGATGTTGAGTATGATGTCGTGACCGACAATCCGGGGCATCGTCAGTGTGCGCAGTTGCTGGGTGATCCAGCCGCGCACCGGCGGTGTCCGGATATTGATCCACCACCCGTTTCGGCCCCACCATTTGTGGAACGAGGCATCGAGCACCTCGCGCGCGTCGATCACATGGGTTTGCGGGCCGGCCAGTTCCCGGAACTGCCGAAGATCGTGCGGATCGACAATGATATAATGGGGGATGTCCGGCGCGCAGCGCTGGCGCGATTCCGACACCAACCGGCAACACTCGAAATCGCGGGCGTAGCTGGGGGTCACGAAACAGGCTGACTTCGACAAGAACCCTACCTTGTGATAATCGCAACGCGGCCAGCTTCGCCGCCAGACAATCGAACACTGGCGTGTAGCGAGCTTTGGTAAATCAATCTAGAAGGTTGCACATTAATATAGGAGCGCCAAAGCCGAACGGGTCTTGCGCAAAAGGGGGTTTGCTTGCGTCAGAACGTTACGATCCATTCGATCCAGCTGCTGCGTTCGGTCGCGGCAACGCTTGTCGTGCTGTTCCACGCGCAGCAGGCGTTCGCCGCCCGCGTGAGTTCGGCGCTGTTCCATCAGGAGGGCTATTTGTTCGGCTTCGGTGCGGTGGGCGTGCACATCTTCTTCGTGATCAGCGGATTCATCATGGTGCTGACGAGTTTCCAGCCCGGCCGCCCCTACGATGCAATGAAGTTTTTCAAGCGCCGTTTATTGCGGATATATCCGATCTACTGGCTTTGCGCTCTCGTCTATATTGGTGTCCATGCGTTGATCGGCATACCCTATCGCCTGTCAGGCGGCGAAATCCTTGGTGCTTTGGTGCTATGGCCCGGAGATGCGGCGCAGGTTATCGGGCCGGCGTGGACGCTATCGTTCGAGATGTTCTTCTATCTCTGTTTCGGCCTGGCGATGATGCTGTCGCTAACCCGTGGGCTGATCGTGCTGACCACAGGGTTTGTTGCCGCGATCGCGTTTGGCACATTGGTGGCAGACAAGGGTCCCGTTCTCCACCTGATGACCAATACGCTGCTTCTCGAGTTCCTTGCCGGGGCGGCGATCGGTTGGTTGGCCCAAGCCGGCCGGTTGCCACTGCGGCTTGGCCCTGCGTTGACCGCCGTTGGTGTGATGCTGTTCGCAGCGGGGATTGCGCTTGGTTATGAACGTTTGCCGAGCGCGATTGTCTGGGGCGTCCCCAGCGCGGTCCTGGTGCTCGGGCTGGTCACATGGGAAACCCGGCGGGGAGCAGGGAAGGCAGTGCGCCGGATCGCCAGGCTGGGTGACAGCAGCTATGTGCTCTACCTCATTCACATCCTGATCGTGACCCTGGCGGTTGAAGCCAGCAATGCGCTGCCGGGAGTTACCGTCCTTGCACCGCCGGTCGCCGCCGGCATAGTTGCGCTGGTGTGCATCGCGCTGAGCGAGGCGGTTCATATCGGCATCGAGCGCCCGCTGCTGGCGCTGCTCAGCCCCAACCGGGGTCTGGTGCCGCTGCGCTCAGACCTATCGGACCGGTCTCCGGAATCTGCCTGAAGCAGACAAACCGAGCCACCTCTCTTGCGGATTCTATCCCGACTGTCATCTGGCCTTGGCTGTAGTGCCTGAAATCTGTTCCAAAGACTTCAGCGATGGCCTTGCGTTGATGTGATTGAGAAGGTTATTGGAATGATGAAGATGAGCAGGTCCCATGCCTTGGCAGATACCGGGAAAATTCCATGTGTTAGCGGAAGGGCGGGCTCGATGCCTTGGCGAGCGCTGATATCCTGCGCCGGACCGGATGGGGGGTAAGGCTTGCTTCATTTTCCATCTACACTCGGCGCCAGTTTCACCCCGCCTGCTTTGAGCTTTCCTTTTGCCTCGCGTTGGCAGGGTCATGCGCCAGGGCATACTGGCGTTGTCACGTTCACCGTATCTTGGAGATTCAGTCCTTGACCCGGCTATTTGCAAAGATGGATTTCCTCCTGTCCGTGAAATTGCGGCATATCCTGCTGCTGGGTTTTCTGCTGCGCGTTGCCTGGGCCTTGGCGGTGCCGATAGTGCCTATCTCCGACAGTACGGTCTATGACATATTGGCTCAACGCATCGCCGCAGGGGATGGATACAGTTGGCCTGATGGCAGGCCAACTGTCTATTGGGCCGTCGGGGCATCGGCGTTGTATGCCGTTGTTTATGCGTTGTTCACGCACAGTTTCATCGCTGTTTCCATAGTCAATATCGTCATGGGGACACTGCTTGTCCTAGCCGTGTACAAGCTCGCACTCACTCGCTTCGATGAAGGCGTTGCGCGGTTGGCCGCGCTGCTGGCGGCGGTCTGGCCGGCGTGGATTGCGCTTACCAGCGTGCTCTCCAGCGAGTTGCCCTCCAATCTGTTCCTGGCGGCGGGCATGACGGTCATTATGTCCCGCAGGTATTCATGGCTTCTGCGAATCGCCTTGGGCAGCCTGCTGCTCATCGCGGCAGCCTATATTCGTCCGACGACCTTACCTTTGATTGTTGCCGTCCCTGTGCTGGATGCGCTGGTATCACGGCGATGGAAGATGGCTCTCGCAAGCGGTGTGCTGGCGCTGGCGATTGCGGCGGTGGCCTTTGCTCCCTGGGCGGCGCGCAATCAGGCATATTTCGGTAAACCAGTCCTCGTTTCCGCAAATTTCGGGATTGTCTTCTGGATGGGCAACAATCCCGCATCCAAGGGTGATTACATGTTATTGCCCAAGGACATGCCGGATGGCGAAGTCGCGCGTGATGAATTGCTCAAGCAGCGTGCCATCGAATTCATAAAGGACAATCCTCAGCGCTATTTCGTGCTTTGCCTCAAAAGGGTCAAGCTTTCCTATCTGCGTGAATCCATTGCCGTTGCGTGGAACGAGAAGGGCTTGCCCGATGCTATCGAGATGCCGCTCAAGCTGGTTCTGGCAGGCTATTGGCTGATGGTTCTGGGATTGTCGTTGGTGGGCTTCGCGCTCTTCATCCGACGAGAGCCGATCCGCATCATCGATCCCATGACAGCAGCCATCGGGCTGCTTGGTTCAATCAGCATATTGGTTATCGGTTCGGACCGTTACCATTTCGGGTTGATGCCCTTCGTCGCGATTTTCGCGGCCTATGCCCTGCAGTGGCTGATTCACTATGGCCAAGCCAAGGCGGCGCCTGCGGCAGTGAAGCGATAGGTTTTCCGTCACCAGAAACGCCAACCGCTGGTCGCCGCCGAGAAGATCAGGCCGAGAATCAACAGCACGATCAGGCTCTGCTTGTCGCGGACCGCGAAGACGACAGGATCGTCGTGAATCTCCCCGCGGTGAGTTTTCATCCATAGCCGTGCCACCCAGTAAAGCATCACCGAGGGTGCCAGCCAAAGCCACATGGGCTCGCGATATATGGCGGTGACGATCGGGGAATCGAAATAGAGAGCGAGCACCATCACGCTCATCAGGCCACTGCCCGTGCCCAGGGCCAGCAGCACGGGCAAGTCCGAAGCCATGTAGCCGCGGCCTGGCAGCGTGGTGTTCTGGTCCAGTACAGCCCTGAGTTCGGAGTAGCGTTTCACGATTGCCAGGCTCAGGAATACGAACATCGAAAATGCCAGCAACCAGAACGAAACCGGGATGTGTGTCGCCGCCGAACCGGCAATGATCCGAAGCGTGTAGAGAGCGGCCAACACCACGACATCGACGATCACTTGCCGCTTCAGCCTCAATGAGTAACCTAGCGTAAGGATGAGGTAGAGTGCCAGCACTGCGCCAACCAGGGGCAGCAGCAGCAGTGAAACCAGGATGGCCGAAAGCAGCAGGAGTGCAACCAGGTATATTCCTGAAGAGATCGATAGTGCGCCAGATGCGAACGACCTGCTGCGCTTGCGCGCATGCTCGCGATCCGACCGCAAATCCAGCAGGTCGTTGACAAGATAGCCGAACGAGGCTGTCAGGCTGAAGGCGACAAACGTTAGCAGAGATGCCAGCCACAAGCCGGGATCGCCGAATTTGTGGCCTGCGAATAGCGGGGCGAAGACGAGCAGGTTTTTCAGCCATTGATGCGGCCTCAGTGCGCGGATGCAGGCGGGCAGGAACCTGTCCCGGTCGATGATCCGATGTACTGGCTGATCCGTGCCAGCTTCTCCGGAATCGAAGCCCCGGTCTTTTGAAACTGCAATCTTATGCCGTGCCTTGCGCCATACAGGCCGGTCCGCGCGTCCATTGCCGATATAATCGAAGCCACCTTCCCCGAACTGTTCGACAAGGCGTTGCGCCTTCGCATGCGCCGACAGATTGGTTGTGCCGTCGCTGCTATGCACGGCATCGAAGACACCCAGATGATCGGCCACCGCCTCGGCAATTCGCGAGGTTGCCGCCGTTGCTAGGATCACGGGCCGGCCTTGCCTGCGCGCATCGTCGATCAGATCCAGAACTTCCTGACGATAAGGCAGGTTTGAAACCTCAAGCTCGACCCGTTCGGCAACGCATTGTTTCATCATGGCCTTGCCTCGAAGCAGCCAGAACGGTACGCGCATCACATCCAGAGGAGCCGATTTCAGCAGCTCCAGCATCGATTCATGCAGCGTATCCGTGCGGACCAATGTGCCATCGAGATCGACGCAGAGCGGCACACAAGCCGGTGGACTTGGGTCAACTTCGGGCAAGTAGCGTAACTCCGATACAGATCAGCAATATCGCCGCGATACGGGCGGCGGACAAAGACTCGCCCAGCAACAGGTTGCCGAGTAGCGCGGTAACGACGAAGCCAAGAGCTACGAAGGGGTAAACCAGGCTGACCTGCGCCTTCGACAATACGAGCAGCCATACCAATGCCGCGCCGAAATAGAGAACCAGCCCACCGAAAACAAGCGGATCGAAGAGGGTGGTCACAATCGTCCGCAGGCCGAATCCGCCGGCAATCGCACGTTGAACGGAGGTTCCGCTCATCCCGGCCTTGAGCACGATTTGTGCAATTGCGGTGACCGCCACGCTCAGCAGGACCAGTCCCATGGTGCCTCTTGTCACGTCGCCTGCTCCAAGGGTTTGTCGCACACTCGCTCGTATCGCGAAGGCGCGAGGGGCAAATCGCATCCTGGCTGCGTCGGCATGATCATGAAATGGACGCTGCGAGACCAATTTTCCGGAGATATTCCAAGCTTCATCCCGGTCTTCTCACAATAATCCATTCGTGTCGATATGGCCCCATGCTTCTTGTCGATCGCTGGACAATCTGTCCGCCAGCCTGCTCCAACCAGCTTTGAACCTGGCCGATTGGCCGATAGTGAATCCATTGCTTGGCAACGACAATATCATGGAGTCGGTTCCACCAGGCGGAGAAGTATGGCTTGTCGGCCATGTCCTTGTAGAGGAAGAGCCCATCGGGCGCGACATGGGAGTAGGCATCGGCGATCGCATCCCGTTGTGCGGGCGGCGGGATATGATGTAGGACGTCAATCATGCTTACCAGTTCGAACGGCCCGTCGGGCCATGGATCGCCGACCGCAGAATGCTGGAACGCGATGCGGCCATTCGGGAAATATCTGCGGGCCATGGTTTGCGCAGCCGCAATGGCACTGGCATCGGCATCGAAACCGATTGCGCGCAATTCGTGGCGTGAACGTCCGGCAAGTCCCAGGAAAAGTCCGGCACCGCAGCCGATATCCAGCATGCGGCCTTTTGCGGGAATCCAGCGGATGAGATCATCGAACGGACAAATGAATGGCCGCAAGCCTTGTAGCGCCCGTATCCGCGGGGGAGCTTCATCGTACAGATCGCGGGCGATCCCGCGAATAGCTTGTTGCTGCTTCAACTCACATTCCTTTGTCGTCAAGTTCTTGCACGCAGGACCACATGGAACTTGGAGTTCGTTTCCATGAAATTGGCTTCGTAATATCGAAAGCCGATTTCGCAACATTTACAACTCTTGAATCTGTCATCTTGGGATTATCCGAGACCTCCCGGATTCCCGAAAGAGGAGGCGTCAAACAGCAGACTGTGCAGCAGCAACTTGTTCTGCCTTGTCCACGTCTTGGTCGCGACTCTCACGGCTGAAATCAGCCTTACGCTGCCGGGAGCGGGCTGCGCGCTGCTCAATTGCGCGCTCGCGAACCAAACCGGCGATGATGCCGATCGAAATGGCGAAGACATATTGCGCCTGATAGGTGACGAATATCCATTCATAAAAATTGTGCTCAGCAGTGACGATCACTGCAACAGTGCAACCCAACACTACGTCGCCACGAGGATCGCGCCGGTTCTGGAAGGCAAAATACAGACCACTCCAGATCACTGCGGCGAACAGTGCAATAAAGCTCAATAAACCTGGCCAGCCAGTCTCCGCCGCAACTAGCAAATATGCATTGTGGACATAGGCAGCACGGCTGCTCCCGTTCCATATCACCCCGGCTCGCACCGAATAGCCGCTCGCGTTGGCAACGATGACGTACTCGTTGGCGCCGACCCCCATCGGGTGGTCCGCAAACATCGCCTTGGCCGCGCGTTCGAACGCGGTCCGCTCGTCGCCTTGGTACTGCGAGGTGGCCAACTGCGCCTCGCGGTTGTTGATCGCCGTTACCATCAGCGGCGAGATCAGCACCAGCGCCAATGCGGCAAATCCCACCATTCGCCACTTTTGCGGGGTTGCGCGACGGTACAGCGACAGCACGAGCAAGAGCGCGATCCCCATCAGACCGAAACCGATTGTTCCGCGTGACGCACCGAGCGCTTCCACGATGAGCGACGAAGCGACGCCCAGCATGACAACGCGGCTCCGCATGCCGGCAAGCAGCATCCCAAGAAGCGGAAAGATGGTGAAATGGGTCATCAGCCCCAGCAGATTCTGGTGCCCCATGGTCCCCGCTGTCTGGAACGCGCCGTTGAGCTTCTGCCAGATACAATTGCCGGCCTGGTAGCTGATCCCGGCGGCGAGCCCCATCGCCAGCCATTTCAGTGCGCGCGGATCGGGTGCGATCCTGGCGACGGCCAGGAATAGGATCAATATCCGCACTAGTTGGAACACGTAAAACGTCGAGGACATTGGGATCCCGGACATAGCCACAGATAACGCAGCGGCGAGGGTATAGGCGACGATGAACCCGGTCAGCGGCGGCATGCTGCGCGGGCTGCGATGAGTCGTGATGACAGCCAGTGCCAGCGAATCCAGCAAGGTGAAGATCATGCCCTTGGCGTAGCCAACCCAAGCTGGCCAGCTGATCAGAGCCGCGTCGAGGTTCCAGGCGTTGATCGTGAATGGCAAAATACCCAGGCCGAAATAGGCCCAGTGGCGTTTCTGCGGGTTCGCCTTGATCCATCCGACAAGGAACGGATAGGCCAGCAACATGACAGCAATGGCAACATAACGCATCAGCCGCAGCCTCGTATGTGCGCGGACAAACGGTTAATCCGCTTTGCCGGGCTCGATTGACAGTTTAGGCAAGCCATAGTCGGGAAATAGGCGGGAGCGCCGGGAGACACAAGCGCGTGGATAATGCTGGTGCGAAGGCTGGCGTGGCTCAGCGTCCTGTCGGGCTTTCTCATCACGCAATTGCTGCTCCGCGACGACCGGGTCGGGCCCGTTCCCGGTCCGGCGTCTGACATAATGAAATTTTGATATGATATTGGCTACCAGCTTGGAATTGTGAGGAACGTCATGAAGTTTGCGACAATTCGGGAATTGACCGCTGCGCTGCCGGGTATGGCGCATCAGATAAAGATGGCGATCTTGTCTCATGCGCGCGCTTCGGAAGGCACTTGCCCGTCATGTGGCTATATCGGCCGCTTCCATGGGTTTGGCACACCGGTTCGTTCTGGCGTTCGCTGCCCGTCTTGCGGCAGTCTTGAGCGGCACCGCCTGTTCTCGCTGGCGGTTCAGCGCAACACGGTGAGCTTCGAAGGCCGGGACGTTCTGCATTTCGCGCCTGAATTCGCGGTACGGCAGTCGCTTCACGCCGATGGGCCGCGAAGCTATACAACGTCGAGCTATCCCGATGATTCGGCGGATCTGTGCCTCGACATTCATGCGACCGGACTTCCCGATAACAGCTACGACGTGGTGATCGCGTCGCATGTGCTTGAGCATGTCGATGACGCCCGGGCCCTGAGTGAGATCGCCCGCATCCTGCGCCCAGGCGGACAGCTCATTGCCATGGTGCCCCTGATCGAGGGGTGGAGCCAAAGCTACGAGGATCCGGACATCGTGAGCGAAGCCGGCCGCGATCTTCATTTTGGACAGAACGATCACATTCGCTACTACGGAGCCGATTTTCGCGATCGACTGCAAGGCGCAGGCTTCGCGGTCTCGGAATTTACCGCCGACGGCAAGGATAGCGTGAGGTTTCGGCTATATCGGGGAGAGAAGATCTTTATCGGCACCTTGCCCGAGGAGTAGCTGCAAGCCTCTGGTCAGGACCGGTGATCCGGGGATCGCGTCAGCCGGCGCTCGCCAATGCATGCCGGGCAGACCGGCGCTGCATGATCCCGCGCGACAGACGATGCGCCAATCTGATGCAGGGACGTTCGATCACGACCAGTGAAAGCCAGGCGGCGATCGGCAACAGCCAGACCGGCGGAGGCTCCATCGAATAGCGAGTCGGCGCGGCCAGGAACAGCTGCTGCCACAGGTACAGGCTGTAAGACATGGCGCCGATCAGCTGGAGTGGGGCTGATTCAAGAACCCGCCGGAGCAGCCTGATGCGCCTTCCTCCGAATAGCAGGAATACGGCGAGGGCGGGCATGACCGCCTCCACCACCCGTAGACCCACCAGCAGCGGGCCGAGCAGCGCGAACAGTACGGCAAACGACCAGCTCCAGACCCCGCCCACGCGCTCGAGTGCCTCGCGCCAGTGCGGTTGCAGCGCGCAGGTCGCGCCGGCGGCGATGCAGGCGAACGACACGGTATTGCTGTGCCAATCCCACGGCAACAGCACGAACGCCGTGATCAGCAGCAGTGTGGTGACTGCCGCGAACTGATGGCGCTTTGGCGGGGCAATCAGCGTAAACAGCAGCGGCCACACCAGATAGTATTGTTCTTCCACTGCCAGCGACCAGGTATGCGCGATGTACCAGCTGCACTCGGTCAGTCCGGTGTTGCAGGAAAAGGCTGCGGCATTGATGATCTGGGCTGGTTGAAATTCGATGAGCCTGTTCGCCGCGAGCAAGGCCAAGGCCGCCAGGAACGCCGCAAAGGGCGGCAGGATCCGCAATGACCGCCGGACGTAGAAGGCGGCCAGGCTGAACCGCCCCTCTCGCGCCTCCTCGCGCAGCATCAGGGTGGTGATGATATAGCCGCTGATGGCGAAGAAAATATAGACGCCAGTATCGGCAAATGACCCCGCCAGCCTGCCGATCTGGTGCAGGAGCATGCCATTGCTCTCGACCGCATCGGTGTAGCGATAGGCCAGCGCATGTCCCGCGATCACGCCCAGCACGGCGACAGCGCGAAACCCGTCGAGAGACCGGTCGCGCCCGGCCTCCGACGCCGACGTTACAACCGCGCCTTCAGTAAGCGTTTTGGTGGACGACGACACGGACCGTTTTCAAACAAATCATGAAGTCGTTCCAGATGCTCCACGCGCTGAGATACTCAAGGTCGCAACGCAGCCGCTGCGTAAGATCCTCCGGCCGGCTGGTCGACCCACGAAAGCCACGGATCTGGGCAAGCCCGGTGATGCCGGGTTTTAGAGCGTGGCGCAGCCAGTAGCGGTCGGTCACTTCCCAGAACAATGACTCGCCGGCAAGCGAACCCAGCGCATGCGGCCTTGGCCCGACCAGGCTCATGTCGCCGCGCAGCACGTTGAAGAGCTGCGGCAGCTCGTCGATGCTGGTCCGGCGGATGAATGCGCCCACGCGTGTGATCCGGTCATCGTCCCGCCCGGTCGAGCGCGAGCCGTTGTGATCGGATGCCTCGACCCGCATCGAGCGGAATTTGAAGATGCTGAACTGGCGGTTGCCCTGGCCCACGCGAACCTGCCGGAAAAACACCGGCCCGCGGCTTTCCAGCTTGATCATGATGGCGACCAGCAAAAACAATGGTGATAACATGATGATCAACGGGACCGATACGAACAGGTCAAAGGCCCGCTTCTGAATACGGCTGAAAAGGCTCAATGGCCCGTGCGACAAAATCAGCGTGTCCACATCGCCGCACTGGCCGATGGCTACCGCGCCTTGCAGCAGATCGCGGTCCAGGATGATTTCGCCGCCGACATCGGAACCCCGCAGGAACATCGACCAGGCCCTGCGATGCTCCTCTGTGCAGGCTATTACGACACGGTCGTAGTCGACAATCATATGGGAGAGAATGTCAAACATCTCCGGCCGATTGAGATCCGGCCACAGGCCATTGGCACCTACGTCAACCACGTCCATGGCCGGGCCTGGCTTGGCTTCAATACCGTCGATAACCAGCAGTTTCGCGGTAGCGCTGCCTTTCATTGTGACCCAGAATATCCAATCGAGCAAAAAACGGTCAAGCACGATGAATCCCGCCGACGCGCCGAACGAGATCGCAAATCCCACGCGCGAAATGTCGCCAGCCTTGAGCAGGAACGTAAGCATCATCAGAAAGACCGCGGTTGCAGCCAGTACGCCCAGCGCCCGGCTGATGCCAAGTGACCGACTTTCCAGGGTTTCAACCGACTGCACTTCGCGTGCGACCGAAAACATGAGAAACATCGGAAGGGCGAGGGCAATCAGGGAGTAACCGCCGGCAGAAAGCCACTGTTCCTCACGTGCCAGCGTTGCCACGGAGAAGCCGGCGACGAGAGCGCAGCAGTCGAGAAGAAGCGACAAGCCGTATAGCATAACGCGCAGGTCTCGCGAGGCAACGCGCCTGCTGCCAGACAACTGCTCCCTCATGGGACTGGATTGCGATTGTTCCTTGGGGAAAGCTTCGATGAACTTTGTATTCGAGTTCACGCCATATGTCCTGTCGGTCGATTGGCAAAATCTTAGCAAAGTCTTCGAGACACCCCGCTATCCTATCTCGCGAAACAACGCCAGCCAACAGTTATTGACGGGTGTCAAAACGGAACGGAATCGGGACAAGTTGTGAATCTCGCGCCCAGCCCGCCTGTGGCGCCACGCGCTTGAGCGACGCCCGGCAAGAAACAGCGATGCGTCATCGTCTTGCGGAGTGGCTACAATCATCCGGTCGTAGGTCGCACGGTCGGGGTTCATGAACCGCACCAGCAGCGAATCCGGCCCCAGCCTCGACGCGACCAGCTGCGTCATGGCGCGACCTGCAAGCACGACACCCGGCTGATATCGATCGATCCCGCCGCAGTGGCGCCACCGGCAAAATAGAGGGCAACGCGGCAGGTCGGGTTGCTGCCTGGAATCGTCAGCGGGAATGTCTGGTAATAGAACAGGGTCTCTGAAGTCGCATCCGGCCATCGATGCGCGGCATCGGCGGCGCTATTCCAGTTGGCTGTCGGGTTGGCAGCCGTGCTGCTAAGCTGGATGTCCGTCAGCCCGGTCACGGCATTCAGCTCGAGCATCGCCTCCATATCGTAGAGCCGGGTAGCGTCCCCGTTGTTGATGCTGCCGTTCTCCAAAACTGACTGGAATATTACATAGGCTCCGGCGCTCACCGTCCCGCTGAAAGTCAGGCGCTGGCGGCGAAACCCGTCCGCGCCGGTAACGATAGTCGGCGTCACGGCGATCCCGTTGGTACTGACATCCCAGCGGAAATAGGCCGCGCCATCGCTGCAATCGCCGACAACATTGGCATTGGCGGTGCCGTTCAACGCCCCGCCGATACCATTGCTGCACATCAGCCCGGCATCGCCGAAGATGTTGATCCGGGAACGGGTCGATGCATTGTAAGTCCCGCCGCCGCCCGTGCCGCAAGGGACCGCCGCGCGCGGCTGGCGCGGGCGGGCGATCATCCGCAGGATCGGGTCGAGGACCGGCGCAAGCGCACGCAGCGCTGTTCCGCTCGGGTGTACTCCATCGAAGCTATAGGCGCCAACCGCGTTCACCCCGCCCTTCCACAAAATCTCTGTTGTGCTCGGGGTCGCCGGACTCGCATCTACCCAAAGTGCGCCAAGATCGACGTAGATCACGCCTTTCGTGTTGGCGGCGTAAGCCTTCAGCATGTTGTTATACGACTGGATTCCCCAAGGGGCGCAGGTCGGCGCATGCGGCCCCATGCCGAAGATAATAACCAGCTTGGCCCCGGCAACAATGCAGGCATCCGACACGGTAATCGTATCTGCCACATTGGCGTTGACGGCGGTCATGGTGCCAAAGCCGTCGTTGTAGCCCGAGCAGATACAGGCAACATCGGTCGGGTCGGCCTGGAACAACGGCAGTTGGTTGACCAGCATGCTGTTGATCGTCGTGCCGCCGACGCCGTGATTGTTGCCCCCATTGGCGGCGGTAAGGTTTTTGAAGCTGATATCCGCCGGATAGTAGCGCGCCATGGCATATTGGAATGCCGCGCCAATCATCGAGCCGCCCCCGTTCACGCCAGCGCAGGCGACATAGCTGTGGCCAAGCATGCTGAACGTAGGCTTGCGCCCGCCATAGGCGTCGAACAGCGCCTTGCCAAAGGGAGAGGTTGAGAATGCTACGCTTGTCATTGTTTGGGTGTCCTAGGCTGCGAGGAGATAGGCGCCGTTGTCGTCGAGCAAATATGCGCCCGCGTCGTTAGTCAGTGCCCCATCCGGGATGTCGGTAATAGTCACAGAAATGCCGGTATTGCGCGGGCTGTTCGCGCTGTCGGCCAGCGTCTCGGTCAGGGTGATTGATGTCGTCGCCGCCGAGCCGGTGCCGTCATAGGCCCATGTCCGTGCCGCGCCGTTGATCGTAAGGCCGGTCGGCAGGCCCGAGGCCGTTACGGTCGATCCAGAGGTGGCTCCGGTGATCGCGCCCGAAGCGGAGGTGCCAAGCGTGAAACTGGTTGATGAGAGCGCCAGCGCAGAGAGGCTAGGCTGCTCGAACACATTGGTCACCGTGACTGTCAGCACCGTGTCGCGCGGGCTGTTGGCATAGCCCGCAAGCGTCTCGCGAATGGTGATGCTGTGGTTGGTGGCGGTCTCGTAATCGGTCGAAGTCACCCCGGCCACCAGATTGCCGCCGCTGATCGCAAATCGCCCACCGGCATCGATCAGCAGGCTCAGTGCCGATCCGGCGGTCTTGCCAAGTATGGCCCCAACAACCGTCGCGACCGCCGAGTTTTCGACGATGGATGATGCTGCCAGCGTCAGCGCATTGAGCAGGGCCCCCGCGCTGCGCTGCCGCAATTGCCGCTTTCGGCGCGGACCGCTCATCAGGCTTCGCCGATCAGGTCGCTTGCAGTGGTGCCGGCGGCGCGCACATAACTGGCGCGAATCGTCAGATAGGAGCCGCTCGGGATATTCCGATAGGTGACATCGGCCGATGCGCGCAGTGGCCGTAAGGTGACGTGGCCACCCGTGCCGACATAGATTGCTTTGGTCACGACGGCGAGTTCAACCGAGTCGGACGGGGTTATCGCAAAAGCGTCGGCGGCCGGTGAATCCGGAGCATCGGCGTAGCCAGTGAAACGATCAATACTCATTACACATCCCTCCATGAGAACAAAGAGGGAACTTATTTATGAGTCGAAATCGATGTAGGAAAGCGAAAAATTTGCCAACGCGTCCTGGCCTGGTCAGGCGAGGGGCGCTAACCTGGGGGACTGTTGCGATCGCCCGCGGCTCACCAGCGCAATCGCCTCAGCGGGAAAGCGATACCTTGAGTACCTTGAAGATATAGGCGGCCACTGCGACGAAGACTGCGCCGGCAAACCATGGCTCCCCGTGATTGCCGAGATAGTTGGCGACCGCGAAGCCAACGGCCGGAGGCGCATAGTGCCACAACTCGTCGCGCGGCTCGTGTTCGGCCGAACGCTGGAGCAGCAGGGTAACCAGCCCAGCGAACCCAAACACTGTTACCCAATCCCAGACCGTCTCCAATTGCGCCTCCGTTGCTGTGAACCGCACATAGCGGCCACTTGCGACATAACCAAGTTCCTGCAGGAAAGCCACCTTGCCTCCGATCAAAAATCCAACGTCGGCCCGAAGTGTTCCCCGTCAGCACCAATGGCCAGCGTAGCTTTCGCCGCCACGTCTGAACGTCGCCATCGCGGCACTTCTTATTCAGTCGGATCGATGCTGAAACGGCGGCAGGCCACATCAATGTAGGAGCCCGCCACCGGAGGATTGTCTCGTAGCCCCTGCAACCGCGAATGCCACATATGCACCGCGCGGGTTTCTGGCGTGATCATCGCCTGGACCACTGCCTCTGGTTCATACAGGCTGCGGGCATCCTTCCAGCGGACAGGGTAGAAGATATCCGGCTTCTGGGCATGGCGCTGAAGCTTGTTGCGCTTGACCACATGCGTGACCAGTCCCGCGCTGAACGTGCCCCACGGGTAGTCCTCAAGCTCGATCCGGCCTTCGCGAAAACGGCGCCAATAGAATTCCAGGGTGCGCCGGGGACCCCACCAGGGCGGACATCTGTTGGGCTGTGGAATCGCCTGCAAATCGGCAACCATCGGTGAATCCTTTGGCGCGAAGAGCACGGCATTGTTGATCCAGTTCTCATACTCCCAGCCAAAGATATAATCGTCGTCGAAATCGAACGGTTTCAGGAAGATGAAGTCCATGTCAACCCAGCAGCCGTGGCCCTTGGCCAGCAGTTCGATCCGCCACAGATTGGCTCCCAGCGCGACGGATCCATTGTCGCGATAGCGCAGCAGCCGCTCCTCGGGCAGGATCTCGGCCGCATCGCGCAGGTCGGTGCCCGGCGGCACTCCCTCAAGTTTCCCCGGGTCGTAGCTCCATAGCGTAAACTCGTGGCCGGCCGCTTTGGCAGACGCCAGGCACAGCCTTTCCAGATAGTTGAGACGTGGCCCCACCCACAGCGAATTGAAATGAACCAATGACATATGTGCCTCAATAATCGTGCGGAGTATCAGCCGGTAGCACTTGCGAGCAAAATCTGGATGTCGGCCCATTGCGTGGTGCTGACAAAACCATCGGCGAGGCCAAGGCCGAGCAGCGATGCACGAAACGCGATCGCTGACAGCAGCATGAGCAGGAACAGCGCGAGATCATGGCTGCCAAAGCGCAATCTGCTCCGGTGCTGTGAGACGAGCAGAACAAAGTAGCGCGGAACATCGCCCAGCGCGATGACCAGAAACACAACCAACAGATTTCCCCGCGCGAATGCGAGAGAAACCAGCGATACCGTCCAGACCAGCTTGAGCAGATTTGCCATGGCGGCGCGGCTGGGTTGCGCAAGTCCGAGCAGAACCGATTCCGCGATCGCCGCCTGAACCGAGAACCAGGCCCCCGTCAGCAACATCGGCAGGATAATCGCAGCGGTGGCGTAGCGGGCGTCATAGGCCACGGTCACGAACAGGTCGCTGATCGCAATTCCGCCGCCCAGCCCCACGCTCACCAGCGCCAGGCCTGCACTTCTCAGCTTGACGATCCTCGGCATTCGTTCCTGGAACGATGCGCTTTCACGCGCGACCGCGGGGAAGACGACTGCCCCCCCCACGCGCTGCATCAGCTGCGTAGCGAGGTCGCTCATCGATCGTGCGATGCCATAGACGCCAAACAGCGCTAGCGGGATCTGCGCCGGCAGGTAGAGCCGGTCAAAGTTCGACGCGGCAAAATAGACGAGCGACGAAACGAAAATCCATTTCCCGAAGTGCAGGATCGTTACCAGATGTTCACGCTCGATCCTCAGCGACAAGGTTTTCACATCCATTAGCGCAT
>JAHFPT010000031.1:0-19669 GCA_023266625.1 Novosphingobium sp. | reverse complement strand
CGGTCGTCTGATTGAACGCATCGAGCAGGCACAGATTGCGGACATCCCTCCGGCGCTGCATCAGGAAGCGCGCAGGCGTATGCACGCCGGTCAAGAAGAAGATGGTCGAGCAAACTAGGAGCATCGGGAACAATGATGGGCGGTCATAGAGCCAGGCGATCGGCCACGCTGCAAGCAGGCCGATCACGGTTAGCGTGATGCCGCGCACGATCTGGACGGTCCAGGCGGTGTTGTAAAAGCCAGGCTCCTCACCTCGCTCGCTGACCACGATGTTTTGCCCGATGCCGACGTCGGTCAGCAACTCGACACCAGCACGCAGGGCGTTGATCAGCGCCATCACGCCGAAAATGGCAGGCGCCAGGAGATGCGCTAGCACGATGTTGCTCCCCAGACGCAGCACTTGCAGAATCACGAATATGCCGGTGATCCAGCCTGCCTGGTTCAGTGCCGAGCTGGAGGTGAGGCGCCTGAACAGCGTGCGCGAGGCCGACTCCGCTGGAATTGTATTCTCCATTTACAGTTCAGCCCAGTCGAGAGCGCAGAAGCGGGCAAGTTGCATTTTGAACGACTTCGCCGGTCAGACTTCCAAGCCTATAAGCCGCCGTAAGCGCGGATATACAACGTCGCGAGAAAAATTTTCACTAACGAAGCATTTTGCATTCCTGCCAATCCTGGAGCGTTCGGCAGGGTCTTGGGCCATGGCGGCAATATGTGCGGCCATGGCTTCTTCGTCACCTTCCTCAATCAGCCAGCCGCGTTCTCCGGGTAACACATGATCGGTCATTCCCCCGTGGCGGGTTACGATCGGAACCAGCCCGTGCCCCATCGCCTCAAGCAGGGAAACGGCCTGCGATTCGATACCCTGCCGGTACAGGCTGCGGCAATGCTGCAGGAAGATGTGACTATTGGCGAGCACCGCCAGGCAATCGGCGTGGCCCAGATCGCCATGAACGCGCACACGGTCAGCGATCCCCAGGCGACCGATTTCGCTTTGGAGCTCCGTCATCAGCGGACCATTGCCGACAATCTCCAGCGTCAGGTCCGGCAGGAGCTGGGCTGCACGGGCGAATGCACGCAGGCTGTAAAGCGGCCCCTTTTGCTCCGTCAGACGCGAGACCATGACTACCCGGACCGGGCCTGGTTCGTGCCTCACTGCGGAGAAGGATTCACTGTCCACCGCACATGGGACGATGGCAATCCGGTCACTTGGCGCGCCGGTCTTGACCATCTGGTCGCGAAGAAAGAGGCATACTGCGGCTAGTTTTGTGCCCGGAGCAAACAGCGATCGATAGCGCAATCGCCACTGCGGCATCTGGCCGACAACATTGATGTCCCAGCCATGGCTCATGACCGTTAACGGGAGACCAAGCTTTCGCGCAACCGGCAATATCACCACGCCGGATGTGGCGAATTCCGCGAAGAGGTGTGTGACCTTATGCCTTTGGAGGAAGGCGGCCACCTGTTTGCGCTGTCGCGCGGAGAGCCGGTTGCGGCGCCAGACATCGATCTGCCTTACCGCAGTCGAAATCAACGGAATGCCTGGCTCGCGCCATTGACGCACTTGCGGAATTTCCAGCACCTCAACGTCTGTCCTGGCCGCGGCCCCGGTCGACGACAAGTGTACCACAACGGTCCGCCCCGGGGCGATCCGGGCGATATGCTCATGGAAGAATGTTACCGACGCGTGAATAAGATCAGGGACGACGATCGCGAGTACAGCGTTCTTTTCATCTGACATCTATCGAACCCATTCTCCGCCATTCCCACACAAACCGGAACTCTTGGCAGGCTTCCGCATTGCCACAAAGGTCGTCATGCCAGTTCTTCCCCTGAGCCGGTCAAACGTGCTGCGGATTGCGTCCGTAATCTTGATGCGCTTGGCCTTTAACGACATCGCGCCGTTTGGATTGCTCAGCGCGCCAAAGGTCGGAGCATCCACGATCATGACGATTTTCAGCCCAAGCAGATCAGCGATCCGGCGATAGCTGTCATGACTGAAGTAACTCATGTGGTGAGGGGGAAGGTCGAAAGCGTCTTCGCGCCGCCGATTGGGGCCGAATTCGGTGTTGGGTGTTGAGTAGACGAGCAAGCCACCTGGCTTGAGGCAGGCAAGGCTTGCCTCGATAAAAGAGGCCGGGTCGATCACATGCTCAAGAACCTGAAAGGAACATACAACATCAAAGGCCTCGCGATTGTTCGCCGCCATGTCTTCAACCATCCTGGAATGAACGGGCCAGCGGGTCACCTTGTTGGCGATGGCCTCGTTGTTGAGCTCAAGACCCTCAGCCGCGGCGACTTTGCCCTCCATATGTTGAAGGAAATAGCCGCGTCCGCAACCAATCTCGAGCAGGCGGTCGCGCGGCGATGTCAGCGAAAGGGCCTGCGCATATTCCCACCGCCAATCGCGATAGTACGTGCTCCAGGCGGCGGAAAGGGCATGATAGAATTCTTCGTCACCGGCGGCTTCTACCGGCCTCCAAAAGCGAACCCCTGTGATGACGCACTTGTATAGTTCTACCGTGGGCACTCCTATCGCCCGCAGGTTCAGGCTGACGCCACACCGTTCCATGTACATTTTCTCGAGGACGGCGACGTCCAGCTCCTCGATCTTTTGCGCGCGACCAAATGGTCCCTCAATATTCGTCACAGATTTCTCCTGGGAAGGTCATGCCGCAGAATATCCGCCAGGCGCAAACATGTCACGCCCCCCATGCTTCACTATGCTGGGCTCCAAGATTCAGCACAGTGACGCATGGAGGCATCTGGCTCTAGCCGCCATTTTCCCGCCGCCAGCGCCGCCAGATCCCCAGAATGGCCGGGCCTTCAACCAGATAGCGGCGCCAGAGGCGCCAAGGCTCGCTCAGTAGACGGAAGGCCCATTCCATCCTGATAGCCTGGACGGCGCGGGGGGCGCGGCGTTTTTCGCCGGTCAGAAACTCGAGCGAGGCACCCACACACAAGCCAACACCCCGGGCTTCGCCTTGCGATTTGATGAGCTGCGCGATAATCTCGCTCTGCGGAGCCCCGACGGTCAAGAGGGTGATGTGCGGCTGAGTCTCTTCAACGAATGCCGCCGCTGCGGCCTGCGCGGGCAGGTTAGTCCGCAAACCCATCGGCGGCTGATGATGAAACAATTGCGCTTCGGGCCGCGCAGCTTCCAGCCACATCCGCTGCGTGTCGTTACCGCCCACCAGCGCGATCCGCGTGCCTTCCGGCAATGGTGCCGACAGCAGACTTGCTGTCAGGTCACTTCCTGCGACAACCGGTAGATCGACGCCGCTCCAGCGCGCCAGCAACGCAAGGATGCGGCTGTCGCACAGGCACAGGTCCGCACTGTCATAGGCGCGATACAAGGCGTCCCTATCGGGGCCTGGACGTTCGCGGTGCAGCCGCACGACATGATCGACATTCGGCGTCACGAGAAAGGAAAACGCCGCCATCCGCGAGTGTTCGATGACCCACTCCCGCGCGGCCGCTTCGTTAGAGAGCGCAAAGCGCAAGCCGAGAAACTCGACCACAGCCGTATTTGCGTGATGGGTCATTTTCGGTTGAGGCGCCCGAAAAGCCCGTTCGACTGACGCTCGCCCTGGCGAGGGTCGACCCCGAACCGCCGCCGGGCGACTGCAAGCCCGGCCTCGGCTTCAGTCGTGCAGTTGGAACCGGGAACCTTTGCGCATATTTCGAGATAGAGTTTCCAGCCACTTAACAGCGCCGGAGCATTATTGGTCAGTCGCCGTGCAATGGCCAAGGCGCGCGTTCCCTGGCCGGTTTGCTCCAGCCAGGCTGTGTACGCGCGCGTCAGGTCGGAGTCCTGGCTATTCCGTTCGAACCCGTCGCGGAAGGCAATGCCGACGCCCTCCCTGGAACCGCGAATCTTGTGTGCGCGCGCGAGCACAAGATTGGCCGTGATCAGTTGCGGGCAACTGGAAACCGCAACCTGGCTAGCGGTAATGGCGTCGTCCGCGCGCCCTCTCGCGACATCCACCTGGGCTTTGGCCACCAGCGCGTCGCAGTGGGTTTGATCCCGTTGAAGGATCGCCCTGGCTTGGCCCAGACCTTCGTCGAGTTTGCCCTGCGCAATGCTGATCTGGGCACGCAACGCGACAATGTCGTCGATCGGCGGTGCGCCGAGCAACGCGGCGTTCGCGTGGATGGGGTCATTTCGATCAAGAAAATAGCGCGCGACCGCCTTCCTGGCTGGCATCCCCGTTTTCGCGGCAAATTCGGCAAGCGCATTTGTGTCAAGAGGCGCGGGATCGTACTCTTTCCACAGGCTCGTAACCGCGATCGCGCCCGCATCATCGAGCTTTTGATCGAAAATGAGATGACGCAGGATAGCGCGCGCGCGCGGAATATCGCTTAGCTTGTAGAGCGTATTGGCCTCGTCGATATCGAGACTATAGTCGTTGGCGGAAGATTTGCGAAGCCGCTCCAACTCGGCGACCATCGCCGGCCCATCCCCCCTTTGCCGGTAAAGCTCGAGTAGCGTCATGCCTACGCCCCGGCTGTCCCCCGAAGCCTTGCGCGCGTTTTCGACTACGGTGAGGGCCTCATCCGAACGATTGAGCAAGGCCAGCGCGCGGGCCTTGAGGATTAAGCCGCCTTCGCTGGTCGGCGCATTTGCAAGAATTGCGTCGGCGTTGGCGAGTGTATCGGCATAGTGGTGTTTGATGACGTTGTGCAGGCCTTTGATGATGAGTGCATCCTGTTGCCTGGGATCAAGCGTCAAGATCCGGTCAGCGGCATCTTCGGACTCGCGAAGATAGCCGATCTGCAGCCCAAGCTGGGAAACACCGAGCAACGCTTCGACATTGCTTGAATCGAGCGACAGGGCGTTGCTGTATGCGGTGAATGCATTGGCTGGCGACTTCGCTGCCAGATCTATCCTTGCGTGCAGGAGCTGGAGTTCGACGATATCATCCCGCTCCGCGATCGCCTTGGTGATAGTCTGACGGGCTTCCCAGATCTGACCGGCCTCGAACTGAGACTGGGCCAGCGCACCCTTTGCCATCGCGGACTTGGTCGAGTTCGAACAACCGCTCGCAGCTATCAGGCAGGCTGACAAGGCAGTCGAAATGGCAATCCGCCAAAAAATACGGTAAATAGGCTGGCATACTGACATTGGCGTCCTTATAGCGAGCGCGCTTTCGTAGTCGACTGCTTTGGAAGGGACCAACATGAGCTTATCGAAGCAGGTTGCGTTGGCAGTTGCTGGCGTATTGGGGGCCTGCATCGCCGCAGTTTCGCCGGCGACAGCTCAACCGGCACCGGCGGCGCAATCAGCACCGGCGGAGCAGCCGGCACCGGTGGAGCAACCGGCAGCGCGGCCCCGGCTGCTCACCTCCTCTTACCGGGTCAATCCCGGCGACGAGCTAGAGGTCTATGTCTGGGGCGAAGAGCGCCTGCAACGCACGGTGCGCGTCCTGCCTGACGGAACCTTTGCGTTTCCCCTCGTCGGACAAGTGATGGCCCAAGGCAGGCTGCTGCAAGAGCTGGAAAAGACGATCAGTGAACAGTTGCGTGACCAATATCGCGGCCAGGTCCCACAAGTCACCGTCTCGGTAAAGTCCCCGTCAGGCCTGCAGTTTTCCATCATAGGAAAGATAAAGTCACCAGGCACCTTCACCCCCGGCCGTTATATCACGATCCTGGAGGCATTGAGCCTCGCTGGCGGACCGGCCGACTTCGCCAACCTCGACGCGATCCTGGTTATTCGCAAGCATGGAGACCAATTGTCGACGATACGCTTCCGGTTGTCGTCACTATTCCGGTCGGGCGCGGGTGACGCCGAGATTGAGCGGGCCAATCTCCAGCGCATAGAAACCGGTGATACCATCATTGTACCATGACGAGACCCGCTACCCAGCTCACACGGTCCATTCGGATTATTGCTTTGACGATCGCGCCGGGCACATTTTCCTTTGGTGCTCCCGCGATGGCCGAAACGCGCGCCGGGGTTGATCTATCGGCTTCGGGGAAGATCGCCTCCAACCCTCATGAACAGGTGGTGACAAAGACCGGCGTGGCGGGCTCGGTGAAGATCGATCCGTGGATCCGGATCGTCGGCGAGCAATCGGGGGTCGAACTGCGCGGCAATTTTACCGTGGACCGGTACGCGCAAGACTACGGAACAGACACAACGGCATCTGTGCGCCTCAATGCGGAGCGGCGGTTGTCGCCTTATGTCGGCATCAGCGGGGGGGCCAGTTATCAGACATCGCGCGCGGGCATACATGACCTGCTGCTTTCGCGCGACACCGCCGCCGACGTCGTGCCACCGCCGACCACGCCCTTGCCGGATGTGACGTTCGGCGGCATTCGGATCAGGGCTGAAACAATCGACGCGCATTTGGGATTGGACATCAAGCCCAGCCCGCACGATCAGTTACACCTCAATTTCGGCGCGTCCCGGTCACGGTTCGACTCGATCAACGCTTCGAATTATGACAGTTATAGCGCGGGTCTGGGCTATGCTCGAACGCTTTCCGAGCGCACCTCCGCGACTGCTAGCATTCAGATATCCAAGTCCGATTACCTCAACACCCGCGCGGGTGACGGGACAATTATTACGCATCTGGTGGGCATACAGCGGCAGTTCAGTCAGACATTGACCCTGAGCGCCAGCGTGGGTGCTTCCTTTTCGCGGACTCACCGCGCGGATGGTTCGCTTCAGAATTTCACGTCTTTGTCAGGCCAACTGCGGCTGTGCAATGCCGGGATCCGCTCTACCCTATGCCTGAGCGCGGCAAGAACCGCCCAACCGACGGCAATCGGTGGCATCGCCGCTGTCTCCAGTGTGGCCTTCGCCCTGGACAACCAGCTCGGTCAGCGGGATCGTCTGAGTCTAACCGCACAATATTCAAAAAACGACAGATCTACAGGGGTGCTGGGCGGCGGTTCGCAGTTCTATGGCGCATCGGCATCCGTGACACACGAATTCAATCGGCGCTTCACCGCCTTCATCACGCCCAGCTTTTCGAAAACCATAGATCAGGTTACACCGCGCAAGGCTAACTACCAGATGGAGGTCGGCCTGCGATTTCGCTTTGGAGCAAGATCATGAACCTCCCGGAAGACCTTGACGAACCACAGGGCGGCGGAGGTGGCTTTGTCTCTCACATACCTGCGATTCTCTGGCAACGGCGCTGGTTTGTCATCATCCCCGTCGTGCTGGGTATCATCGGCGCGGTCCTGGCAAACCTGCTCATCCCAGCGACATACCGGTCGAGCGCGCTGATGCTCGTGCAATCCCCACAAATATCGGGCGCCGTCCTCGGCAACGATGCGACGGAAATCATCGATCGCCGGATAGCGCGGATTGCCGAGCAGATAACGAGCCGGCCGGATCTCGTTTCGTTGATTGAAAAATATGGGCTCTACAAGAACTTGCGGGATAGAAAGCCACTCTCCGAAATTCTCGTTGAGATGCGTAGTGCAATCGCTCTGACACCCACTGGTGCGGATGCATCAGGCACTAACACCAACGACCGGACAATCGCATTCAGGCTTGCCTTCGATTATAGTACTCCCGCGCAAGCTCAGGCTGTAGCGCAGGATCTCATGCAGCGCATCGTCGAGCTTGATGCAACCGGCAACAGTGAGCAGGCGGGCAGGCGAGTTGAATTCCTGACGGAACAGGCCAAGGGCCTGGAACAGCAGATCAGCGACGTACAGGGAAAGATAGCGGCGATAAATGCCCAAAACGGCAGCATTTTGTCGAACACCGGTGTGATGATGCTCGGCGGCAATTCGGGCAGCTATGACGTTCAGATTGCTTCGCTTCAGCGTGACAACGCCTCGCTGATCTCTCAGCGAGACCTCGCCCGCAATTCGGACACGCGCGATCCCGCGGTCAATGGGGCTGAAGCGCATCTGGCCGCACTTCAGGCAATTTACTCTGATAATCATCCCGACGTGGTGATTGCCAAGCAACGGCTGGCAGAGGCGCACGAACTCGCCAAGCACAATACCGGCAAACTGCCCTTTGAAATGGTCGATCAGCAGATTGCCTTCAACAATTCGCAGATCGCTGCGCTTCGGGCCGCAAGAACCCAGGAAGTGGGACAAGTGTCCTCGGCCCTGAGCGCCCAATCGCGCGCGCCGCTGATCCAGACCCGGATTGCCGATCTTCAGCAGCAGCTCGCCAATGTTAATGGACAGTATCAAAGCGTTTCGGCCAGGCTGCTCGCGGCGCGCGCCGGGGTTCGCGCTGAAGACGAGCAGATGGGCGAGAGACTGACGGTAGTGGACCCGCCGGTTGTCCCCGACACTCCGATTTGGCCAGACCGTTGGCTGATCACGGCGATCGGCATCGGTGGGGGACTTGGCCTTGGTCTGGTGTTGGCCCTGGCGGTTGAAATCCTGCTCCTACCCATCCGCGACCCGGCTGCGCTTGCGGCGATTGTGGGTTCCGCACCTTTGGCCATGATACCGGTGATCGGTAAGCGTCCGCAGCCAAAACAAATTCGGAAGCGCTGGCCGATCATCGGCCGTCTGTGGTCCAGATCGCGATGAACGAGGTACGCCCAATGACATCCGTTTCGGCCGACCGGCTAGGTCTTGGCCCCATCAACTTGCCCGCATTGGCAGACTTGCCCATATTCACGCCCGAGCCGGATGTTCTGGATCGTCATTCAATTGTGGGATTCGATAGCCGCGACTCCCGAACAAGGCCATTCAATCTCCTGCGCACCCAGGTTGCCAAGCGGATCGCAAGCAGGAAGGCGAGCGTTGTCGGCATCACATCGGCCACGCCGAATGCTGGAAAATCGTTCCTGTCACTCAATCTCGCCGCCGCATTATCACGTGTGGCAGAGCAAAGTGTTTATCTGATCGACCTCGACTTGCGCCGCGCCTCGATCGCCGTAGAGCTGGGCATGTCGCCCGAAGCGGGCATCTCCGATTTTCTGGATGGTTCTACGGATGATCTGGGAAAACTGGGATGGCGGATTGAAGATAGCAGTCTCGCCATTTTCCCGACTCGCGCCATCAGCGGCAATTCCGCCGAACTCCTTGCGGGCGATCGCTTCGTGCAGATGATCAACGCTTTTCGCAAGATCACGGGAAATGCGATCATTCTTTGCGACATGCCGCCAGCCTTTGCGAATGATGACACCATGATCGCGATGCAAAAGCTGGACGGTTATGTCATGGTGGTAGACAGTGGGAATACGACCCGCAAGCAAGTGCAGGATACCATGGTGATGTTGCAGCCCGCCTCCTGTCTTGGCGCGGTGCTGAACCGTTACAATGGTGGCATCATGGAATCTTACGGATACGGATACGGCTCGAAGACCTATGACGCGTATTATTGATTGTCCCGACTTCGGTTTCAAACCCGGTCATCTCATGCTGGGACCAAACACCTAGGCATCCCCTTCGCGCCGCGTCCGTTGCCAGCGCGTTTCGCGGTTGAACAGGAAGCGGAGGTAGTTGGGGATTTTCCAGGCTACATAAAGCGGAGCCTGAAGCAGCGCGGTAAACGCCAGGGTTTCGCGGCCATGGCGCAGCCAGGCGATAGTAGTCAGCACCAGCGCGGTGACCATAGCCACAGCCAGTAGGATCGCCGGTGACCATATCGCCCAGAGCGTGCCAATTCCCGCGAGGACCGCCAGTGCCGCACCGGCGACAAGAAACAGCAGCGCGAGCGGCGGCACCAGCAAATGCAGGCCGAGCGCGATCATCGACCGCGAGCCTTGCGTCAGGCCCGCCGCCAGCGTGGGAAGCGCATGGCGCAGCGCATTGGCGAGAAAGCCGTGTTCCCACCGGCGGCGCTGCGCGGCGCTGTCACCAAGCGTTGCCGCCCGGCTGCGAACCATGGCTCCGGTCACAAGCTGGGTGCGGACGCCACTGCGGGTCAGCGCGATACCCAGACCGAGATCTTCGGCTATGTCGCCGCTGGCGAGCGGCGCGGTGGCGAAGATCGCCCAGGGAAACGCCATGCCGGTTCCCGTGAGCAGTGCACAGCGCCCGATCCGGCTGAGTCCGCGCGAGCGCACCAGATTCTTGACGAGCAAGGCAAAGCTGGAAATCTGGACGAGCGCGGGAGCGCTGCGGTCCGGGATGATGAGGTTTGCCGCCTGCGCCGGTGTCCCCTGCGCGGTAGCCTGGCACAAATTCTCAACACTGCCAGAGGCCAGCTCGCAATCGGCGTCCACCACAATCACGGTGGCCGGAGGATTATGCGCCAGAACATCGCGGCCAAACGCCAGAGCATAGCCCTTGCCCCGCAGTTCGCTATCGAACCGCTCGGCGACTTCAGCCCCGGCAGCACGGGCGAGCGATAGGGTATCGTCATCGCAATTGTCTGCGATCACCAGAAATCGGGTACCCTTCGGCGCGACGGCCTTGAGGCCCGCCACGGTCGCGGCGATGCCCGCCGCTTCATTGTGTGCCGGGATCAGTATCGCGATGGAACCGGCGTCTCCCGAAGGCACCGTGCCGCCGCAGGTCTCGGCGAGGCCGGCGGCAACCTCTAGCGAATAGATCAAGAGTGCCAGCGCGGGAGGCCCGGCAGCAAGCCAGGCGAAAGTCTCGATCAAAACCATCATACGCCTTCGATTTGGCAGAGACGATCACAACCCGGTAAGATTATGATAGGTTGGACTGGATTATTGCGATTGACCTTGCGATAGGCGGTGCGGTCAGTGCGCATGCCGACAAAGGAACGGGGACAAGTCCAGACATGGCAAGAGAATACTTCAGCCAGAAACGCATTCTGGTTACCGGCGGCGCTGGTTTTCTTGGCTCGCATCTAATCGATCGGCTGATCGCGGCCGGCCACGATGTGCTTTGCGTCGACAATTTGTTCACCGGCGCCAAGCGCAATATCGAACATCTGCTGTCCCATCCAAGGTTCGAATTCATGCGCCACGACGTATGCTTTCCCTTGTTCGTCGAGGTAGACGCGATTTACAATCTCGCCTGCCCGGCCTCGCCGGTCCATTATCAGTACGACCCGGTGCAGACTACCAAAGTTTCGGTCCACGGGGCAATCAACATGCTGGGGCTGGCCAAGCGCTTGCGCTGCCCGATTCTCCAGGCTTCGACCAGCGAGGTCTACGGCGATCCGACCCAGCATCCGCAGACCGAAAGCTACTGGGGCAACGTCAATCCGATTGGACTGCGCTCATGTTATGACGAGGGCAAGCGGTGCGCCGAAACGCTGTTTTTCGATTACCATCGCCAGCATGGGCTGGAGATAAAGGTCGCGCGGATATTCAACACCTACGGCCCGCGGATGCACCCGGCCGATGGCCGGGTTGTTTCCAATTTCATCATGCAGGCGCTTCGCGGCGAAGACATCACGATCTTTGGCGAGGGCAGCCAGACCCGCAGTTTCTGCTACGTCGACGATCTGGTCGATGGCCTTATTCGGCTGATGGAAAGCCGCGAAGGTTTTACCGGACCGGTCAATATCGGCAACCCGGTGGAATTCACCATTCGCGAGCTTGCTGAACTGGTTGTCGAGATGACCGGCGCTCGCTCGAAACTGGTTCAGCGTCCGTTGCCGTCGGACGATCCAACCCAGCGCAAGCCCGACATTACCCTTGCGCGCAGTGAACTGGGTTGGGAACCGGCCGTTGCCTTGCGCGACGGGCTGGAAAAGACGATCGCCTATTTCCGCGGGCTGTTGAATTGACCCTCAGCTTTCATCCAGCTGGGAATTCGCTCTATATCGCCGCCATCAGCCAGATTTCGCGTCGGCGACAGCGGCCAGGGGCACACGAAAACGGCCGAGGAGACGATGCGAGAATATTCGCAGGGTTTGATAACAAGCGTTAGCAGGTCGTTCCAGACCGAATTGATCGCAAGCCCCGCGATGAGGGCTATGGCAAAAAGTTGCGCTGCGCCGAACTTCGTACATGGTCAAGAGTTCGGTTAACGGGGGCTGCAAGAGATAGAGAAACAAAGACGCTTCGACGATGGCGTAGGTGATCCATGCCATCTGAGCAAGAAGCTGGATTGTCGCGATGGACGTGCTCTGTACGGACCGGTAGGAGTTTCAGGCGCTAGAAATTTGGGGGGCGAATGAAGAATATGAATAGCTGGGTGCCGACGAAGTACGTTCGGTCTGGGTCGAACTGGGTTGCCTCTCGTGATCCAAAGCAGCTTTTGCCCGCTTCTCGGCTCGCGGCGGATAGCTTTGTAATCCGTTACGCCGAGGCCATCGAGACGTTCGCACATGGCAGGCTGCTTGACCACGGTGCCGGCCAGTCACCGCTATTTGGCATGTATAGAGACAAAGTTGAGGAAATTATCGCAGTTGATTGGAATAATTCTCTGCATAATACTAGTTACGTTGATATAGAATGCGATCTTAATAAAAAAATGCCCTTTGGCGATGAAAGTTTCGATACTATTATAAGTTCAGACGTTGTTGCACATTTGTTTAATCCTATAAATATTATGGATGACCTGGCTCGCATATTGCGACCGAACGGGGCTATTATATTAGGAACACCATTCAACTACTGGATGAATGAAGAACCTTATGACTATTTTAGGTGGAGTAAATATGCCATTGTTCGACTTGCGGAGAATTCCGGCCTGAAGGTTGCTAAGCTTTGGCAGTGTGGCGGGACGTCAGATGTGATGTCGGATGTTTTTCTCAAAGGAATGCAAGGTAAAATTTCTTGGGCAGTGCCGTTGGTTGACAGTTTCCTACGGTTGATCAAGGTTGCCAGACCAAATCGCGTTGGCAGGGCGGCGTTCACGCTAGGCACTGTAGCCGTCCTCACCAAATAGCAACTAGCGTCCGTCAAGGTGCCTTGAAGCGTCCCGGGTTTTCCGGAGGCGGTTTCATTTGAGACATGCAACCGCGCGGCTGATGGGGAAGAACAAGCAGGTGCGGACTCGGCCACGGCCCATCCCGATCCGGCCTCGCGGGTGCGCGCGGCGCTGACGCGGGCAGGGGCCAATGCGGCGGGGGCGAGCAACCGCGACGGCTTTCTGCGCAGTATCGATGGCATCATGTATGGCGACGACCCGCATCAGGGCGTGGTCTAAGGCCGCAAGTTCACCCATCCTGACATGCGGATTGGCTTCGAGGCACCGGGCGGCTTCTACATGGTCAATGGCACCCGGGCGGTTTCGAGCAGCGGGTTTGGTTCTGGCGATGGACAAACAAAAGGGGGCGGCAGGTTGCCCCGCCGCCCCAATGTTTGGTGGTTAGCTGGCCAAATTAGGCAGAGGCACCAGCCATCGAAGACGACGTGTTGTTGAACGTGGTCTTGAGCGAGCTGCCAAGGCCCTGCATAGCTGCAATCGCGGCAACCGCGATCAGGGCAGCAATCAGGCCGTATTCAATGGCAGTGGCACCTTCTTCGTCACGGCGAAGCAGCTTGTTGATGAATTTCATGTGTAGTCTCCTGGTTGGCAGTTTTCAGTACCCGGCCCGTTTAGCACTAGCCTCCCGGACAATCCCGATGTTAAAGTGCATTTATTGCCAAATGTTTAAGATCAACTGCTGGAACCGCCTATTGCTGCAGTCATAGCGCTGGACACAGTGCTCCATATTGAGCCCGTACCAAGCGCCAATCCCTGTGCTGCGGTGATGATGCCGATGGATATGCCAGCCAGGATCAGGCCATATTCGATGGCCGATGCGCCGGATTGGTCTCGCAAGAGGCGAGATGTCAAGGATCGCTTGGTCATGTCGACTTCCGAAATTAGGTCTGTTGTTTTGCTGTCTTCAGCCCGTATCGCTAATATTTTATTAAGCTGAGTGAACAAGTTGGAAAAAAATCTGACACCCGTTCCAGTCGTCGCGGTGGCTCTCCTCGGCGGAAACGGCGGAATTCTGTTGCAGCAGCGGCGGGGCGGCGGGGCTCACGGCGGATTGTGGGAGTTTCCCGGAGGCAAGGTCAAAGCCGGAGAATCGCTGGAACTGGCGCTGATCCGCGAGATTCGCGAGGAGCTGGGAATAGCGATAGATCCGGCCAGCCTGGTGCCGCTGACATTTGCCAGCGATCCGGCACAGCCGCCGGCACCGCGCGAGCCCTATGTCATCTTGCTTTACACTTGCCGGAAATGGACCGGTGAGCTTCAGTGCCTCGAAGGCGAGGCGATCGGCTGGTTTACGCGGGACGAGCTGGAAGCCCTGGCCCAGCAAGCCAGCCGAATGCCGCCACTCGATATCCCTCTGGTCAAAGCCCTGCTGAAGGCGATTTAGCCGCTTGCCAAGCGCTGCCTCCCCACCTATGTGCGCCACTCCCGCGCCCGTAGCTCAGCTGGATAGAGCATCAGACTACGAATCTGAGGGTCGGACGTTCGAATCGTTCCGGGCGCGCCAATATCTCCCTGAAATAGAAGGTAAAAATGCAGACCGCCGAAAGGCGGAGAACGTGAAATACGTTTTAGGGAGTGGCGCTGGACTCGACGGAATGCATCGTCTCAAACATAACAGATGCCCTGCTGCATCACTCGGATCAAGGCAGCCAATATACCAGCGAGCAGTTCCAGCGTCTCATGGCCGATCACGGCGTGACCTGTTCGATGAGCCGATCCGGCAACTGCTGGGATAATGCTGCGATGGAAAGCTTCTTCTCGTCGCTGAAAACCGAACGCGTCGCGCGAAAAACCTACCGGACGCGGATCAGGCAAAGGCCGATGTGTTCGATTATATCGAGCGCTTCTATAATCCAACACGCAGGCACTCGACATTGGGGTATCTCAGCCCAATGGACTTCGAGAAGCAAGCAGGTGTAGGCTAACTTGGTGTCCGTGAGACCGGCAGCAGGCCAACGTTCGGGAGGTAAGCGACAGTTAGACACAGCGCTTGAACTGCAAGGTCCGGAGGAGCACTTCGAGAAGTTGATCGACTGGGCGCGCGAACGGATTCATGAGCGATTGGACGCAGATCGTCTCGCCGACCATTGCGGGCTTAGTGTACTGATCAAGACGCCAAGGTGAAAGGCCTTGTTGCAGCGGCAAGTGATCTGTCGGCGCTCACGATGGCAGCTGAAGTAGCAATGCGTCGCTTTGGTCAACGAATGGCTGCGCCAATGGCATCTGACGGTTCCACATTTTGCTGACAGGGCGGCAACGCATAAGCGAATATGCGATGGCCATCAGCGTCCAACGGCTCGATTCCAACACTTTTGCAGTGGCACACGAAATCAATACCATCGCCCTGTCGGGTTGCTAGGAACTGCAAAGTAGTCTGAAGGACGCGCACGGATCGCGCGCTAAGCAGCTTTGAAAGAGAGATCAATGTACAGCGCGAACCAAGCTCACCTCCCGATCCGCGAAAACGAGGATCAGCTCGCAGAGCTCGTCGAGGGCATGAGCCCGATCGTGCTCGCGATGTCGTGCGTTCACATGAGCGGCAAGCTGGACATCATCCGCGGCACCGTGAAACCCAAGATGCCCGCCTTCAACGGCGATACCGGTGGCTCTCTGTCAGCCGAAGAGGCGACGACGCTGCGCGCGCAGGGTCTTGCTATCATCAAGGAATACCGCGACGCAGGCCAGCCCGAGCCCTATCGGCCCACCGATGATGAGCTGGGCGAGATGATGAGCTTCCTGCTTGGCCTTGATCTACCGCCCGCCTACGTCCCCATGATCCGCGAGGATATGGCGTTCGATGCCGAAGATGCCCGCACCTTCGTGTGGAACAGGTCGGTCAGCGATGCCGAAAAAGCGCGCCACCCGGTCACGATCACCGGTGCCGGCATGTCAGGCATGCTAATCGGGCTCAGACTCAAGCAGGCCGGAATCCCCTTTGTCATCCTGGAAAAAAACGAGAGCGTTGGCGGCACCTGGTATGAAAACCATTATCCCGGCTTGCGGGTTGACGTGCCGAGCCACGCCTATTCCTTCTCGTTCATCCAGGACCACCGCTGGCGTCACCTCTACTCTTTCCAGCCTGACCTGCTGGCCTATTTCAACACCTGTCTCGAGCGGTTCGGGATCGCCGACCACATCCGCTTTGGCGTGGAGGTCACGGGCGCCGACTGGAACGAGGACAGCAAGGGCTGGGACATCGCCATCAGGCACGGCGACGGCACGGCCGAGCTGACTCACTCCAGGGCATTGATCAGTGCCTGCGGCTTCTTCAATCGCCCTCACGTGCCGGATATCGAAGGTGCCGGGTTGTTTAAGGGGCAGCAGTTCCACAGCGCGCGCTGGCCGAATGTCATCGACTTATCGGGCAAGCGCGTCGCGATCATCGGCAATGCTGCCACCGCGCTGCAGATGATCCCCCCAGTTGCCGAGGCGGCAAAGCAGTTGACCGTGTTCCAGCGCAATCCGAGCTGGACTTTCATCAACGCCGAATACGACCGACCGATCCGCGAGGCCGAGCAGTGGGGGATCGAGCATCTGCCCTATTACGCGGGATGGATGCGGGCTGCCGTGTTCAACTGGACGCTCGACATGTTGCCCGAGCTGATGATGGTCGATCCGCAATGGCCGCAAGACGGCCGCTCGACCAGCGCGCTCAACGAGCGCTCGCGAGCGGTGGCGACCGAAGTCTACCAGGCGCAGTTGAGCGATCGCCCGGATCTGCTCGAAAAGCTGCTCCCTGACTATCCACCCTATGTGAAGCGGCCCACGATTGGCAACGGCAACTTCTTCACCGCGCTCAAGCGCGACAATGTCGATCTGGTGACCGATGCAATCGCGCAGTTTACCGAAGAGGGCATCGTCGATGCGACCGGACAGCTGCGCGCGTTCGACATCGTCGTCTACACCACCGGGTTCCAGGTCCAGAAGTATCTGACACCCATGGTGATCCGTGGCCGCAGCGGCGAAGAGCTCAACGAGTTCTGGCAGGATAACCCCGGGGGTTACCTGGGCATGGTGGTTCCGCATTTTCCCAATTTTTTCATGATGTACGGCCCCGGCACCAATCTCGGCTATAACGGCAACCTCATCTACAATTCCGAGCTGCAGGCGCGCTACATCGCGCATTGCCTCCGTTTCCTGGTCGAAGACAGACGCGAAACGCTAGAAGTGACCGAGGAAGCGTTTGAGGACTACATGGATCGGACCGCCGAAATGCTCGCGAAGTTCGTCTGGTCGACGTCTTACGGTACATCCTACTTCCGCAATGCGAGCGGAAAGGTGACGACGAATTCCCCATGGTCGCTGCTTGAAATGTGGACGTGGTCCAAAGACCCCGATCCATCCCACTTTGTTCCTAAGGACGCTTCCCTATCGCCCGGCGGGCCGGTCGCTGCCGATGCCGCTTCGTAGGCGGAGACCAGATTGCTGCTAGCTTCCGCGAAGTTTGGCAGCCACCTCCTCGCCGAACCACTGGACATTTTCGGCGAAGGCTGTCCGGCTGGGCGACGGGATGGTTTCGGTTTGCAATGTAACATGCTGCAGGCGAAGAACCACGAGGCCGTCATCGAAACGGCATCTCGCTGGCACGACGGATGTAGCCGTCGTAACGATGGGCATGGGCTTCCAGACTATCGACGAGCATGTCGATTACATCAGGCGGAGCGCCGACGTTTTGCGCAAGGCCGGCCTGCTGTAGAAAAGCCGACTTTTCTCTGCTCGAGCGTCAATCTCTCATGGTCGGAGCGATCCGGCCCCTTTTCCGTATGTTCGGTCAGGCGAGTATCGGGCGCAGGTCCGGAAAGCATGTCTGGGCGGTGAGACCGCCATCCACGGCCAGCGTTGCACCTGTGATGTAGCTTGCGTCATCGGAAGCAAGGAAGATCATGGCCTTGGCGACTTCCTCAGCGTTGCCGCCACGCCGCATCGGGATACTGGCCTTCCACGGCTCCCAGCCACCGCGCTGCGTGCCGAGGGGCAGCGTCATGGCCGTGTCCCAGATCAGCCCTGGGCAGACTGCGTTCACGCGAATATTGTCGTCAGCATGGTCGAGAGCCATCGCGCGGGTGTAATTGATCACGCCGCCCTTCGCGGCGTTGTAGGCGGCCATCATATAATCGCCGAACATGCCGCTGACCGAGGCCGTGTTGATGATCACACCGCCGCCCGCCGCCTGCATCAGGGGAATGGCGGCGCGCGATAGGTAAAAGACTGAGTTCAGGGTGATGTCGACCACCATCTTCCAGTCGGCGGGGGAGGTGTCGGGCGTGTTGGCCAGGGTCGCCTTGCCGGCGTTGTTGAACAGGCAGTCGAGCTGGCCGAACCGTGCGATCGCGGCTTCCACCGTGGCCGTTGCCTGTTCGATATCGGCCACATCGCAGCGCACGAAATGCGCAGCATCGCCGATCTCGCGAGTCACTGCCTCGCCGCCCGCCTCATCGATGTCCGCGATGATGACTTTGGCACCGCGCGATGCGAGAAGGCGTGAGGCGGCAGCGCCGATGCCGGACGCTCCGGCAGTGACGATTGCTACCTTGCCCGCGAAATCAGCATTTCCCGCCATCATGATGCTCCATTTGGACCGAGGCCTTGCCTCCTGACATGGACTTCAACCTGACATGGACTTCAACGCAAAACCCGTCCACGTCTTGATAGCGCGCGACAATTGCGTAGGTTGTCCTGCCGGATCAATACCGAGCCTGCATCGGCGCCTAGGCTAGCTGCCGTACCAGTAAATCGGGAGTTCCGGCAGGTGTCGACGATCGATCAGTCCCTTCGTACTGCCGTCGGCATGCTCGACTATCTCTATGATCCGTCCTTCGCCGAAACCTAGATACCGGCCGCGAGTGCTGGCATGCGGTTCATGGCCGTGTTTGGTTGAAGCATCCCAGGAGGTCCACCATGCACGACACCATCATTCGCGGCGCGACGATCATCGATGGCACGGGCGCCGATGCCTATTCGGGCGACATTGCCATCTCTGGGGGCGTCATCGCCGAGATCGGTAGTGTGAGCGCTCCATCGCGTGAGACCATCGAGGCGGACGGCGCGCTGGTGACGCCTGGCTTCATCGACATTCATACGCATTACGATGGTCAGTTCCTTTGGGACGATGAGCTCGACCCCAGCTTCTCCAACGGCGTCACGACCGCCATCGCCGGGAATTGCGGTGTCGGCTTCGCGCCGCTCGACCTCCGCTTCCGCACCCAGCTGATCGAGCTCATGGAAGGGGTCGAGGACATCCCTGGTATCGTGCTGGACGAGGGTCTCGACTGGCGCTGGACGAGCTTTCCGGATTATCTTGACCGCCTCGCGGAACGCAGCTTTACCATGGATGTCGCTGCCCACCTGCCGCAGGCGCCGCTGCGGGTTTTCGTCATGGGCGAGCGGGCCCTGAAACACGAGCAGGCAACTCCTGAAGATCTCGCCCAGATGCAGCAGATCGTGCGCGAGGCGATGGCTGCGGGCGCGCTCGGCGTATCGGGCTCGCGCATCCTGGAACATCTGTCCAGCAAGGGGGAACACGTTCCCGGCACGTTCGCCGCAGAGGAGGAACTTCTCGCACTCGCGCGCGCTATGGGCGAGTCGGGGAGGGGCGTGTTCCAGATCGTGCCGCTGGGCGGCGGCGGAAACACGATGGGCACGGCCGCGACCCTTGAGGAACGCCTGGGAGAGCACGCGCGCATCGAGCGGCTGGCCGAAGCTTCGGGAAGGCCGGTCACCTATCTCCTCCATTCCTACGAGCATGCGCCCGATGAGTGGCGGCAGCTGCTGGATTGCTCGGAGCGGGCGAATGCGCGCGGACTCCAGGTTGTGCCGCAGGTCGCCGCCCGCGGGCTGGGCATTCTGCTTGGGCTCGACGCCTTCCACATCTTCATGCGCA
>JAHFPT010000155.1 GCA_023266625.1 Novosphingobium sp. | reverse complement strand
TTCGGTTCGCGCGATCAGCGTGTCGCGTCCGCCCGTGGGATCGCCAATGTCGCAGGGAAGCACCAGTGCTTCGCCGCCCATTTCACCGATGCGGGCAGCTGTTTTCTGAAGGCCCGCCTCATCGCGCCCGACGAGCGCGACCCTCGCGCCTTCGGCCGCGAACCGAACCGCCATCGACGTCCCCGTTCCGCCTTGACCGGCACCCGTGATCAGCGCAACCTTGCCTTCAAGCTGCTTCATTAATTTCTCCCAATGCGCGCATGGCTTTGCCAGACGGTCCTGATCACGCCCTACGGGACGCAGGTCGCAAAGCGATCCGCTCCACGGGCGTTCTAGTGGTCCGATTCTGACATTTGCATTCGCTATCGGCCAGGTCAGCAGCAAATGTCAGAATCAAGAGGACCACTAGCAACTATATGACTCTAGTGGATTTCAAGATTTTGACATTCGCAAACTGAGATTGCCGCTAACGGGATGCGAATGTCAAAATCAATCCACTAGTCAGAATTCTTTTGCTTGATCTGACCCGATTATTGCAACATGAAGTGGGTGTCCAGTAACTTTTGGTGGTTGGGGCATATTTAACCCCAAGCCTTGTTAGACTAGCAGACAGGGCGGCGCTGTGATCGGATGGCGCGGCGCAGAAGAACAAGAGCGTGAGCCGAACGCTCGACTGCGTGAGAGGAGTAAGTCATGCGTGTCATCGATATTGATCCTAAGCTTCTGCAACAAAATGCCGACGCGGCCACACGCACAGCAGAAGCCGGCTATCTCCATGTCGGCTACGAGATCGAGGGCAATGTCCAAAAAATCCTGACGACGCTCGCGCCGCAGGGCCCCTATGGCTTCACTGTGCGCCAGCAAATGCTGCCCGATGGTGGCCTCGAAATGCGGGTACAGACGACGTTCGAGGAAATCGCTGAAGAATATCAGATCACGCGCGACATGTGCGACGTGCTAACCCACCGGCCTGTGCTCGATATCCGCGCCAATTGGTATCTGTTCCAGGAAGTCGTGAATACGGGGTGCCTGAGAACGGCCCCGGACGACGTTCACACCAATCAGACTTTGGTTCTGCTTCCGGTCGCATCCGGCGGCGGCATCACCGGTGAAATCTTTTGGTATCGCGTGCCTCCAGAGGTGCTCGGCCGCGGCCCGGCGCCAGCGAATGTTCCGACCGAAACCTTGGCCGTGCGCCTGATGCTCATGGAGCGGCACGATCGTTATCTCGATGCGCTCAAGGCGGGCGATGTCGACGCCATGCTGAGCGAAATGAATGAAAGCGTGCAGCTTGGCGTGCGCGATTACGCCAATGCGACGGGCACGCTCACGGCGCCGGAAGATAAAGCGACTTATGGTATCTACTGGAACGCCTTCTTCAAAAAGTACGAGGTACAAAATGTCGAGATCATCGAGCGCGTGATCCAGGAATGGTATTTGTTCTCCGAGCTGCGTCTTACGGTCCGACGCAAGGCGGACGGCAAGACCGTTGCGTTCCACACGGCGGAATTTTTCATCCCTGCGAAAGATGGGCTGTTCATCGCCCAAATCGGTCACGGCACGGATGAATCGGTCCTGGAAACGCACTAAGAAGTGCGTGCTCACGCTTATCGCTCGGCATTGCGACTGCTGCAGTCTGGCGGTGTTTCGAAGTCAGAATGGCGCGCGCGGTGTGGCGCTCCAGATAGTTCATGATCACATCGTCGGTGATGGTGCCGCTGGTATGTCCCTTCCCCGCTGGCGGCCACCCTCAACAAGCTGATGCCTCCCAACTAGGGCAATCGTTGTTTGCAAAAAATCGGTGCCCCTTTTCCGCGCGATGCTCCAGCGCGCTGCACATCAGACTTGCTTGGCTCTCGCCTCCCGATCGCGGCGGCGGAGCGCACCCGGCGTCGGCGCGGGCCGCTCCTCGGGAACGGCCGGCCTTGGCAGGCCTCGCCGGGCAAGCTCCAAGTCGAGACGGTCGAGCAACGCAGCGCGGACCTCGTCAGACGGCTCGAGTACCTGGCCAGGATCCTCGACCATCGGGTGCACCGGCAGCATTCGCTCGACCACCAACTGCGTCGCTCCGCCGGACCCGCTAACTGGCCCGACAAACGTCGCACACCCAGCGAAGGTAAACGTCGCACTCCCCCATCCCGTCCACGGCACGCCAAGCGGCAATTCGAGCTCGAATCCGTCGTCAGTCATCCGCACCTTGCGCACTCCGATCGGCAACGGGAAGCCTTCCGCGTCAAGCAGCGTCAGGTGGCCTGGCACGCCGCCTTCGACGAAAGGCTGAGCGAACTCGCGCCAGTCGTGTGGCCGCCACTTTGACGCCGCGCTTGGCCGTGCGGCTGGCGCGGCGTCGGATAGGGGAAAGACAGTGTCGGCCGGTGCGTTCCAGACATTGGGCGGTCGGTCCATCGCTGCCCGGTTCTCCCACCACATGATCCGCTTCGGAGAGACTTCCATGATGATCCGCGCCCAGTACCAGACCGCCTGTCGTGTCAACGCCCACGGACGCGACACGCCGACGCTGTAGTGCGCGGTCTCCGACAGATAGCGGATCAGATTAGCCTGGATATCCGCATCCCGGACGGCGCAAATCCCGGCGATCGAGACGACCGGCTCATCCACGCCCCCTTCGATCAGCAGCCCGACCTTGGGATTGCGGCGCGCCCGCTCTGCCTTGACCGGGTAGGCCAGACCAGTCGCACCGGATATGATGCTGAGATCGTCGGACGGGAACATCAACATCGGCGTGTCGATCGGCACGCCTTCACCGCTCACTGTCGCAAATTGGGCGTGGAGCTCACTCAGCATCAGATCGGTCACAACTTTTGGGAGATCCTGTAATGCCGACATGCTCTTCTCCCCGCTTGAACGAGATGCGATACCCCGTTCGCCCCCATTTCGAACGACGATGCGCAGGTCGACGGGGGAGCTCAACCTGCGCGGTTAGCATGAACATATGCGTCACAACATGCAGACGCGCCCACTCAATCGCGTAGGCTCGGTAGAAGAAAGCTGACTGAAGGAGGGTGATCCGTGACGCAAGCATTTCTGGATGATCGGGCGCGCCTGGCTGGGCGGATCGCGGTGGTAGTGGGCGGCGGCGGCGGGATCGGCCGCGCGGTATCGCTCGGACTGGCGGGCGCTGGCGTCCACCTCGCGATCAGCGATATCGACGGGGCGGCGCTTGCCGCAACCGCAGCGGAGGCGCGCGAACTCGGTGTCGAGGTTTTGGCCATCGAGGCAGACGCCACCGTCACCACTGCGCTTTCCGGCTTCTATGACGATGTACTGCGCACCTTCGAAGGCATCGACATCCTGGTCAACGTGGTCGGCGGCGTGAAGCGCGGCCAGTTCATGGACAGCACGCCCGACGAATGGCAGGCCGATATCCACCGGAACTACGGCTACGCGCTGGAATCGATCCACCGCGCTGTCCCGTCGATGATCCTGCGCGGCGGCGGCAGCGTGGTCAACTTCACCACGATCGAGGCGCATCGCGGTGCCGCGACCTTCGCGGTCTATGCCGGCGCAAAGGCGGGCCTCACCAACTTCACCCGCGCACTGGCAGTCGAACTCGGCTTGAAAAACATCCGCGTCAACACGCTGGCGTCAGACAGCACACCGAGCGCGGGCAACCTGAAGGCGATCTCGGCGGAGTTGCGCGAGGAGGTACTCGCTGTGACGCCTGAACAGCACCAGGGCGGTCGGCGCATGTACATCCCGATGGGACGCGCGGCGAGCGTCGATGACATCGCCAACGGCGTGCTCTTCCTGGTATCGGATCTCGCCGCTTCGGTCACCGGGACGACGCTGCACGTCGATGCGGGTACCTACGCCGCATCGGGCTTCATGAACTGGCCCAACGGCCTCGGCCATCTGCCTGCGCCGCTAGGCAATGCTCTCGAGCTGCTGTTTCCCGAGGCGGATGGGCAGGCCGCGTGAAGCGGACCTCTTCCGCATTGGACCGTCCCCGCCCTCAGGCAGGCGCCGGCCAGTCCGGCATGTTCTGCGGCATGTGGGGCATCTTCACAGTCTCGGGGTCGGGGAAGTAGAGGTACTCGAGGTAGTGGCCGAGGTCCTCGCGGGCGTCGAGGTAGCGGGCCATTGTGCCCATCACCGTCAGGGAGAGCGCCAAGTTCAAGCCGTTTGCCTGGCCCTCTGCCATCTTCGTCTGCATCTCCTCCTCGGTATCGACGTGGATCCCCAGGTGGTGGAATTTCATGGCGAAGCCCTTGTCCGTCGGCAGCCAATCGCGCCAAAGCGCGTCCTCGCCGCCCTTCGGCTGGATGAGCTCAAGCCAGATCGGCCCGATCCAGGCGTGGGCGTTGTGCAGGATGACATTACGGCCATCGTCAAGGGACATGGTCTGGGGGTTCGGGCGCCATAACTGGTTGACGCCGAAGCGTCGGCCCATCACCCGGCACGCCTCGTCGATGTCGTTGGTGACATAGGCATGCTGTAGCACACGGCCCAGGATCATGGATGTCTCCCCTTCGCCTTTTTCCAGTATGTAGGATCACAGTGTTGCGGTTGACGCCTGAAATCTCAGCTGCTGCACGCGCCGTCACGCCCCCGCAGAAATACTTGATCAGTTCTTCCTGAACACCCCGCCGAAGGCGGCTTCTCCTACGCTTCCTAACCATATGACATACATAGTCTTTACCTGCAATCTATGTCAGCCCCATAGGATAAATAGGGACAGGTCCCTAATTATCGGTCAGAAACGCCACCAGCGCCTTGACCTTTTTCTGCCGCCATTGCGGTAGCGGCGCGAGCAGCCAATAGGCGCGGCGGCAGGGCTCGGCAGGTCCGCCAGCGCCGCGTTCCCCGGCCAGCATCGCGGGAATCCGGGCGCGGCCCATGCCCGCCGCTGCGGCGGCAAGCGCCTGCCCCGCATCGGCGACTATCAACGGTGCCCGGTTCTCATCTGCGCCGTCTTCGCCTTCCCCGCCGGGATCGGGGTCGCCGGGCCAGGCGATCCAGTCGCCTTCTCCGAGAGTCACGCGCTCGGCGGTCCCCAGTTGCACCCCTTCAAGGTCACCCGGCCCTTCGACCCAGCGCACCGCGAGATCGAGGTTGGCTTCGGTGAAATCGGTCATCTCGCCGTCGACCAGCACATAGCGCACATCGGGGTTGGCCCCGCGAAAGGCGGCAAGCCGCGGGGCAAGCCAGACGGCGAAAAAATCGCGCGGGCTCGCGATAGTATAAACATGGCTGGATTGCCCGGCCTGCATCGCCTGGACTGCATCCTCAAAATGGAGGAAGCCGGTGCGCAGAGCCTCAAGCCCCGCGCCTGCCTCGTCGGTCAGCTCCAGCCCCTTGCTGGTGCGGCGAAACAGGACGACGCCAAGCATATCCTCCAGCGCGCGGATCTGCTGGCCGACCGCAGCCGGTGTCACCGCCAGTTCGTCCGCCGCCCGGGTGAACGACAAGTGCCGCGCGGCGGCATCGAACACGCGCAGGGCGTTGAGCGGCAGATGGGTGCGCTTCATGATGCATCCCTATTGCGGAGCGACGCGGGGCACAATGGGGCTTGGATAGGGGCGGGTGTTGGCGCACGGCCCCTTCGGCGAAGCTCAGGACATGCTTCGACAAGCTCAGGCTGAGCGGTATTGGGGAATGCCGCACACACAACATCCGCGCATGCTGAGCTTGTCGAAGCACATGCGCAACCTCACCCCGCCGTGGCGGGCGCGGACAGCGGGAAGAAGGGGATCGCCGCCTTGATCGACGCGCCATCTTCGCTGCGGAAAGTATAATGGCCTTCCATGCTCCCGGTCGGCGTCATCAGCGGGCAGCCGGAGACATAGTCGTGGCTCTGCCCCGGTTGCAGCACCGGCTGTTCGCCAACCACGCCATCGCCATCGACAAAATTAACCGCCCCGCGCCCGTCGGTGATCCGCCAGTGGCGGGTGAGCAGCTGGACGGTCTGGTGCGATTCGTTTTCGATGCGGATGTGATAGACCCAGAACCACTTGCCCGCCTCGATCCGCGATTGCTCAGGCAGGAAATTCACCGCAACGCGCACGATCAGGCCCTCATGCGCCGAATCGCCGGTGTCGCGCCCCGATGATGCGTGTGCGCCCATCGGGGTGATTGCGACATGCTGGAAGAGTTCTTTCATGACGAATCAAGCTTAGCGGCGAAATGCGCGCCCGACAATCGCGCGCTTGCAGTTCCGGTCAGACACTGCGAGCTGAGCTGCGCGCCGGGTCATTACGCGGTGGCACGACCGCAAATTGCACCCGGACAAGATGCTCGACCACCGGGCCATAAAGTGGTCGCTCGAATTTCACGCCTGCGCCTTTGCCTCCGGCCCAGACCACCTTGCCGGACAGGCCCTCAAGCGATTGCAGCCGGACGACGACCAACTGCCCTGGTTTCAACATGCCATCCGCCACTGCCACACCGCAGCCGTCAGTCGAAAGATCGGACAGGATAACGTCGGCCACCCGGCCCGTCGAAGTCCGGCACGTGGCCGTCAGCCACACCGGGTAGCGGATCGAATAACGCGGTATGCGGAAAGGTTCGAACAATGTTGACGACTCTCTTCCTGTGCCGGCAGCCTTCAGCGCCGGCTTGCCGAACGATCCGGAAGCGGCAATCGGCACACTGCCAGTTGTTCCAGCCCTGTTTAATCCAGCCGGACTTCAGAAAAGCCTAATTTGCCTGCCTAGGAAATGACGAAGGGGTGTGGTTAGGATTGGCTGAAAATTCACACAACCCTTTAGGAATGCAGCATATTTCCGTAAAGATCGGAATGTTGGCAGTGCCCTTCATTCCAGTTCGATGCCCATGTCGGCCATCTCGCGCTCGGAATAAACAGGGACTGGCTATACTCACGTTTGAAGGCAACCCTGCTAGGACAGTGCTGCGATGGGAGAGGAGCTAAAGCCCCGCCTTGACCAGCGCCTGATCGAGATCCTCGATCAGATCCTGCGGGTCTTCCAGCCCGACACTGATCCGCACAAGGTTCTGCGTGACGCCCATCGCCAGCCTGGTTTCTTCCGACAGGCTGGAATGGGTGGTGGAGGCATTGTGGCAGAGCAGCGTCTTGGTGTCGCCGAAATGGTTTGAAATATCGATCAATTCCAGCGCGTCGAGAAAGGTATGCGCCGCTTTGCGTCCGCCATCAATTTCAAAGGCGAACACCGAGCCGCAGTTACTCATCTGACGCTGCGCCAGTTCAAACTGAGGGTGGCTGGGTAAGCCGGGATGCAGCAGGCGCGGTACGCGGCCTTCGAGGAACTTGCCCACGGTAAGCGCATTGTCTGCCTGGGCATTGGCGCGCAGGTTCAGGGTCTCGAGCCCCTTCAGGATAACCCAGGCATTAAACGGCGATAGGATCGGCCCGGTGTTGCGCTGAAACGGCAGCAGCGTGTTGTTGATGAACTCCGCCGACCCGGCAATCGCGCCCGCCAGCACGCGACCCTGACCATCCATCAGCTTGGTTGCTGAATGGGCGACCACGTCGGCGCCCAGGTCCAGCGGGCGTTGCAGCGCCGGGCTGGCCATGGCGTTGTCGGCCACCGAGACAATGCCATGCTCGCGGGCCAGCCCGCAAACCGCGGCAATATCGACAATATCCATTGTCGGGTTGGAGGGCGTCTCGAAGAAGAACAATTTGGTGTTCGGCTGGATCGCCGCCTTCCACGCATCGAGATCGCGCCCATCAACCGGGGTCACCTCGATGCCGAAGCGCGGCAGCAGATTGTCGGTCACCCAGCGAGTCGGGCCGAACAGGGCGCGGGCAATGACCATGTGGTCACCGGCGGAAAGCTGGCACAGCATCACCGCGCTCATCGCCGCCATGCCGCTCGCCTGCACGCGGCATGCCTCGGCTCCTTCCATCAAGGCGATGCGTTCTTCCAGCATCTGCACCGTCGGGTTTTGCGTGCGGCCATAGGTATTGCCCGGCTCTTCCCCGGCAAAGCGGGCAGCGGGGGTATGGGCATCTTCGAAGGAATAGCCTGAGTTGACGAACAGCGCCTCGCTGGTCTCGCCCTGCTCAGAGCGCCAGGTGCCGCCGCGCACCGCGCAGGTGGCGGGGCGCCATTTCGAGGTGATGGAGCGGTCTTGGCCGGTGGAGCGTTTCATGGTTTGGGCTTTAGGAGAGCAGGGCATCGGGAGCAAGGGGAGCTAATCCTCCCCGGCACGGGGAGGGGGACCAACCGCAGGTTGGTGGAGGGGCACGGGCGGGTTTTCCTGACCTGGCGGGGTAGCGTGATCCGGCACCTGCCCCTCCCCCAGCTGCGCTGGTCCCCCTCCCCCTTCGGAGGAGGATTGTAAATGCTCCCGCGCCGCGCCACAGCCGTGCAATGCACCTCAGCGCCCCCGCCATTGTCTGTGCCAGCCGCCCGCATGGCGAGACGGGCGTCATCGTCCGGCTGCTGACGGCGGATCATGGCCTGGTCGCCGGCTATGTCGCAGGCGGACGCGGGCGGCAGCTGCGCCCGGTGCTGATCCCCGGCAATCTCGTCGCGGCGGAACTGACCGCGCGGCCCGGCAGTCAGCTGCCCTCAGCCCGGCTCGAACTTACGCAAAGCCGCGGACCCTGGCTGACCGAACCGCTGCCCGCCGCCGCAATCTCCTGGGTGACCGCCCTCACCGCCATGGCGCTGCCCGAGCGCCATTCCTATCCAGAACTCTACGAGGCGCTGTCCGGTGTGCTCGACGCGGTCTGCGCCGCCCCTTCGGCGCGTGGCTGGACAGCGGGCCTGCTGTCTTACGAGGCGCTGCTGCTGCGCGAGCTGGGCTATGGCGCGCCGGTGTCCCGGCCCAGTACGGACGACTGGGCGGCGCTGCTCGGCGCCTTCGACCGGCTTGGCGTAGCCATCGCGCGCTACCCGCTTGCCGAACGGCGAAGCGATGTTATGGCGGCCCGCGCCATGCTGCGCGAGCGGCTGGCCCGGATTGAAGGCCAAATTTGAAGGTAACTTTTTCGATGAAAGTCGCAGTTTTCGCTGGAGACGGCATCGGCCCGGAAGTGACGCGCGAGGCAGTGCGGGTGCTGCAGGCGCTCGGCCTCAATGAGCTGGAGCTGGTCGAAGGCGATGTCGGCGCGATGGCCTGGCGCAAGCATGGCCACCCGCTGCCTGCCGCGACGCTGGAAATTGCCCATGCCTGCGACGCGATTCTGTTCGGCGCGGTCGGCGATTTCGGTTGCGACCATCTCGAACGCCATTTGCGACCCGAACAGGCGATCCTCGGCCTGCGCAAGGAGCTCGGCCTGTTCGCCAATCTGCGCCCGGCAAAGCTGTTTGAGGGATTGGAAGACCTCTCCTCGCTGCGCCCGGAGATCGCCCGGCAGATCGACCTGCTGATCATTCGCGAGCTGAACGGCGATGTCTATTTCGGCGAAAAGGGCATCCGCATCCTGCCCGACGGCCGCCGCCAGGGCTATGATCTGATGTCCTATGCCGAAGACGAGGTGCGCCGCATCGCCCATGTCGGCTTCAAGGCGGCGATGGGCCGCCGCAAGCAACTATGCTCGGTCGACAAGGCCAATGTGCTCGAAACTTCGCAACTGTGGCGCGATGTGGTGATAGAGGTTTCCGGCGAATATCCCGAGGTTGAGCTCAGCCACATGTATGTCGACAATGCCGCGATGCAGCTGGTCAAGGCCCCCGGTCAGTTCGACGTGATCGTTACCGGCAATCTGTTCGGCGACATTCTGTCGGATCAGGCGAGCATGTGCGTCGGCTCGATCGGCCTGCTCGCCTCGGCGGCACTGGCAGAGGGCACAATAGGCCTCTACGAGCCGATCCACGGCAGCGCGCCCGACATCGCGGGCAAGGACCTCGCCAATCCGATGGCGCAGATCCTTTCCGCCGCGATGCTGCTGCGCCACAGCTTTGGCAAGGAAGCGGAAGCCGTGCGAATCGAGGCGGCGGTGGCGAGCGCGCTGGCCGACGGCATTCGCGGGCATGACCTTGGCGGGAGCCACGGCACGGCGGCAATCGGCGATGCGGTATTGGCGCGCCTCTGATGCGCACTAAGGGATTCTTAGTATTAACCATATATCGCCCGAAGGCATGGACATGACGCATGCGCGCCTCGAACAGGCCATCGACGCAGCGGTGAAACCGCTGCAACTCGCCATCATCCTGCCGACCTACAACGAGCGGGCCAATCTGCGTCCGCTGGTAGCAAAGATGGACGCGGCCCTGAGCGACCTTGGGGCCGACATCCGCTGGGAAGCGATCTATGTCGATGACAACAGCCCCGACGGGACTGCCGACGAAGCGCGCGCAATCGGTCTTGCCGACCCGCGCATCCGGGTGATCCAGCGGATTGGCAGGCGCGGGCTGGCCTCAGCGGCAATCGAAGGCATGCTGGCAACCTCCGCACCCTATGTCGCAGTGATGGATGCCGATCTCCAGCACGACCCTGCCCTGCTGCCGCAGATGCTGAGCGCACTGACCAGCGGCGAATACGACCTCGCCTATGCCTCGCGCTTTACCGAAGGGGCCAGCACCGAGGAATGGGGCAGGCCCGACCGGGTCAAAGCCTCGGGCTTCGCCAATGCCATAGCCCGCAAGGTGACCGGTGTCGAACTCAGCGACCCGATGAGCGGCTATTTCATGCTGCGCGCCGAAACCCTGCGCGCCGATGCCCACCGGCTCTCGGGCGTCGGCTTCAAGATCCTGCTCGATATTCTGGCCACAGTGGACAAACCGCTCAGGGTCAAGGAATTCCCGCTGAACTTCGCCGCGCGGGCCGAGGGCGAATCCAAACTCGACCGCACCGTGGTCTTCGAATTCCTCGTCGGGCTCTACGACAAATGGCTGGGCCGAATCATCCCGACCCGCTTCGCGCTGTTCGGCACCATCGGCACGGCCGGCGTGGTCGTGCATATGGCGGTGCTGGCGGTGTTCCTGTCTATCTTCGGCGGCTCGTTCAAAGGCAATCTGGTTTCCGCCTTCGAGCTCGGCCAGACGATTGCCGCGCTGGTCGCCATGACCTTCAACTTCGTGCTCAACAATGCGCTGACCTATGCCGACAAACGCCTGACCGGATTCGCCGCACTGGCCAAGGGCTGGGCCAAGTTCGGCCTGACCTGTTCGATCGGACTGCTCGCCAATGTCGGCGTCGCTGCCGTGCTGGTGCGCTTCGGCTTCCACGAATATCCCGCCGCGATCAGCGGCATCGTCATCGGCTCGGTATGGAACTTCGCGTTGAGTTCTAAGTTCGTCTGGGGGAAGTACTAACGCCAGCTATTCAGCCACATCCAATGCACGAAGCTGTTGCGCCCCTCGTGCAGTTCCGCTGCCGAGATGATCGGATAGAACCACACGAACATCCCTGCTGAAATCGCCAGCGGGGCAAAAGCCGCCCAGCGCCACCGCCCTCCTTTCGTCCAGACCGCGTCGAGCGACAGCGCCAGACAGGCCATCAGGAATGTGCCGGGCAGCAGGTAGTGGTAATAGAACTGGATCGGCTTGGCGGTGACCATCCACAGGCCGAGCGCCGCGAAGTAGAGCGCGGCAAAGGCCAGCGCGTCGTGCCGCCGCCGCCACAGCCCGGCCCACAGGCACCAGACCAGCGCAGGCAGAGCCGCCAGCATCGAGAAGGGATTGCCGATCAGCAATATGCCGCGCTGCGCCCCGTCGACCGGCTCATAGAGATACCAGACTGCCCGCCAGTTCACCACCCAGTCGGGCCAGATGCTGCGGTAGGGATGCAGCTTGGTGACGCTGTCTTGCAGTTGCAGCATATAGCGATGCCAGGCGATCGGCGACAGCGGGTCGGTGGGGTTCTGGGGATAGAGGAAGGCTGGCAGATAGCTCGCCCAATAGATGGCAAGCGGCAGGATGCCGAGCCACAGCGCCGCTTCCCATAGCGATATGCCGGGGATTGGCCTGGTGCCATGTTCGGCAAGCAGCCGCCGTCCATGGTCGCGGAAACGATAGGCGAGGAAAGCGAAACCCGGCAACATGGCTACCGGCGCGACGCTCCATTTGGTGCCAAGCGCGAGGCCCAGCAGCACCCCCGCCGCCGCCAGCCGCCAGCGCGCCCGCGCCGCTGGCAGTTGCACCGCAATCGCGATCTGCCACAGCGCGGCCATGCCAAAGGCGGCCATGATCATGTCGAGCATGGCGATGCGGCTCTGGATGAACCAGGCGAAGCTGGTGGCCAGCAGGCCCATTCCCGCCAGCGTGGCGAAGCGCCGCCCGCTCGCCCACCAGAGCGTCCGCCCGAAAGCGAACAGGCCGAAGGCTCCGAACAGCGCCGAGGGAATGCGCCAGACCAGCGGGTGATCGCCCAGCAGCCAGATTGCCGCAGCGATGATCTCCTTGCCGACCATCGGGTGCTCGGAGTTGACCGCCTCCATCGCCAGCAGCTTGCGCGCGGCGGGGACATAGTGGACTTCGTCGAAGTAGATTTTCGAGGGAATGCCCAGCCGGTGCCAGGCGAGCGCAAGGAAGCCTAGCGCGATGACGATACACCAGGCCAGCGGATCGTGCTGTTTCGATTGGGTTCCCTGCATTTATGCAGCGGATAATGGGGAGGGCGATCAAGCGCAACCGGGAACCGCAGCAGGGAGTTACAAGAAAATAATCGCA
>JAHFPT010000006.1 GCA_023266625.1 Novosphingobium sp. | reverse complement strand
CCTGGTGAAACGACCTCTCCTGAGACCTCAACGGGGAGCGGGCGCCCGACTGCTAGCGCTGCTCCGCCGCCTGTCGATGCGGCACCTGAATCAGGAGCGACGTGCGTGGTGGCGGCTTCGGACGCAGGGTCTCGGTATGGCCGATCCTTTTACCCTGGCTACGGTGGCTACTACGGACGACCCTTTTATGGCTCGTTCGGGATCGGTTTTGGATTCGGCTCTCGCTTTGGCGGCGGGCACGGCTTTTCGGGTGGCCATGCCGGATTGGGTCATGGCTCCCACCACCGGTAAGAGCCTTAGCGTCCGCCATCATATCCTGGCCGATGATGCGCGGCGTCGCACATTGCAGTCGGCGATTCATGGCAGCGGCTAGATCCATCCCGCGCGCTTGAATCGAACATAGAGCGCACTGCACACCGTGGCGACCACCGCGAGCACGACGAAATATCCATACTCTGTTTTCAGCTCGGGCATGTTCTCGAAGTTCATGCCGTATATGCCTGCGATGGCAGTCGGGACGGCCAGAATGGCTGCCCAGGCTGCAAGCTGCCGGGTGCTCGCGCCGGTGCGCTGCTGTTCGAGCAGGTTGCTGACCTCGAATACCGATGAAAGCACTTCGCGAAGGCCGCCGACCGTGGTTTCGACCCGGTGGATATGGTCGAGCACATCCCGGAAATACGGGATCACATCCCTGTCGATGCAGGGCATGTCATCATGGGTGAGCTTGTTCGCCACCTCACCCATGGGGCCGAGGACCCGCTGGAATCGCATCAACTCACGCCTCAGGTTGAAGATGCGGCTGATTTCGGCGCGGGCCAGGAAAGCGTCCAGGGCCCGTTGCTCCATAGCGACCACGTCCTCCTCGATAGCTTCCCCGATCGGCAGATAGCCATCGACGATGAAGTCTATGATGGCGTGCAAAACATAGTCGACACCATGCGCGAGCAGTGACGGTGCCGCCTCAAGCTGGCCGCGCAGCGTGCTGTGCGAGCGTGCCGATCCATGACGCACGGTGATAACATGACTGGGACCCACGAATATCGCGGTTTCGCCATAGGCGATAACCTGATCCTCAAGCCGGGCGGTCAGCGCGACCACGAACAACTGATCGCCGTAGACATCAACCTTTGGATGCTGGTGGGCTTTCAGGGCATCCTCAACCGCAAGCGGGTGAAGGCCGTAGTGCTCCTGGAGCTTCCGAAGCTCCTCCTCGGACGGCTCCAGTAGGCCAATCCAGACGAACTCGGCCTTGTCGTCCGAACAGAATGTCGGCTCGTCGATCGAAACAGACCGGACCCGCTGGCCATGGCGATACAGGGAAGCGGCAACAACGCTCATCAAGACCCTCCAAACATTGATAGACGAGCGCTTCTAGCAGGACGCGATCCTTGCGTCGCTTCGAACGCATATCCCCACTTCTGCAGCCTCAGGGATGCCTTGGGCTTCGTCACCATCATTCTTTCTCAGCTACCGCTACGCCAGCACATTCACGGCACTGGCAGAGGCAAGGCCCACCGTCAGGAGTGAAGCGCCAGCTTCGACCATCATGAGCAGTTTGCTTCGTGCACTTAGCGGCATCGTATCGGTGGGGGAGAAGGCGGTCGCGTTCGTAAATGAAACATAGAATTAGTCGATTAATCCAGGGGTCCATTGCTCGGTCCCGACGATTTTGCTGGCGATCATCTGAGGAAAGAGGAAGTCCGCGGCACGCGCGGTATCAAGACCGCGCATGGCGGGGTACACCGTGTCGAGATTCCAGAACCATTGGGCGAAGACAACGATGTTTGTGACCAGATGTTCAGCGCGTCCAGCAGCAAAGACTGCCCGGTAGCTCCTTTTGGACCATTGAGAACAAGCAGCGCGTGGATAACCGCCGCGAGCGCCTGAAAATTCGTGACAGTGACCAAAGCTATGAGCAACAAGGCGAAGCGTCGAACGAAGCGGCGGTGACGGACGATCAGGTCCTGTGATGATGAGTCGTGGCCTGTTGAATGCGTCCCTACATCCATGCCGTAGCGATGGAAAGCGGCACGAGCAGCGCGATTTCGAAAGCCGGCACCAGCCAACGTGGGCCAAGGGTGAGATTGTCCATAAGGACAAGGTTCAGCGCGGCCGTTAGCACAATCGCGCCCCGCGCCAGCCAAAAGGCGGAGGCATGCTTTTGAAGAATGGTAACACTCGGCCCCATGACCCTCTCTTTCATGATTGTCGGATCGACACCATCGCCTGCAATTCCGTGCTAGGCTGCGATCAGCTTTGTCATTACAGACAATCGGGCAGGAATGAGCCATGTTCAAGTGACGACCAGCGACCCGCCTCATTCAGCCAAGAGGCACTCGCGGGCTCCGCGCGTTCGCCGTCCTCTGCGCTGGTGGGAGCTGGCGCTGCCGGCCGGCGTGTGGATTGTCGCTGCAAAGGTGTTGCTGGTGGGTGCCCGCACGCTGGGGCGTTCCGGGCTTGGGCTTCGATATGCAGTGTTCTCGCTGATCCGCCTGTCCGGTCGGCTATCTCACATTGGCTTTCGGGTGTGGCGCCACCAAGGAGGTAAGTGGAGGTGATCTGCCTCCTGTTAGAAATCAGAGCGTGAACCAGGATATACGATGAATGATCCAAAACCGTCGGCTCTCTCCAATCCGCCGGATGCTTTAAAAAGCCAGCGCATCCGAAATTGCTGAAGGTTTTAGGTCCTGGTCTCATTACCGGTGCATCCGACGACGACCCGAGCGGCATAGCCACCTATTCTCAAGCTGGCGCACAGTTCAGCTACAGCGTGGCATGGGTCATGTTGTTCAGCTGGCCTTTGATGTGTAAGCGATGTCCTCAGCCCACCGCGATCCAAGGCATGGGTTCGCCGACCGCGTTTGCGGGGTGGCCGTTGGCGAGGCGTGCGAGCGTGTTGGTCAGCCAGGCGGATGGACCAAGCCCATTGAGCTTGCAGCATTCGATGAGCGTGGCGACGAAAACCCAGTTGTCCCCGCCTTCGTCTGAGCCAGCGAGCAGGGCATTCTTGCGATTAAGCGCGAGCGCGCGGATCGAGCGCTCGACGGTGTTGTAGTCGAGGTCGATGCGCCCATCGTCGAGGAACATGGTGAGGCCATCCCAACGCATAAGCCCATAGCGGATTGCCTCGGCGATCTTGATCTTGGCGCGTACAGACTTGACCGGGCAGAGTTAGTGCCAAGCGAGGTGAGATCGGCGCAGGCCCACGATGTTCTAAGCGCTGTTCAGGCCAAGCTTTTCGACAGGGGGCGCTGGCTGTCATTCAGTCGGACATGGATTGGGAAGTGCCAGGGAGGTTGTCCTAGTTATATGCGGCGGTGTAGTCGTGGCTGCGTTCCGGGCTTGAGCTGTTGACAAGCGGCCGACAAAGGCCGGTCGATGAAGACAGCGGTCCAGATACCGATGTCGTCGCGGCGCTGATCAGCTCGCCAGGGCGACGCGGCGATCCGGCTCGGACGGAGCACCGCTGGCGACGATCCCCGGCCGGCATGCTCCGCAACGATGCTAGCTGGTCGGCGGCACCGCCTCCGCAGCAATGGTTTGATGAATCATCGATATTCGGCTGCCATGAGAGGGATGGGGGGCACTTCTCGTTGGTTACGCTGTACTCTATGTCAACGCTCTCGCATTGTGGCGTTAGGGCCAGATTTCGAGTATCGAACGTCAGTGTTAGGGTTGCCTCCGTCCAGGCGGCTTGTGCCACCGATTCATCGACGCCGGTTAATTTTGACATGCTGCGCCGGAACGCATGGCGAAGGGAGAGACTATGAAGCCCACGACCATCGGGTCCATTCCGACCGCAGACAGCTTCAAACCCACGGCACCTGTTGGGGTAGTTCCACTGGCGACCGGCGCTATCGTGCTTCGTCCCGAACAATTGCTAGACGCGCAGAAGAGGATTGCGCAGATCGACTTCGCCACAATGCCGTCAGGCGACGTGATCAGACTCGGGCTCGATGCGGAGCAGGCGCTCCAGCGCACGCTCGACGGCTTCCTCGCCCGGCTCGATAAAAACTCCGCGGCGGCTGTGTTCGCGCTCTTCGGGCGGCTCGAAAAGGGAGTGGAAGACGCCGACCTTCCGGAGATTCTGGACAAAGTACAGAACGGCGAAAAACCCGGATTGATTGGCAGCTTGCTCGGCCGGCTTCGCGGCAAGCGGCCCGATCAACTCGCCGAAGAACTGTTGACAGCGATCGGCAACCTTATCGCTGGACGGACAAAGACACTGGCTGACGAGATGACGAAGCTGGAAAGCGCGCTATCCATGGAAATGCAGAAGCTGTTTGTCGAGTTGCAGGCGCTCGAAGCACTCAAGCGAAGCTATGGCACGCATTTCGACGACTTCACCGTGGCAGCGGGCGTTGCCCGGGCGTTGCTTGAAAAGGCCCAAGCCTATGTCGCAGGTGAGAAGGCCGCGCTCGATCCCGCTGATCCCGTCGCCCAAGGTCGCGTTCTGGAATTAACGGACAAGCTGCGGCTTCTTGAAAGCCGCGCGCTAGCGCTCGAGGGAAGCTATACGCGGCTACCTGCTGATCAGCTGGTTATTCAGCAGATCGAGCAGGCGGGCGTGGCGACGTTGCAGGAGACGGCCACAACAGTCGCGTCGCGTTTTGCATCGATCAAGATGACGCTGCTGTCGATCCACGGCGCCTTCGCGGTCAAAAGTGTGCAACAGATTGCCGGGCGCCAAGCCAAACTCGACCGGCAACTCACCGAACTTCGCGGTCGGGCCCTCAAGGACGTGGCCGTGGCGGCTGCGCTGGCCCCCGGTGAAAACCGCGTCGCGCAGGCGCAGCAGATTGAGTCAATCATCGTCACTACGAAGGAGATCCACGGGTTGGTCGAGGCTGCGAGAAAGACCACCGATGAGAAATTCGACATCGCTCGTCAAAAATTTGCCGACGCCCGGCGGGAACTTGCTACCCTCTCGCAGAAATAGAGACCGTCATCTCCCACGCTGATTGTTGTACGAGGATCCGCACGACCATGTTGACACTTTCCCTCGACAAGCCCGGCACCGCGACGCCGAAGCTTCAGCTTTCGCTAAACAAGGGCGCCCGGTTCACCGCAAAGGTCGAGTGGCGGTGCGATGCCGATCATGCCGATGACGTCGACGTGCACGCGCTCGAGGCGCGCAACGATGGAGACGGGGCCAAGGTGACCGAACTCGCCAGCGTACTCTCCACCTACAATACAAAGCGGATGAACCCGCGCGGTGGCGCGCTGGCCGCAAATCCGGACGGGTCTTTTCAAACACCCGGTGGCGGGCTCTCTCACAGCGGCGACATGCGGGTACAAAACAACAGCGAATCGATTATCGTTGACGGTTCGAAACTGCCGGACGGGGTAAACGAGATTCCGATCCTGGTAACGGTCCACGACGCGGAACATGGCGGCGGCCACGACACCGGCGAGGCTGAAGAAGACGAACCCGCCTTTGGCGACATCGACGTTTGCACCATTACGCTGTCGGACGATACCGGGCGGGAACTTGGTGCCTATCAGCTATCGTCCGAATTCAAGGATTTTAACGTCGTCCAGCTCGGCAGCATCCTGCTCGGTCCCGACGGATGGGAATATGCGGCTGTGGGCCGCGGTTTTAACGGGACCTTCAACGATGTCCTCGCGCACTTCTCCTGATCCGACAGATGGGTGACGACCCGGCTCCGAGCGGAAAGTCCGGCACTGAGGAACCGCCGGGCAGACTGCGTCCGACGATTATTAGGCAAGTGGACAGGACGCGGCGCGCTTCCAGCAGCCAAAACGTTAATGCGCAAAGCGGCGAGGAAGGGACGGGTGGAACCAAGCCCGCCGTTCTGGCTGTGGAGCATCCGCAAAGCGGGAAGCCGGGCCGCGTCATCACCGCGCCAACGGCGATCCCCGGCGTCGAGCGTAAACGGATCGTTGTCGTCTCGGCCGATATTGAACGTCTTTCCCCTGGTGTAGCGCCAGCAGTGTCGGGAAAAGCGGTTCGGCTGGTCAGGAGCTTCGTTCCGGAAGGCGCGCGCGACCGGCAAGTCACGATGTGGGGCCATGAGGCTCAGCAAGACTATGCCGAACTCGTCTCAACTACGCTGGAGCTATCACAGGCAGAGGTGCTCATCAGAGCGCGCCGCTATTTAGTTCGAATCGCCGACCTGCTCGACACGATCGACTTGGAGGCGGTCTGCGGTTCTGGACTGTCGCCCGGTTTATTCGGCCGCCTGTTCGGCGGCGGCCGGATCGATACAGCTGGCAAACTTGAGACCGCGCGAGTCGAACTCGAACAGTTGGTCCGGCTGACCAACGTGACTCTCGAGCCGCTCCTTGCCCTCAAGACCTCATTCGACGAGCAATCGCGCCGCCTCGATGCAGCTTGGCAAGATATAGAGGCGGCGGGCCTTGCGGCTGCTTTCCTGTCCGAACATCTTGTCAATGACCGACCCGAGTTGTCACGGCGCCTGCTGGAACGCAGCATGAGTCTTGCGCAAACGGCGCTGCAAATCCGGAACAGCGCCTCGTTGCGCGACAGCCAGTCGGAGCAACCACTAAGCTTGGTCGCGGCGATTCAGAACGTGGTGCTCGTGACGCTGCCGGGCTGGCTGGTCGCTATCGCCGCGCTGAACGTCGCTTCTCCCGCCAGCCGGCAACCGACCCCCACTCAGGCGACTGAACTTCAATTTCAGCTCCGTACCATCCTTCAACAACTCAAAGCATGAGGATCGAGCACCGTGGCCCTGCAACTGAATCTGGAAAAGTCCGCGCGCGCGTTGCGCCTCTCCCTCGACAAAGCGGGTATCGCCCACGACGTGAAAGCAGAACTCATCTTTGACATGGACGTATCCGGCTCCTTTGAGCACGAGCATGAAGAGGGAACAACCAGCCAGTTGATCGCCCGGCTCGTGCCCTACGGTATGGAACTGGACCCCGATGGTCGGATTGATGTTTTTACCTTCAGCGACGGTAAGCACAGCGTCCATCACGTTGGCACCGTGACACCCGACGATTCCGAAGGGTACATTGTTCGCAACGTAATTGACCAAGTGCCCGGCTGGAATGGCGGGACGACGTACAGCTATGTGCTCGAACGCAATCTCCAACATTTTGGCTGGCTAACGGCGGAGCCGGAAAGAGGCGGCTTCCTCAGCCGCTTTTTCGGCGTTGCCACGGACCCGGTGATTCGCGCTAGGAAGCGGTCAATCGTGATCTTTGTAACGGACGGCGAGAACGACCCGGCCGATCATGCGCGCACGATCAAAGTCCTCGAAGAATCCGAGCAACGGGGCGATCAAGTCTACTTTCTGTTCATGGGCGCATGCGAGCACGACGTAGATTTCGGGTTCCTGCGAAGGCTCGCGGCACGGTTCAAAAATACCGGTGTCGTAATCATACGCGATCTGGATTCGTTCGTCGAATTGTCCGACGACCAACTCAATGCCGAGTTGCTGGTCCCCGAACTCCTCGATTGGCTAAAGTCGTGAACCCGGCAAATAAATGGCAGTTATATTCGCGATCAGAGAGTGTAGCCTAGTAAGGGCGGGCGTGTATTATTAGCGCCAGTTCCTCGGACCTCCGTACGTCCACTTCTATCGCCAAGCTGTGCGAGGACGCTGAGAAGTTGTGCTTCCGTGCGGCCATCGACCGCGCGCTTTCAGAAACGGGGCTTGCCGATGAGCGCATCGAGGTGAGAGGACCGCGAAAGCCAGATTACCTTTTCCGGCCCGCTGTTTTTGTGCCTGTCCGAGCGCCATAACGCGAGGTTCAACGACATAACTTGGCCCGCACCAGCCAATCGAAAGGCCGCGCACCAAGCCTTGCCACCAGCCATTGATCGTACTGGGAAACGGAATTTAAAAAATCAATGGCGATGAGGCGCCTGGCTAGCAATTTTCTGGGCATCAGGTGGGTAAGACATCTCCTTGAAAAACTCGAAGCTTCCTGTCGCTCGTACGACCACCCTCGCATTATTCGTAGAATGATTTTGAAACGCCACGCCATAGAGACTACCGTGATCGGCATTGAAGCGCTTGCCGCCTTTGTCCGACAGCCCTGCTCCTAAAACCGCATCATTATGCCCTTCGATCAACTGGTATTCATAGCCAAGATGCACGCCGTTTGCGGTCCAGGAAAGATCCAGTCGATCACCCGCTTCCATATAGGCATTTACCGTTTGTGAGCCACCCGGCGGTATTGATAATCGCAATGTAGCGACACCCCATTTCGAATGTTCCTTAGAAGCTGAAACAGAATAGCCAATAAATACAGTGAGCGGGGTCACAAATATCGCCGCAGACAAGATAAATATTCGCGTACTTACCGAACTCCTTTCGGAAAGTCTTTCTCGGTTGATTCGCACATTATTTCCGATTTTCAGAGCCAGAGTAGGAGGCCTAACGAACTGATGATGTCTGGCGCACCAGAGTGCAACGTGTTGTCCCGAAAGGCCTGCCAATCTCTCGAAGGCGCTCCCGAACCGGGTATAGACCGGCCGGGGAGCGATCAGTGTCGGCGGCGGCCTAGCATTCGCCCGATTCTCGGAAGAACTAGGGGGGCGGCAATGAGGGCGAGGGCTCCGATCACCCAGAGCACAATAATCGCCGGTTTCAGGACTACTCGCAGCAAAGCTATGGCCTGACCCGAAAAACCGTTGACGTTAAGATTGTCAACGACGCTGCCGACGCCCTTGCCGGCCCCGGCGACCGTGGCCAGATTCTTCCCGCTGTCCGCCAACAAGCCGGCATTGGTCGCAAACCAGGAGAGGATGGGATCGACAAAGGCGTAGCCAATCCAGGCGAGCAGAGACCACACCGAAAGCCCAGCCAGTACGCCGATCCAAGATATGGGCCGCATCAGTCGCCGTGCTGGATCGCCGGCCATCGGGCGGCCCGCCCACTGGTCGGAAAACTGGTGCTCGCCATAACCGCCGCGAGGCAAGCGGTCATCACGCCTATGTCCACCCATCTCTGTCTCCTCTTACGGCCATTGGATCGATCGCAAAGTCTGAACAAGCGCGAATTCGAGTACCGCGCAATCGAGATAGCTTGCCTGGCGTCGTGCCGTGTCACCAGGTCCGAGAACTCCTTTACCAACGCCTCCACAGATGCGAGGATCCTGGTCCCTTTCGTCTATTGCAGCTATATCACTTATGTGAATTGACATGACCTGAATTGATGGTGTGATTGCCATCCGCGCGCTCGGAAGCGGACGATGACACATCAGACCCCGCTAACTGGCTTTCCCGGATCGCGCTTAGTTATCCTGTGCGGACGTTGTGCTTCGTTGTTCAGCGGTAGCCGCATGGAGACACGCAAGCCTGGCGAGTTATCCTCGAGCACGATCGAGCCTCCATGTGCGCGAGCAACCGCCGCAACTATCGAGAGCCCAAGCCCGCTTCCCTCAGTTGACCGACTCGCATCGAGCCGCACCAACCGGTCGGTTGCACGGTTGCGTTGCGCGGCCTCTATGCCCGGACCGTTGTCCGTTACCGTGAGGACTGCTTTTCCGTCCAGAATATCGGTCTTGATGCCAATTGCGCCGCTGTTCGGAGCGTGTTTTAGCGCGTTGTCAATCAAGTTGCACGTGGCCTGGACCAGAAGCGATGGTGCTCCGGTCGTTGGCGCGGAAAGCAACTCGCCCATCAGATTTTGATCTGCCGACTCCGCGACCGGATCGTACAACTCGATTGCCTCGCGCGCGATATCTGCAAGGTCAAGCGGTTGCAGCATATCGGTTGTAAGGGAATCGACACGCGCCAACGCTAGGAGACCGTTGATCAGCTTCAGGAGAGCGTCGATATCGCGCGTCGTAGCCGCTAAGAACTCCGGTCCAACCGGGGCACTTCGCAGCATGGCCAGTTCCGCTCTTACTTTCATGCGGGTCAGCGGAGTTTTCAGATCATGAGCCAAACCATCAGTCGCAGCACGCAGGCTTGCAACCATCCGCTCCACTTCCTCAAAACAGGCGTTCACGACCTCAGCAAGCCGGTCATATTCATCGCCGCGCCCGGTCACCGGCAGACGCTCGTTAAGCCCACCGGCCAAGAACCGTTCACCAGTTGCAGAAGCGCGCTCGACGAAGCGCAACGCGCGCCGACTGATCAGCCAGCCTAGCATTAGTCCCACGAGCGCTGTTACCGCGACCGACCATGCGAGCGCCTCCAGGTAGCGTGCACGAAGTTGCTCACGGCCATCCGACAGGTGTCCAACGAGAAGCCGGTATCCGGGACCAATCGTGAGAAGCTCGGCCTCTACACGACGTTTGAAGAGCATGTCGTCGCCACGCCCGGGAATCGTGAAGGCCTGCCATCCTGGTTTATCAACGCCAACCGGCCATTCGCTTAGATCACCTGCTACAATTACCTTGTCGGCACGCTCGAGCAGGTAAATTGAATCGCTCCGGTCGACGCGCGAACGAGCCTGCGAAATAAAACGTTTCACTTCCGCGATTCCGCCAGCGCGATAGCGATCCATGAGCCCGGTGACTTCTGTTTGGACGAGATGTCGCGATTCGGCCTCAAGCACACTGAATGTACGCGCATATTGCAGGGTGAGCGCTGTTACGGTCGCCAACAAAATGGCGACAGTCACCCAGAGCGCGCCCCGAAACGTCGCTGCTCGGGCGTGCGAAGGCCTAGTTCGCATCGAGTCTGTAGCCTGCACCTCGGACCGTGTGGAGCAGCGGCGCCTCGCCATCGCCGTCCAGCTTGGCTCTCAGCCTGCTGATATGGACGTCAACGAGATTGGTTCCGGGATCGAAGCTGTAGTCCCAAGCCGCTTCGATCAACATCGTTCGCGTGATCACCTGCCCGATATGTCGAAGAAAATAGTCAAGGAGTTGAAATTCCTTGTTTGAGAGTTCAATGCGCCGCTCGCCGCGCCGGGCCACCCGGGTGAGTAAATCCAATTCCAAATCGGCGATATGCCGAGTCCGCGGCGGTGTCGCGACGCCCTCTACCCGGCGAACGATAGCCGCAAGCCTTGCCACAAGTTCCTGGAATGAGAAAGGTTTGGTGAGATAATCGTCACCCCCCGCATTGAGTCCTCGGATGCGATCATCCACCTGGCCCAAGGCACTCAAGATCAGGACCGGCGTCTTGTGGCCCTGGGCGCGAAGCGCCTCGAGCACCGACAGGCCGTCCATAAGTGGCAGATTGCGATCGAGAATGATCGCATCATACTCTTTTGTGAGCCCTGCGGTCAGACCATCCAACCCGGTAGAGGCAAGGTCGCAGGCATGACCGAGCTCAACAAGCCCTTGGCAGACGTAACCGGCTGTCGGCAGATCGTCCTCGATAAGGAGCAGTTTCATCGAAGACCCGGCTCTGAAAGCGACATGGCTGACTTTGGTTCCACTGCAGCGGCTGTGGGCGCGCGGTGGATCGGCAAATCGTTCATGTACGGAATCGTCGCAGCCATGGAAATACATCCTCAAAATTTTCCGACCTGGTCATTGGCGTCGTTCGTTCGCCCAGGCGCTACTGCACCCGTAGCTCTCGAGGGGCACTCCCCCCGCAATCCGCTTTGTGGCGGCGAAGCGGCAAGCGCGTCGACGCTTGAGCTCCCAACGAGGAGCGATACAAGGTGTCGGCTAGTGGCGGCCTCCATGATGCCCGCCTCCGGAAGGAGGTCCCCCGCCATGTCCCCCCGGGCCATGACCCGAAACACCGTGGCTCGGTCTGCCATGGCCCACGCCATGGCCGCCAAGGCCAAATAGCCCGAACCCACCAGCGCCATAAAGGGTCTGACCGTAAAGACCTCCCGGGTAGTAGCCGCGAGAGTAGTTGGAGCTGGACCTAGCGACAGGTATCACACAGGTTTCTGCAGCCTCCGACCCGGTGGTTTGCGCCGGAGACTCGGGCGATGGATTCGGACTTATTTCGGCCTCTGGTCGAACGACCGGCGGTAACAATTTGGCTGTTACCGCCCCGGGAGTTTCGCATGATACCTGATAGTAGGTGTAAGCCGGCCGCTGCGCTGTGCTGACGCAGCCACCAAGCGACACGCTTAAAACAGCGCCCGAAACCAACATCGACGTGCGCCGCATGGGCATCGTTCTCTCCCGTTATGAACGTTCGGAGCGCTGAGGCAAGCCTTCTTCCGATAGCCGGCAGCGGTTGCTCTATGTTCCGTTCAACAACAGCGATCGAGCCTCCGAAACCTTCTACTCGTTGTAGATGGAGATTTCCCCTGCGCTACCGTTAAACGCAACGGTTTTGCATTCTAAAATTCATGTAATGTTCGCGTCACGATAGCGATAAGCTCCCGCGCAATAGCTCCTCATCGACCTTTGCGTCGGGAGGAAGGATGCCGGTTCAATGGAGCGCCGTGGCCGTGCTTGCGCGCGCTGCCTTGCAGGGTTTGTGGCCATGGCGCTCAGCGTCGGGGGGCAAGCGTCACCGCCTGAGCGGATTGTGTCGCTGGAAGTCTATGGCGAGGATCCTTGCCCACGCTCGCCTGAAGCTAGCGACAGCGTGATCGTCGTTTGTGGACGCCAGCCGGAAGCGGATCGCTATCGTATTCCACCAGGACTCCGCAGAAGTCAGGTTGTGCGGATGGAAGAAGCATGGGGCAGCCGGGTCCAGGAGCTAGACGCTGCGAGCCGGAACGGAAGGCC
>JAHFPT010000343.1 GCA_023266625.1 Novosphingobium sp. | reverse complement strand
AGGTCACGCGCCGATTCGCTGACCAGCATCGCCTTGTATTCGGGCGCGGCGTTCGATTCCTCGGTGGCGATGAAACGGGTGCCGAGATAGGCAAGGTCTGCCCCCAGCACTTCCGCCGCGCGGATCGCCGCGCCGGTGCCGACGCAGCCGGCCATGATGATCGTGCCATCGAACATCGCGCGCACGCGGGGGATGAAGGCCAGGTGGCTGATCTGCCCGGAATGGCCGCCGCCGCCCGATCCGATGCAGGTCAGCCCATCGGCTTTCGCCTCGATCGCCTTTTCGGCAAAGCGGATATTGGTGACATCGTGGAACACCTTGCCGCCCCAATCGTGCACCCGGCGGATCAGTTCGGTGGGATCGCCCATCGCGCTGATGATGATTTCCACCCCGTGTTTGCCGCAGACGGCAATGTGCTCGGCCATCTGGTCTTCGGTCAGACGCGAGAGATTGACCGCGACCGGGCCGATCCGCGCGTCGGGATTCTGCCCCGCATGAGCCTTCAGCGCTTCGCCGATCTGGCCCAGCCAGGCATCGAAAGTCTCAAGGTCACGCGCGTTCTGGCGCGGCAGCGCGCCGATCAGGCCGCCCTTGCATGCCTCGCGCACCAGCGCCGGGCTGGAAACGCGAAACATCGGCGCACAGACTGCCGGAAGCACCAGACGGGAGCGCAGTCGGGGGTCGAGACTCATCGGAAAACTCTTGCTTGGTTGTCCACCGACAGAGCCCGCAGGCGAGCACTGGCGCGTTCGCCATGCCCGCCCGCTTCTGGAACCGCAAGTCGACCTGTTTCAATCGGTGCGAGGGCGCACCGTCAAACGATCGCGCTGAGCAGGCGCTGCGACTTAGGAGCGATCAGCCCGTCCGTGCGATCGCGGAAGAACAATTCGTGAGCCCGCTCCTCGGTCATTTCCTCGATCTGACTGAATCCAGCCTGCTTCAACAGCGCGATCATCTGCTCGGGCGAGTAGAAGGTGAGATCGCCGACCTGCGACATCAGGCTTTCCTTGACGGATACCGCGTGATTGTTGCCCTCCACGTAAGTGAACACGATCTCCGATCCCGCCGGACGCGATGCGGCCCAGGCCAATGTGGCCTTCGTCGCCTCGACCGTGATGTACTGGGTAACCCCCAGCCAGGAGATGAAGCACGGGCTGTCGGGATCGAAATCACTGGCCGCCAGGGCATCGGGCAAGGTGGTTACTTCGAAATCGCACGGCACATAGCGCAGCTGCGGCGGCTCCACGAGACCGAGTTCGGCGATCCGCTGCCGCTTCCATTCGAGGAACGGCGGATCGTCGACCTCATAGACCAGCAGGTCGCTCAGCGCCTCGCCCTGGCGCAAAGCAAAGGAATCGAGCCCTGCCCCCAGCAACACATACTGGTTCACCCGGCTGCGCGCGGTGGCCAGGTGATCCTCGGTAAAGCGACTGCGCAGGATGCAGGTCGTCGCGCTGGCGGTGGGCACGCTGTCGATCATGGCCGCGATTTTGGATTCCGCCACGCCGGACAGGCCCTGGGCCAGATTGTCGCTGAAGATCTTGGGTTCACCGCCAAACAGATAATGCGCGGCGCGAAGCGCGGCCGACTGGCGCGCGGTCTCGTAAACGTTGGAGCGTTCTTTGGTATCTGCAATCGCCAAGGCTCGGTCCTCTCAGTTTCGTCCGGACAAGGGCACCATCAATCCGATTGGTGTCGATCCAAAATCCGGAATCCCGAACCCTGTCCCCGAACCTTGTCATAGATGCATTTGCCATTCCTGCAATCGAGACAAAACTATCGGGTCATGCGTCGATCACCTGACGCTGCACGACATAAGTAGAGGCTCCGCAGCCGCCGTTTGAAAGTGGGCCACCGAATGAAGTTGATTTTCTGTCAGCCGACTGGCAGAATTTACCGCGACACACCGTTCGTTCCGCGCAGTTGCCTTTTCACGAGGCTGGCCTTGCGGAACCTGAGAGGAAGATATGAACACTCAAGTACTAGCAAGCTCTGGCTCGTCTGTTGATGCCGGACGCGATGATCGCAAGACTGCCGAATCAATCAAGACCGGCCTTACGCCCTTCAAGGACGCCCGGATCACCAGCAGCTTCAAGTTCGCCCGCGAGGTCCTGCGTTCGCCCGCCATGCGGCAGGCATCGAGCTCTGCCGACCAGATGGACATGAGCAAGCCGGATGAAATCTCGTTCTTCTTCCTGCATGGCGAAGCGCACAAGAAGCGCCGCGTTTCCGTCGCGCCCTATTTCACACCCAAGGCCATCGTCGATCGCTACATTCCGCTCATGCACGCCACGATGGACCGCGTCATTGCCGATTTCCAGATGAACGGCCGGGGCAAAATCGACGACTACAGCCTTGAACTGGCCTCGGATGTGACGATGGAAATCGTCGGTCTGACCGAGACCGACCGCAAGGCACTGACCCGCCGCATCAAGACGAACATGGATGCGAACAACAGCTTCGACAAACGCCCGTTCTATCGCTTCATACATGACAAGGTGTTCGGCTGGTATCACAATGCCCAGCGCATGCGGCGGATCCTTGAGCTGTGGAAGAAGGATATTGTCCCCGCCATGGAAGCCCGCCGCAAGGAGCCGCGCAATGACGTGATCTCCTACATGGTGCAGAACAATTATTCCCAGAAGGGCATCATCATCGAGGTGCTGACCTATGCCGGAGCAGGCGTTTCGACCACGCGCGAATTCATGATCATGGCCGCCTGGCACTTGCGCGACAATCCCGCGCTGGCCGAGCGATTCCTTGCCGGCGACGAGGAAGACCAGTTCGCGATCATCGAGGAAATCCTGCGCATCGAGCCGATTGCCGGATATCTCTATCGCAAGCCGGATGAGGACGTGCCCGGCACCAGCGAAGGCACGATCCCCAAGGGCCAGCTGATTGGTATCGACATCCGCGGCGTCAATTCGGACACAGACGTGGTTGGCGAAAATCCCTATGCGATCGATCCCGACCGCGCCCGCAAGATGAAAATCGCGGGTGCCTGGGCCAGCTTTGGCGACGGGCCGCACCGCTGCCCCGGTGCGCAGGTCGCCTTGCATGAGACCCGCGTCTTCCTCGACCGCCTGCTGCGCGTCCCCGGCTACAAGATGGTCAACGACCCGACCATGACCTGGTCGATGTCGACTCAGGGATACGAATTGCGCGATGCCATCATCACCTGTGACAAGGTCTGAACCGGGGTTGAGATACCACCGGGATTGACAGGTGAAGGAGCGTTCGGATGGCAGTGATCGACAGTCAGGTTCATGTTTACGAAACCGATACGCCTGAGCGGCCCTGGGTCCATAAGATCACCGGGCCGGAGCATGTAACCGGCGACGAACAGGTCGCGGCGATGGATGCGCTGGGCATCGATGGCGCGATCATCGTCTCCACCTTCACCACCTATCGCTATGACAGCAGCTATGCCGAGGAAGTCTATGCTCGGCACCCGGATCGGTTCGCCCTGGTAAAGCCGGTTGATCCCACTGACGCTGCGGTGGCTGAAACCATCGCGGACTGGGCCCGCCATCCCGGTGCCGTCGGCATGCGCATCATGCTGGCATTTGCAGACACCACCGATGCCTCCGATCCCGGGCTCAACCTGGTGCTTAAGGAAGGTGCCCGGCTGGGCCTGCCGGTCAACATGTTCGCCACGCGCCATCTCGACGATGCCTACGCGCTGATCGCCCGCAATCCCGATACCGTGGTGGTGATCGATCACGTCGGCCTCCCGCAGACCCATTTGCGCGACGAAACCGATGTCTGGACCGACCTGCCCAAAGTGCTC
>JAHFPT010000342.1 GCA_023266625.1 Novosphingobium sp. | reverse complement strand
GCAGCGCAGGGACTGGTCGCGCCCGAGTTTCAGATCGTCAACGAGCCCTCGGTGGTCGCCTATATCAACTATATGCAGACGCTGATCGCCAGCGGTGCGGGTGAGGCCAAGGCGGATTACACCTCGCTCAACGCGCTGATTGCCGACAGCCAGGCTTTGCTGAACGAGCTCAACCTCATCCTCGCCGCCAACCAGATCAGTTCGGCGACCATCGCCTCGATGAAAACCGCGCTCGATTCGATCGCCACCACGACTGCCGCCGGGCAGGCCAACCGGCTCTATGCGGCCATCGTGCTGGTGATGGCCGCCCCTGAATACCTCGTGCAGAAGTAGGGCAACGCTATGGTTTCAGACTATTCCCGCCGCGCCTTTCTGCAACGCGCATCCGCACTATCGATTGCCGGAGCGGCGACGCCCTTCGTGCTCAATCTTGCCGCGATTGGCGAGGCAGCGGCAGCAACCGCCTCGGACTACAAGGCGATTGTTTGCGTGTTCCTCTATGGCGGCAATGATTATGCCAACACGCTGATCCCTGCCGACACCGCCAACTACAATCTCTACAACGCCCAGCGCTCGGCGCTCGCCTACTCGCAGGCTTCGCTGGCTGGCACAACGCTCGCGCCGACGGTGCCGCTAGCGGGCGGGCGGACCTATGCGCTGGCGCCCGAGCTGGCCCCGATCCTGCCGATCTTCAACGCCGGCAAGATGGCGGTGCTGCTCAATGTCGGCACGCTGGTCCAGCCGACCACCAAAACCCAATATACCAACAAATCGGTGCTACTGCCGCCCAAGCTGCTCAGCCACAACGACCAGCAGAGCTATTGGCAAAGCTCCTCACCCGAGGGCGCAAGCTCGGGTTGGGGCGGGCGGATCGGCGATCTGTTGCAGTCGGGCAACGCCAATCCATCGCTGACCTGCATGAACCCCAGCGGCAATGCGGTGTTCCTCAGCGGGCAGACGGCGGTGCAATATTCGCTGACCACCAACGGCCCGATCGCGCTCACCGCGCGCACCAGCCTGCAAGGCTCGACGGCGGCAGGGACCCTGCTGCGGTCGCTGATCACCACCCCGGTCAATCACATGTTCGAGACCGAACTGACCAAAGTCAGCGCCCGCGCGCTCAACCTCTACGATCTGGTGACCAACGCCCTGGCGGTCGCGCCGACGACCAGCACCGCGTTCCCCGCTGCAGCCGATCCCGGCAGCACTTTGGGCGCACAGTTGAAGCAAGTCGCACGCCTCATCTCGGTGAGCAGCCAGCTGGGAGCAAAGCGGCAGGTATTTTTCGTCTCGAGCGGCGGTTTCGATACGCATGACGGCTTGCTGACGGTGCATCCGCGCTTGCTGACCAACCTCGCCGACGCCCTGCGCGCCTTTTACGACACCACCGTCGAGCTGGGCGTCGCCAGTCAGGTGACCACCTTCACCGCCTCCGACTTCGGCCGGGCGCTGACCGCCAACAACGATGGCAGCGATCATGGCTGGGGCAGCATGCATTTCGTGCTGGGCGGCGCGGTCAAGGGCAAGGCCTATTATGGCACGCCGCCGGTCGTCGCCAATAACGGTCCAGACGATATCGGCCAGGGGCGCCTGATTCCGACGACTTCGGTCGATCAGTATGCCGCGACTCTGGCCAGCTGGTTCGGCGTTTCGGCATCGGACATGCCGACTGTCCTGCCCAATATCGGCAATTATTCCACCACGAACCTCGGATTTCTTTAGGGCGGCGAGGGATATATATAGGGATCGAGCCTCTCCGAGCACGTCTCTGGGAGGAATTTGTCTGCGTCGGATTTAGCCCTCACCGCTCTTGCGATGGCCACACCCGGCGCAAGCGCATTGCGTAGCTTTTCCCGCAGCGGAACTATCCCCCACTTGCCAGCACCGCTCCCGCGCATTAGGGCGACAGGCCAGACTTCCATCCTCCCATTCAGAAGGGGCATTTTGATGAGCGACACCGCCGATCGGGTCAAAAAGATTGTCGTCGAGCATTTGGGCGTCGAGGCCGAAAAGGTCACCGAGGACGCCAGCTTTATCGACGATCTCGGCGCTGACAGCCTCGACATCGTCGAGCTGGTGATGGCCTTCGAGGAAGAATTCGGCGTCGAAATTCCCGACGATGCTGCCGAGAAGATCGGCACCGTTTCCGACGCGATCAAATATATCGACGATAACAAGGGCTGACCCGCCAGCCCTGAGACTGCCAGCAGGCAGTTCGTGTCGGGAGGGCAGGACCAGTGTTCCGGCGGGCTCAGGCTGTAAGGCACTGGGCCTGTCGTGCATTTTGGCCCTGTCGTTTATTCGGAGAGTTGCATGCGTCGTGTCGTTGTAACTGGACTGGGCCTGGTGACGCCGCTGGGTGCCGATGTGGAAACCGTTTGGGCCAATCTGCTGGCCGGCAAGTCCGGTGCCGGACGGATTACCAGGTTCGATGCCTCGGACCAGAAGTGCCTGATTGCCTGTGAGGTCAAACCGGCCGATCACCCCTATGGTTTCGATCCGAACAAGCGTGTCGATCACAAGGTGCAGCGCCAGGTCGACCCCTTCATCATCTATGGCATCGATGCTGCCGGTCAGGCGATCGAGGATGCCGGCCTGCTCGATATGGACGAGGCGACGCGGTATCGCGCCGGCTGTTCTATCGGTTCGGGGATCGGCGGCTTGCCGGGTATCGAAAGCGAATCGCTGGTGCTGGCCGAAAAGGGCCCGGCGCGGGTTTCCCCGCATTTTGTCCACGGACGCCTGATTAATCTCATCTCCGGGCAGGTTTCGATCAAGTACGGGCTGATGGGGCCGAACCACGCAGTCGTCACTGCCTGCTCCACCGGCGCGCATTCGATTGGCGATGCGGCACGGATGATCAAGGACGACGATGCCGATATCATGCTGGCGGGCGGGGCGGAAGGCACGATCTGTCCGATCGGCATCGCCGGTTTCGCCCAGGCGCGGGCGCTGTCCACGGCGTTCAACGATCAGCCTGAAAAGGCCAGCCGTCCCTATGACAAGGCCCGCGATGGTTTTGTTATGGGTGAGGGCGCGGGTGTTGTCGTGCTCGAAGAATATGAGCATGCCAAGGCGCGCGGCGCGAAGATTTATGCCGAGGTGGTCGGCTATGGCCTGTCGGGTGATGCCTATCATGTCACAGCACCGCATCCTGAAGGTTCGGGTGCCTATCGTTCTATGGAAATGGCGCTGCGCAAGGCCGGGGTCACGCCTACCGACATCGACTATATTAACGCCCATGGCACTTCGACGCCGATGGGCGACGAGCTGGAACTGGGCGCGGTGCGCCGCCTGTTCGGCGATGCGATCAAGACCGTGTCGATGAGCTCGACAAAATCGGCGATCGGCCATCTGCTTGGTGGAGCCGGGGCGGTGGAGACGATTTTCTGCATCCTGGCGCTGCGCGACCAGATCGTCCCGCCGACACTCAACCTCGATAATCCGAGCGATAGCTGCGAAGGCGTCGATCTGGTGCCCCATGTCGCCAAGAAGCGCGAAGTGCGCGCAGTGCTCAACAACAGCTTTGGCTTCGGCGGGACCAACGCCAGCCTGGTGTTGCGGAAGGTCTGATGCCGAGGCGCACCGGCCTGATTGCAGGGCTGGCGCTGCTGCTTGCTCTGCTCTGGCTGCTGTGGCCATGGTTCGGTTCCGGACCGCTGGCCAAGGACACCGCCTTTGTCGTCGCCGATGGATCGAGCCTTTCGGGCGTCGCCACAAGGCTGGAGCAACAGGGCGCGATTTCTTCCGCCACCAGCTTCCGGCTGCGCGCGCGATTTTTTGGCGGCGGCACGCCGATCCGGGCGGGCGAATT
>JAHFPT010000341.1 GCA_023266625.1 Novosphingobium sp. | reverse complement strand
CTGGCTTACGGACCGCAGGGCTATACCCATCACGGGCTCGAAGACCTCGGCATCATGGCGATGCTGCCCAATATGGCGGTGACCTGCCCCGCCGATCCGCATGAGGCCGAAGCGCTGCTGCCCCAGCTGATGGAACGGCGCGGCCCGGCCTATCTGCGGCTAGGCCGCGCGGGCGAGCCGGTGCTGCACGATGCGGCAACGCCAGTGACGCTCGGCAAGGCCGTGACCATGCGGCAGGGGACTGACATCGCCCTCCTCGCCACCGGACCAATTCTTGGCCGCGCAATTGCGGCTGCGGACGAATTGGCGACGCGCGGCATCTCTGCCTCGGTGGTCAGCTTTCCGGCAATCTCGCCGCTCGACGAAGACTGCATCGCCAGCCTCGCCGCCAGCCACCGCGCGCTGCTGACCATTGAGGAGCACAGCGCCAGCGGCGGCTTTGGCAGCCGCGTCGCCGATCTGCTGATGGAGTCGGGTCAGCCGGTGCGGTTCGGCAAATATGGCACCACCGATGCCCTGCGCGGCAAGGTCGGCAGCCAGAAATATCTGCTCGACCTGCTGCCCGCCATCGCGACCCGCGCTGCGGCGCTGCTATGAGGTTGCTGATCTCCGGCGCGGCGGGCTTTGTTGGCGCGAAGACGCTGGAGCTGGCGCTGGCGCAGGGACATGAGGTGGCCGCTCCGGTCTGGCCGTCCAACCCTGCCCGGCGGCTGGCTCCGTTTGCCGGACGTTATGACCATCTTGCCGTCGATCTGCGCGATCGCAGCGCGCTGTTCGCTGCCGTCGATGCTTTCCGCCCCGAAGCGATCATCCATCTCGCCTGGGCCGGGGTCGCCAATGCGGCACGCTTCGACCACACCCAGATCAGCGAGAATATCGATGCCGCCTGCTCCCTGGTCGAAGCGGGAGCCGCTGCGGGCTGCGGCGCCTTCGTCGGCGTGGGTAGCCAGGGTGAATATGGCGCGGGCAGCTCCATGCTCGAAGACGCGCTGCCCGAGCCGACCACACTCTATGGCGCGGCCAAGGTTTCCACGCTTTATCTGACTCGCCAGCTGGCGGCGCAGAGCGGCATGCGCCATGCTTGGCTGCGGCTGTTTTCCACCTATGGCCCGGACGACAACGAGGGCTGGTTGATCCCCACGCTGATCTCGACAATGCTGCGCGGCGAGCGACCCCAGACTACGCTGGGCACGCAATATTGGGACTGGCTCCATGTCGACGATGTCGCGCGCGGGTTGCTGGCGGCGGCAGTGATGCCGCAGGCAACAGGCGTGTTCAATCTCGGCTCGGGCGAGGCGGTGCAGGTGCGCGATGCGATCGAGACGATCCGCGATCTGGCTGCGCCGGGCATGGAACTGGTATTCGGCGAAATTCCCTTCCGCCCCGATCAGGTGATGCATATGCAGGCCAATATCGAGCGGCTGCGCAGCGCCACCGGCTGGCACCCGCAAGTGACTTTCGAAGAGGGCATCGCCAATACCGTCGCCTGGTACAAGGAGCAGCTGGCATGAGAGGGCAGCGCGGCAACTTCCTGCGCTTCCTGCTGACCGGCGGGCTCAACACCGGCTTCGGCTATGCCAGCTATGCCGCGCTGGTGCTGACCGGAATGCCGCTGTGGCTGGCGGTTGCCGGATCGACTCTGCTGGCCATCGTGTTCAATTTTTACTCCTATGGCGGGCTGGTATTCGGAAACACGTCGGCAACAGTCATGCCGCGCTTCCTGGTCTTCTACCTGACGCTGGGGCTGGTCAACTTCGGCCTGCTGCGCCTGCTGGGCATGTGGGGACTGGGTCCGTTGCTGGCACAGGCCTTGCTGCTGCCGGTGCTCGCAGTGCTCGGATTTCTCGGCATGCGCACCCTAGTCTTCACCGCCGCCGGCAAGAAAGCAGGCTGAAGTCATGGCGCAGCTGAACCTTACCGACGAGCGCGGCTACAACCAGATCTTCGCACCCGTGGGCGCGACCCCGGTGCGCCAGCGCCGCCGGTCGGACTGGATGCTGGCGCAGATCGCGGCGGTGAGCGCAAAATGCGTGCTGGAGATCGGCAGCGGCACTGGCGAGAACGCCGCCTGGCTGGCCGCCAACACCGATGCCGAAGTGATCGCGGTGGACATCAGCCCCGCCTTCGTCAGCGCAGCGCGCGAACGCCACCGCGCGCCCAATCTGCGGTTCGAGCGACTCGATCTGCTGGGTGATAAACCGCTCGAATTCGGCATGTTCGATCTGGTCTGCGGCAATGGCATATTGCACCATCTGGTGGTCGAACTGCCCCGGGTGCTGGCCACGCTGCACCGGCTGACCAACCCGGGCGGCGGCCTCGCCTTCATCGAGCCCAATTTCCTCAACCCCTATTGCGCCTTCGCCTTCGGCACCAGGGTCGGCCGGCGCTTTGCCAGGCTCGAACCCGATGAAATGGCTTTCACCCCCGGAGAGCTGCGTCAGGCACTGACCGGGGCTGGCTGGCAGGATGTTGTGGTCAAAATGCGCGATTTCCTTGTCCCCGGCTTGCCCTTGCCGCTGGTGGGGCCGACGCTCGCGCTCGAACCTCTGCTGGAATCGTCGGCACTAACCAGCTGGCTCGCCCAGTCCCATTTCATGACCGCGAGGGCATAGAGCCGATGAAGCGCATCTCGATCATCTCGCCAGCCTATAATGAGGAAGACAATGTCGAGGCCTGCTACCAGGCCGTCGCCGATCTGTTCGCGCCGGGTGCGCCGCTTGAGGGCTATGAGCGCGAACATATCTTCGCCGACAATGCCTCGGAAGACAGCACCGCCGAGATCCTGCGCCGACTGGCGGCGGACGACCCCTGCGTCAAAGTCATCCTCAATGCCCGCAATTTCGGGCCGTTCCGATCGAATTTCAATGCTTTGCGCTATGCCACCGGCGATGCGGTGGTGGTGTTCCTGCCCGCCGATCTGCAGGACCCGCCCGAGATCATCCCGGAAATGGTGCGCCACTGGGAAAGCGGCATCGAGGTGGTCGCCGGATCGCGCGCCAATCGCGAGGAAACGCTGATGCTGCGGACCTTCCGCCGCATCTTCTACCGCATGTCCAATGCGCTGTCTGAATTCGAAATCCCCGAAAATGTCGGCGAGTTTCAGCTGATCGACCGCAAGGTCTGGGAAGTCGTCGTCTCCCACACCGATCAATATCCCTATATCCGCGGGATCATCGCCTCGACCGGTTTCAAGCGGCTGATCCTTCCCTACACCTGGAAGGCGCGCAAGCGCGGTATCTCCAAGAACAACGCCCTCGCCCTGATCGACCAGGCGCTCAACGGCATTTTTTCTTTCACCACCGTGCCGCTGCGGCTATGTAGTTTTCTCGGCTTCATCATCGCTTTCTTCGCCTTTCTCTACGCGGTGTTCACCATCGTCATGACGCTGGTCGACCCAGCCGCCGCACCGGCCGGCATCCAGACGATGATCACCGCGATCTTCTTCTTCGCCGGAGTGCAACTGGCCTTCATCGGGTTGCTTGGCGAATATGTGACGGCGATCCATGCCCAGGTGCGGCGCGGTCCGATGGTGGTCGAGCGCGAGCGGATCAACATTCCCGCCGATGCGCCTCAGGGCTGATCGCCAGGGTGGCTGCAAACGCCCTGCCGTTGCTAGTCTATGCGCTGCTTCTGGCGGTGGCCGTGCTGCTGCCATTTGCCGTGAAAACTCCGCAATCGGCTCCTGAACCCGATCCCCGCTGGGCCGCAATCCTGCTGGCCGGGGGCGCGATCATCCTGACCTTGCTGCGCGGCGGCCTGCTGGTCGAAGGCGCGGCGCTGCTGGTGGTATCGTCGCTGGGCTTTGGCCTCAGGTCGCTGGCGGGCGCAGT
>JAHFPT010000340.1 GCA_023266625.1 Novosphingobium sp. | reverse complement strand
CTGGATGCCGGGTCGAAGGCGAAATCCGGATGGATGGCGAAGATATCTACAGAGGTACGATGGACCCGGTGCAATTGCGCGCCCGCGTCGGCATGGTGTTCCAGAAGCCCAATCCGTTCCCCAAATCGATCTATGAAAATGTTGCCTATGGTCCGCGCATCCATGGCCTGGCGGCGACGCGCACCGAACTGGAAGCGATCGTCGAGAAGTCGCTGCGCCGCGCCGGGCTGTGGGACGAGGTCAAGGACCGGCTGACCGATGCCGGGACCGCGCTATCTGGCGGCCAGCAGCAGCGTCTGTGCATTGCCCGCGCTATCGCCGTCAGCCCCGAGGTGATCCTGATGGACGAGCCCTGCTCCGCGCTCGACCCGATTGCCACCGCCCGCATTGAAGAACTGATCGACGAGCTTAAAACCCGCTACGCCATCGTCATCGTTACCCATTCGATGCAGCAGGCCGCGCGCGTCTCGCAGCGCACCGCTTTCTTCCACCTCGGCGCAATGGTCGAATATGGCGACACCGAAGACATCTTCACCAATCCGCGCGAAGTGCGCACAAAAGATTATATTACAGGCCGTTACGGCTAGGGCGGTCGATCCGATTGCATCGGATGGGCCGCTCTAGCTTCCTGATTTACCGCGTTTTCCGAGTCGTCAGGTGAATTCACCTGACTAGAAAACGCTCTAGGAGCCCCCTATGGCTGAACATACCGTCAAAGCATTCGATTCAGATATCGGCCAGTTGCGCGGACTGATCGCGGAAATGGGCGGTTTGGCCGAAGTCGCGATTACGGATGCGATTGAGGCGCTGGTTCATCACGATGAAGTCAAAGCGCTGACCGTCGTCGAAAATGATGCAAAACTCGATGCGCTAGAGGCGGATGTCGATCGGCTGGCCGTTCGCATCATCGCGCTGCGCGCACCAATGGCCGACGATCTGCGCGATGTCATCGCCGCGCTCAAGATATCGGGTGTCGTCGAACGGATTGGCGACTATGCCAAGAACATCGCCAAGCGCGTCGGCCACATTGAGGAGCGGCGCAAGTTCGAACCCTTGACGCTGATCCCGGCGATGGCCGGGATAGCCCAATCGATGGTCCGCGATGTGCTCAATGCCTATGGCGCGCGCGATCCGGTGCTGGCGGTCGAAGTGATCAACCGCGACGACAAGGTCGATAATTTCTTCGACAGCATATTCCGCAATCTCGTCACGCACATGATGGAGAACCCGGCGACAATCAGCAGCGCTGCACAATTGCTGTTTGTCGCACGCAATCTCGAACGGATCGGCGACCATGCCACCAATGTCGCCGAGATGGTCTATTTTGCCGCGACCGGCCTCTATTATTCCGAACGCGATAATCCTGGCGGTCTGGACAAGGGCATCTGATGCAACCGTCTGTTCTGATTGTCGAAGACGATGTGGCGCTGGCCGAACTGCTGGAGTGGAACTTCACCAGCGAAGGCTATGCCGTGCGCCAGACCGGCGATGGTGAAGAGGCGCTGATCATGGCGCGTGAACAGCTCCCCGATATCATCCTCCTCGATTGGATGATCGACAATATTTCCGGGATCGAAGTCTGCCGTCAGCTGCGCCGGATTCCCGAATGCCAGTCGGTTCCGATCCTGATGCTGACGGCACGCGGCGAGGAGGAAGATCGCATCCGTGGTCTCAAGACTGGGGCTGATGACTATGTTACCAAACCTTTTTCTACGCGCGAACTGATGGCCCGGGTTGAAGCGCTGCTACGCCGCAGTCGGCCATCGCTTGGCGGCGCGACCTTGGCGTTTTCCGGCCTTGAACTCGATGCCGCCACCCATCTGGTCAAGCGCGACGGCAAGCCGGTTCATCTCGGTCCTACCGAGTTTCGCCTGCTGCAACATTTCCTGGAACGCCCCAGAAGGGTCCATTCGCGCGACCAGCTGCTCGATGCAGTGTGGGGCATGGACAATACTGTCGATCTGCGCACGGTCGATGTCCATATCCGGCGCCTGCGGGTAGCAATCAATGGCCAGGGCAAGCCGGACCTGATCCGCACCGTGCGCTCGGCAGGCTATGCGCTGGATGTGCCTGACCGGGAAGGCGCAGCAGTTTAACTCTCGCTAAGGGGTTTGGCGCTATTGTGGGCGCATAGCCGTACTGCACGGAATATTGATGGAGTTTCCCGGTGCCCGAAAACACCCCTGCCCGCCGCCGCAACCTGCCGCTTGTCCTGCTTGCCCTCGTCCCTGCCCTGGCGCTTGCTGCTTGCGGAAGCTCGAAGGATGACGGTGAAATAGCCGCAAATATCGCCCGCGCCGAAGCAGCGGCGAAGCGCGCCGAGACTGCCCAGCACGCCGCCGAAACCGCTGCCGCCCGCGCCCGCAGCGACAGGCTCGCCGCAACCAGCAACAACGATGCTGAGCCAGTCGAACAGCAGAAAGGCGAAGTCTCTCGTGCGGAACAGAATCCGGACGCTACTGCCAACCAGGCTCCGGTCAGCAATCCCGCATCTGGCGAGCCGAGCTGACATCAGACCCAGAACCGACCACCTTTGTACATCGTGATTGCTCATAGCAGCGCACTGGCAAGGCGCGGCGTGCAGCGCGGGCTTGGTAGCCCGCGCAAGCGACGCAACGCCGTCCAGTGCGCTGCTATGAGCAACCCCTCCGGGGCGGGTCGAATTTGGCCCAGTGCGACGTTGCGAGCCAAATGGCATTGGAGTCACGATGCTATGGCATCGCTCCCTCCTCGCGTCCGACAAGGAATGCTTTGCGTTCCGCAAAGCTGGGTGCACGCCAAATTCGGCTCCGTCACGACGTGCAAAGGTGGTCGGTTCTGGGTCTAACGCGCTTGCCTGCGCCGCCGCACCGGCTATGGGATAAAAATCCCGCTCGCGCCGCAGGAGCCGATCATGGCCAAGAAGCTTGTTTATGTCCTCAACGGACCCAATCTCAATCTGCTCGGCCTGCGCGAACCGGAGATCTATGGCCATGACACGCTGGACGACATCGCCGGCATGCTCGAGGACCGCGCCAAGGCGCTGGGCCTGACCATCGACATGCGCCAGTCTAACCACGAGGGTCATTTGCTCGACTGGATGCACGAGGCGCAGAGCAAGGGTGCGAAGGCCATCCTGCTCAACGCCGGGGCGCTAACCCACACCAGCCTGGCGCTCTACGATGCGATCCGTTCGATCAAGACGCCCGTGATCGAGGTGCATATCTCCAACCCCCATGCCCGCGAGGAATATCGCCGCCACTCCTATGTCGGCATGGCGGCCAAGGGCTCGATCGCCGGGTTCGGCGCGAAGAGCTATCTGCTGGCGCTGGAGGCGGCTGCCTTACTCTAGCGGCACGCCCGGCAGCTGCTTCGCCGTCCGGATGGTCAGCGACGTCTTCACACTGGCGACATTGGGCGCTGGCGTCAGCTTGCTGGTCAAGAATTCCTGAAAGCTTTGAAGGTCTTTGCTAACGATCTTCAGGATAAAGTCGATCTCGCCATTGAGCATGTGGCATTCGCGCACTTCGGGCAGCGCGCGCATGTGATCCTCGAACTGGCGCAGCGCCTCTTCGGCCTGGCTCTTGAGGCTGACCAGCGCGAAGACCGTGATCGAAAAACCCAGCTTCGCGCCGTCAAGATCGGCATGATAGCCGCGAATAACGCCCGAATCCTCCAGCGCGCGGACCCTGCGCAAACAGGGCGGCGCGGTCAGACCGACGCGCTGGGCCAGCTCGACATTGGTCACCCGGCCCTCGTCCTGCAATTCGGCGAGCAAGCGCCGGTCGATCTGGTCGAGATTCGCCATCCTTGTGCCCTGCTCCCTTTGCATGTGCCGCCGCCAATCACGCAGCGGC
>JAHFPT010000339.1 GCA_023266625.1 Novosphingobium sp. | reverse complement strand
GTTATAGACACCGCTCTTGAAGCCCTTGGAATAGCTGGCGTAGATGCGCGCGCGCGGGCTCATCTCGTAAGTCAGCGAAAACCGCGGCGAGACATCGGTGAAACGCCGCGAACCCTCGCCGACGAAGGTGCCGCCTCGCAAGGTGTAGATCGTGCGCAACTCGTTGCTGTAGCGCACGCCGGCACTCAGCGTCAGTGCATCGGCGAGCTTGTAGGACGTGTCGACAAAGAGCGCGAAAGCCTTGGAACGCTGGGTTGCGTTCACCGCCGGGTTCGCCAACAGTCCGGTATAAGTCACGATATCGCAATAGCAGGCTTTACCGTTGAAGTAGAATGCGCCGGCCAGCCACTTGAAGCGGGTATCACCCGACGAGGCCAGGCGCAGCTCACCGGTGATCGTGCGGTCGTCGACCCCGACCTCGCTGCGCGAGAGCACGCGCGGCGTGGCGTCGGAATCGGTCTGCGAATACGACCGGGTCTTCTGCCAGGAAGCCAGCGCGGTAAGCTCGGCAAAGCCAAGGCCCTGGCGCCACTGCGCACTGACGCCGCGGGTGTTGTATCTTTGCACCGGCATGACATCGTTCGCCGACTGATAAGGCTCGGTGACGATGGTGACTGGCGGCACTGCCAGATTGCCGGCCGTATTGCCGTTCAGCGGGCGCGTCGAGACCGGGGTCGGGTCGTCCGATTCTGCGTAGAAGCCAATCAGCTTGAGGTCACCGTCAGCGCCGGTATCGATCATGATCTTGCCGCGCAGTGCCGTGGTCTTCACCGGGTTCGACTTGCCGCCGCGCACGAGATCGTCGATGTAGCCATCGTCCTCGCCGTGGAAGGCCGACAGGTTGATGCCCGCGCCCTCGCCCAGCGGCGCAGACACATAGACCTCCCCCTGCCACATGTTGAAACTGCCATAGGACGCCGAAGCCTTCAGCGCGAAGTCCCGGCCCGGATCGAGCGTCAGAATGTTGATCGCCCCGCCCATCGCGTTGCGGCCGAACAGAGTGCCCTGCGGCCCCTTGAGCACCTCGATGCGCTTGATGTTCGCGAGCTGGAAGGCATTGGCGTGCTGGACCGGCTGATAGACGCCATCGACGTAGATCGGCACGGTTCCCTCGTCGCCCGGTGCCACGCCGCGTCCGCCCACGCCGCGCACCGTCGGCTGGATGACGATCGACTGCTGCGAGAACACCAGGCCGGGCGCAAGCTGGGTGAGATCGCGCGAGGTGGTCAGTCCCGCCACTTCAAGGTCCTCGCCGGTCGCAGCGGTGATGGTCACCGGCACGGTCTGGAGGCGCTCCTCGCGCTTCTGGGCAGTGACGACAATGTCATTTAGCTGCGGCGCGCCGGAGGTGTCCTGAGCGAATGCAGGGGCGGCCATGGCGGTCGCCAGTGCCACGGGTGCGACGGCCAGCGCGGTCTTCCAAATCCTCTTGTTCATGGTCTGCTTCCTTTCCAGTCTTTCAGGTTAGTTCGGATTTCCGTGACGTTTCAGGGTCATCGGTTGCGGCAACGATGCGGCGCAATTCGCCGAGCGAGGCCCAAAGGCAGATGAAGGCAGCCGGCATGCACACGCCAAGCGTCACTGCCAGGCTGCGGCCGACGGCGGCCTCGTAGCCGAAGACGTTGTCGGTCAGGAACCCGACGACGACCGGCCCGATCGCACCTCCGACGAAACTGTACGACAGCAGCAGCCCGGCGAAGATCCGGCCGCGCAGATGCTGCGGCACGATGATGCTGAGCACTGCATTGACGTAGAAGGTAAAAGGGACGACGACGATCTGCAGCACCGCGTACATGGCCAGAAACAGGCGCGCGTCCGGCATGAAGAAGGCCGAAATCGCCAGCGGAAACGTACCCGCCAGCAGCCAGCAGTAGAACCGCAAATGGGCATCGCGCATGCCGCGCGCGAACAGCCAGTCGACCAGCGCGCCCTTCACAACCACAGTCACGCCCGCGAGCAGGCTGATAACACCCAGCGCCGTGCCATATTGCATCGGTGTCCAGCCATAGTTACGCGAAATGAATGTCGGAACCCACAGCGTCAGCGCGCTTGGGCAGACCGAGATGAAGGTGAAGCCGAGCACGATCAGAGACATCAGCCGCTTGCGCTCGCGCAGGAAGGGCAACAGCGCTTCCTGCGGCGCGGACGGGTCCTTGATCGCCAGGCGTTTGGGTACGCGAAAGGTAAACAGCAGGAAGACCAGAAGGAACGAGGGCAGCCCGGCGAGGACCATGACCACCTGCCATGGCGCAAGGACCAGCCCGCCAACAGCGAATTGTCCGTGCGCGGTGGCCCAGACGAGCAGCGCTCCGCCGACAACGAAAGCCAGGGCCGATCCCACTTTCACCGCCGTCTGGAAAATCGCGAAGGCCAGGGTCAGCCGTTTTTGCGGGAAGCTGTCGGAAATAAGCGCATAGGCCGAAGGGGTCAGCGCCGCCTCGCCGATGCCCACGCCCACGCGCGTCGCGAACAGGCCGGTAAAGCTGCGCGAGATGCCCGCGCCCATCGTCGAGAGCGACCAGATGGTCACTCCCATCACGATGACCGCGCGCCGCGAGAAGCGGTCTGCCGCCCAGCCGAACGGCAGGGTGGCAAGCGCGTAAGTCACGGCGAAGGCGGGCCCAAGGATCAGCCCCATCTGGAGGTCCGAAAGACCCAGGTCGCCTTTTATCGGATCGACCAGCATGGTCACGATATACCGCTCCAGGAACGAGACGGCGTAAAGCAGCCAGAGAACGAACAGCATCCACCAGGTGCCCGGATCGACCCCAAAGACCTGGCGGCGGGCGGGGGCTTCTAACATGCGGCCGGGCCGGTCCGCACCCGCATCGCGCCGCCGTCTGCCGCCTTCGCCGGGTGGTTCGTTGCGACACGAAGGGACCGTTGGGCGAACTGGGTCGTGCCGGGATTGAGCCGCTGGCAGGGCGGCATTGCGGCAACCCTGGCCATCGGCATGCCGGTGATCGACCAGGTCCAGCGAAGCGCGCAATTCAACTTTCGAGAAATGTCCTCACCCTCACTTTCTTATTGTTGAAGCGAGGATAGTCAGGGATGTGCCGCGGCCAACCGTCAAGGTCACCTCCGGTCATGCTTGGGACGCATTCCTCGCGCACCTTCCAGCAGGGCTCCGGGCATTGGGCCCACGCGGCGGCTGCGGTGCCGTGCGCACGAACAATGTGACTGACGGTCTCGCCGATTAGGGCAATCCACTGTTATTCTGATCCATATTACCCGAGACAGTAGATTTGGCGGCCCGATCATGGAATTTATCGATGTCCTTCACACATGGCGGAAGCAAATCAAAGGCCGCTGAACCAGTTGTAACCGTAGGTCTCCCAGGTGCCGCCGGTGTAGTCGTTGCCGACCTCGATCTCGCCGATATGTTTGGGGTTCTTGAAGCCCAGCTTGGTGGGCACGCGCAGTTTCATCGGGAAGCCGTAGCGGCGGGGCAGAAGCTGGCCATCGAACCAGAAGCATAGCTGGGTCTGCGGATGCAGCGCGGTCGCCATGTCGATCGAGGTGACGTAATTGTCGTCGCAGCGGAAATTGACATATTTAGCCCTCCGGTCGGCGCCGACGCGGGCGAGGAAATCGGAAAAGCGCACGCCGGTCCATTTGCCGATGGCGCTCCAGCCCTCGATGCAGATGTGCCGGGTGATCTGGGTGAAGCGCGGCAGGGCATAGAGCTGCGGCAGGGTCCAGTCAGCCTTGCGCTCGACCAGCCGGTGACGTTGAGCACATATTCCGCCGGATCAATCACCGGGGCAAGATCGGGCGAATTGGGGGTGTAGAAACTGTTGAACGGGAAGGGCCGGGTGATCGCGCTTTCGGGATATTCCG
>JAHFPT010000154.1 GCA_023266625.1 Novosphingobium sp. | reverse complement strand
CGGCGATGTTGGCCTGGTTGATGGTGATTTCCTTGGGTACGCCGTTGACCAGATCGCGCCCCCTGATGTGGATCGTCTCGCCGACACCATCGGCCGGGACGGTGGCGACGCCATAATCCTTCTTGATCCGCTCGGCAGTGGATTCGCCGATCAACAGATTGTGATGGCGGCGGACATAGCTGACGATGGCTTCGTCCATCTTGTCGCCGCCGACTCGCACCGAGGTGGTGTAAGCCAGTCCGCGCAGCGACAGCACGGCGACTTCGGTCGTCCCCCCGCCAATATCGACCACCATCGAGCCGACCGGCTCGGTCACCGGCATGTCCGCGCCGATTGCGGCGGCCATCGGTTCAAGGATCAGATAGACTTCGCTGGCCCCGGCATTGGAAGCGGCATCGCGGATGGCGCGGCGCTCGACCGAGGTTGAGCCCGAGGGCACGCAGATGACGATTTCCGGATAACGGAACAGGCTTTTCTTGCCGCCGTGTACCTTGCGGATGAAGTATTTGATCATCTCTTCGGCAACTTCGATGTCGGCGATGACCCCGTCACGCAGCGGGCGAATCGCTTCGATATTGGCAGGCGTCTTGCCCATCATCATCTTGGCGTCCTCGCCAACAGCCTTGACCCGCTTGACCCCGTTGATGGTTTCGATAGCCACCACCGAAGGCTCGTTGAGGACAATGCCGCGATCCTGAACATAGACCAGCGTGTTCGCCGTGCCGAGGTCAATCGCCATGTTTTGAGAGCTGAACCTGAAGAATCGCGACAGCAAGGATGCCATTGAATAATCCGTATTCTTTCCGGGTGTTTGCCGAGCAACTAGCGACAGCGGCAGGCCGGGGGTTGGCGTGGAAGGCGGCTCCTTAACGCAAGCTTCAGCCAAAGGCTAAAAAATTGTGTCGAAATGGTGGGCTGTTTCCCCCTCTTGTCTCGAATTCGCGGCGTTTCGCCGCTAGGCAGTGGACATGGCCCAAATCCGCCGCCTGCCCGAAAATCTGGTGAACCGCATCGCCGCAGGCGAAGTGGTCGAACGTCCCGCTGCCGCGCTCAAGGAACTGGTCGAAAATGCCATCGACGCCGGTGCCGCAAATATTGCCGTGCGCCTCGCCAATGGCGGGCTCGATCTGATCGAAGTGACCGACGACGGCTGCGGGATGACGGCGGGCGATATTGCCCTTGCGCTGGAGCGCCATGCGACGTCCAAGCTGCCGGACGAGAATATCGAGCTGGTTGCGACTTTGGGCTTCCGGGGAGAGGCTTTGCCGTCGATCGCCAGTGTTGCCCGCCTGACAATTGAGAGCCGGATGCGCGTCCTTCGACAGGCTCAGGATGAGCGGGGTGGCGAAGGCTGGCGGCGCATTGTCGATCACGGCCTCTTCGTGGACGAGGGGCCAGCCGCGCTGCCAGCGGGCACGCGCATCCGGGTCGAACAGCTGTTTGCCCATGTGCCTGCCCGGCGCAAGTTCCTGCGCAGCGCGCGCGCCGAATATGCCGCCTGCCTCGATGTCGTCCGCCGCCTGGCCATGGCCCGGCCCGAGATCGGCTTTACCCTGGAGCACGATGGCCGCCGCACGCTGGCGGTGCAAGGCGGCGAGACGCTGGCGGAGCGGGTCTCACGCATCGTTGCGCGCGAGCTGGCCGAGGATGGCATTGTCATCGACATCGCGCGGGAGTCAGCAGGAGTCTGGGCCCGGCTGACCGGGGTGGCCGGCCTGCCGACGTTCAACCGCGGTGTTGCCGATCACCAGTATCTCTTCGTCAATGGCCGCCCGGTGAAGGACCGGCTGCTGATCGGCGCGGTGCGCGGGGCCTATGCCGAGATGCTGGCGCGCGACCGGCACGCAGTGCTGGCGCTGTTCCTCGAGGTTCCTCCGCAAGAGGTGGACGTCAATGTTCACCCGGCCAAGACCGAAGTGCGCTTCCGCGATCCGGCCTTCGTGCGCGGACTGATTGTTGGCGGATTGCGTCACGCGCTGGAGGGTGCGGGGCAGAGGAGCGCGCAGTCGCCCGCCGCTGCGGCAATGGGGAACTGGCAGAGCGAGCCGGTGACGTCGTCACCAGCGCCCGGATTGCAATCGCTGTTTGCACGCCAGTTTTCCGCGCCTCAGAACCGCGTCGGCGAGGCCGGGCAGGGGTGGCGCGGCTATGAGGAGGCAATCCTCGCGCCTCCCGCTGGTCGCGCCGAAGTGGCCGAAGATGCCCCAACCGATGCCGCGCAATATCCGCTCGGCGTCGCGCGCGGGCAGGTGGCGGGAACCTATATCGTCGCCGAAGCGGCGGACGGCCTCGTCATCGTCGACCAGCATGCCGCGCATGAGCGGCTGGTGCTGGAACGCCTCCGCGCTGCCGGGGCAGTGGCCAAAAGAGAAGGCGCCGCTGCCGCGCAGGCGCTGCTGCTGCCCGAAGTGGTCGAACTCGATGAACCCGCCTGCGACCGGCTGGAGGAACGCGCTGCCCAGCTGGCGGATTATGGCCTTGCCCTTGAGCGCTTCGGCCCTGCTGCGATGCTGGTGCGCGCAGTGCCCTCGGCGCTGGCGCAGGGCGATGTCCAGGCACTGGTCCGCGACGTGGCCGACGATCTTGCCCAGAACGGTGACGCCCTGCTGCTCGGCGAGCGGCTGGATCATGTGCTGGCGACGATGGCTTGCCACGGCTCGGTGCGGGCGGGGCGCATGCTGTCGGTGGCGGAAATGAACGCGCTGCTGCGCGAGATGGAGCGCACGCCAAGGTCCGGCCAGTGCAACCATGGCCGTCCAACCTGGGTCAAGCTGGCGCATGGCGATATCGAGAAGCTGTTCGGCAGGCGGTAGGCACCTGTCCCCTCCAGGGCAACGCAATTGCAGACTGCGAAATCATCTCAAATCTCGTCTCCCGAACTTGTTCTTGACCTTGTAACACCAGCCCAATCGACGTACCGCTACACCCATGCCAATGCAGTTCCAGCTGCCAGGATTGCCAAAACGATTGGAAGTGCATTTGCGACGTGTAACCCGTTGGATGAGGCAATTTTTTAGCTCTTCGCGCATGGTGATCGGCGAAGACACCCGCTGGACCATGAGGTGTCTGCTCTTCGCTCTGATGCTGCTAGGATATAGTGGTGTAGTGCAGGCAGCAGCGGATCCAGGCCTGCTGGAGATCAGGGACCTTGATCGCCGGTTGGCGAGGATCTCCTTCCAGCTCGCCACACAAAATACAGCTCTTTGCCCACAGCAATTGACCTGGTCAGGACTGCTCCTCCATGATCTCAACGAATATGGCCCATCATTCCGGGTTGCAGCCAAGGAGACTTTCCGGCTGGAAGCCAATTACCCTGCCGTGCTTGCCATTGTGCCCGGGAGCCCGGCGGACATGGCTCACCTGTCTGAGGACGAGACGATCACAGCCTTTAATGAGCGGCTTCTTGTCCCTGCCCCCCTGGAGCGCCGCGCGACTACCCGATCCGTCGATGCGGTCTTGTCCCAATTGCAGGAGGCCCTGCAAGCTGGCCCAGTCCGCCTCGCCGTGCGCAATGGCGCCACCCAGCGCAATATTGTCATACACGGCATTCCCGGCTGTGCATCGCGGGTTGAGCTTGCCCCTGGTCCCGGCCTGACGGCGGCAGCGGATGGAGAGACGGTACAGGTTTCTGGTGCGCTGGCAGAATTTGTCCTCAATGATGATGAATTGGCTGTCGTCGCCGCTCATGAAATGGCGCATAATATCCTCAGGCATCGTGAGCGGCTCGATGCGGCTGGCGTCCACCGGGGGCTGCTAGCCTCGTTCGGCAGGAATGCGTCGCAGATACGCGCAACGGAAGAAGAGGCGGACTACCTCGGCCTCTATCTCGCGGCGCGTGCGGGATACGATATTTCAGCGGCAATTGGATTTTGGGAACGGTTTGGTCGCCGAACCAGCTGGGGGATATTTCATAGTCCAACCCACCCCGGATGGCGCAAGCGGCAGGAAGTGGTGAAAGCAACGATACAGGAGATCGCGGCCGAACGAGCGTCTGGTCGTGCCATTCTTCCAGATGCGAGTCGTTTCAGTCATTGAGATGTTCCGGGGGCTGGCTTTCGTCTACCTTTGAATAAGCGGCCCAGACTGACGCCGGAAAACGCTGGGAACACCCCCAGCTACACCACGTTGCGGGACACCATCTAACGGAATGCAATTAATTTTCTGTATCCTACCCTTGTTATATGACTTGACTCAGGTTCGAAGCCCATGTTAGCGAAGCTGCAAGATTTGAAACGAAAGGAACTCTCTAAGATGTCCATTGCAAGAACTTTAACAGCTGGCGCAGCAGCACTGTCGTTGGTTATGGTATCAGGGGCGTCTTTCGCCGACACGAAGCCCAATGCCGCGAGCAGGCTAAGCTTGGCCTCATCGCCTTCAATGAAGGCCGTTCGCGCCGCCAGTCTCAAGCGGAAGGGTGCAAGCCAACTCGCCTCAGTGGTTCTCATTGGTGGCCTTGTCATTGGTGGCGGTCTTGGCATCGCCGCAGCGGCCGGTGCGTTTGGGGGCAAATCCAAAAGCCCGTAGGTTTGGATTTTTATGCTGGGTACATGAAGGCGGCTTTCGGGCCGCCTTTTATTTTGCCTGATGCGGGGATCAGTCGTTGAGCCACTGTTTTGCGGGATTTACCAGGGAAGGCTACTGAATGACTAACCGGCTGACGCCGGTAGGTTCACGCGGTCGGGCTGAAGCCAGTCTTGGCTGGCGCGGTGTGCTTGTCCAGATAGCTCATGATGACATCATCGGTAATGTTGCCCGAGGTGGTCGAGAAGTAGCCCCTTACCCAGGGGTGCTGGCCCCAGAAGCGCTTGCGGATGTGCTCGAACTCCTGCTGGACCTTGCCCGCGACGAGCGTCCCTTGGCCTTGCGCACGAAGTCGCAGACCCGGATGTGGGGCGGGATTTCGACGAACCTGTGGACATGATCGCGCGACAGCGCCCCGCTGACGATGGTCACGCCCATCTCGCCGCAGACCTGACGGATAATGTCGCGCACCCTCGTGCGGACCTCGCCGTTGAGCACCTTGTAACGATACTTGGGTGCCCAAACGATGTGATAGCGATGGTGAAAAAGTGTGTGACTGCCAGTGCTGTAGCCCATAGCCGGTATCCTCGGGAAAACCTGGGGCGGTTCAGCTGGCGAGGAAACGCGTCTGATGCGGAGCCAGACGCGTTGATCGCGGCATCTCTCCCTCGTATAGGCTCGCCAGTATGAGGAACAACGGAACCGCGAATGGAATGAGCGGCACGGGATGGACGAATGATCCCACGATCAACGCTGCCCCGTAGATGCGTAGAGTGTCGCGGATAAGGGGAGATGAGCCCTTTAACCGGTCCGATCGGAAAAGCGGGAGGACGAAGCACAGCATCAGTGCGTAGAAGGCGATCACATAGACTGGGCTCAGATGCAGGCCAGATTCGACTAAAGACTCACAGAACTCCTCGGAGCAGCTTGACTTCGATTGGAGATAATTTAGACCTGACAAGTTGAGAAAAAATCTCAAGTGGATCAATATGGACTCAATTTTTAACTCTAGAATACTTGAAATTATATCATAAAAGTACGCCACCCCTGCCATTGTGCAACCTAATACCGTCATCGCAAGGTGATAAAGTTTCCGGTACAACAAGAGACCGAAGATCATTAATGGAACGAACACGACTGCAAACATACTTCCAGAGGCGAATGCTTCGGCAACGATCACCATTACTTTCAGAAGCGGAAAACGGGTGCTCACTGCCCAAGGAATGAACAACGAGATAATGAAGCCGGACGACAAGCTGTCGTTGGTGATACCGTTAAACCGAATGAACACACCTGTACTCGAGTGGGAAGGCATATGGTCAAACCACAAGAAAAGCACGATCTGCAGCAAGAACCCACCCGCGAAGAGATAAAACAGCAGCTTGATATCAGATGTTTCGAATGTCGCATTTGGCTGGGCGAAAGATAGGAATATCGCCATTATAGAGATCAAGATTGAGCCGCTGATCAGGACAAACTCAGCTTCAATTACTGGATGTGAGAAGTAAAGAGCCGCCATAACCAACAACGATAGAAACAACATGAATAAAGATGGGCGATATCTTATTTTTAATGGGATAAAGAGGATGAGGATTGCCACGAACTGAATCGCTAATTGAGCGCGATAGAACCAATAAGGGGCCAGCTCGAAGCCCGAACTCGTACGATCGTCTCCCCACATAAGCAGCGAAGCCATCCAGGATGGCAGGAAGTTCAGGATCACAAATATTTTCGTCTTAGACAACATGCATTTCCGTTTCGTTCTCACAGCTCCGGCATTCCCTATCGCGAAGGCCCGCGGCTCGCAAGCCATCCCTCCGCCCGATCAGAGGAACCCGAAGCCGGTGGGTTTCGCGGTTAAGCAATTGCCTCGATGCGGGACCTCGCTTTCAGCGAGGCGCCCGGCCGAGCGGGTCGAGAGCAACCGGCAGGCGAGCCTCCCACAGCCGCCGTTGCACCGTCCGGAACATTGGCCTCGCCACCAACAGCCCGCGTTTCAGAATCGAGAGCCGCGGGAAATGCTTGAGTATCCGAGCGAAGGTCCGCTGGTAGCGACCGCCCTCACCCAGCCGGGATTGGACACAATTGTTGTAGATTGCCTGTTCGTCGCGGTCCCGTATGAACTGGGAGAGATACAGCAGGGATGTCGGGCGGATATCCGACTTGGCCCGCGTCGCCATCGCCACGCTCACGCGCGCGTTCAGCCCCAGGCAGCTGATCGCATCGTCCCAGTTCTGCGTCGCGATCTTCAAGCGCCGGATCGGGCCGGCGTGCGAGAACGAGTCGTTATCGCCTCGCTTGAAGATGAACGGCTGGCCCAGCACGATGATCGTGCTCGGATAATGGGTGAGCACCTCTATCAGCCGGGCCGAATAGCGCCAGCATGTGCCGTTCGCCTGTTCGAGAGCCGGCACCTTCAGCAGGGGGGCACGCCGAACCAGGCAAGTCGAGCAGAAACTGAATAGCCCTTCGGATGTGCGCACACGCATCAAATAGGTGAGCAGGTCGTCGTCACTGGAAATGACCATCTTCAAAGGGGCGCCGCCGTAATCCTTCAGGATCGGATAATTGCGTCGCGGCCTCATCCGGACGTCGCAATGGATGGCGGGGACGAGGAGCAGGTCGGGCCAGTCCGACAGCTCGCCCACAACATCGCGCGACCAGCCCGGCATGAGCGCATCGTCTGCGCTCAGGGACCAGATGTAGTCGCCAGTTGCCTCCGCAACTGCCTTGTTCAGATCGATGTCAATATTACCACGCTCGGTCGCGCTGATGACCTTCAGGGCGGGGAATTTAGCTCGAAAGCGCTCGAGCACCTCCAAGGTGTCGTCGGTTGATCCGCCGTCGAACACGACGATCTCGATCGGGCCGTAGCCTTCATCGACGATCGAGTTGAGCGTGTCGGGCAGAAACTCGGCAAAGTTTAGGGTCGGGATGACAAAGGATATCTTCATGGTCTCGCTATCCGTATACGTTGGGCGTCAGGCGGGATCATAGACGAGCCGGCGGACCTTATCGATGAAGGCCGGTCGGCCGAACGTCGCCGCGCCGCGCTTTATCGCGTCGATGTCCCACGGGATCGCGTCGAACGTCTCGATGGCCTGGGCAAGAGCGGCTGCGGACTTGGCACCATAGAACACCGCATTGGCGTCGGCGCGGCCGGATTGGCTGTCGACGAGGATTTCCCGCATGGCGGCGCCGTCGTAGACGATGACCGGCGTCCCCAGGAACGTCGCTTCCAGTGGGACCAGACTATACTCGATATCGGACGGAAATATCAGCGCCTTCGCGCCGGCCAAGTGCCGCGCCAGCTCGGCGTCATCGACATACCCCAGAAACTCGACAGTGTCTGTCGTAGCCCGTCTGAACTGCGTCAGCAGGCTGCCGGTGCCGATGACCAGAAAACGCCGCCCGGTGCACCGGGCGGCCTCGATCACATATTCGATTTCCTTCTCGGGCTCCAGTCGGCTGACCAGAACGAAATAGTCCTCGTCATCTTCCGTCGCCCGATCGACGGAGAACGCCAGACCCTGCTCGTTGAACGGGGGCATCAGCACTTCCGAATCGACGTCGGCATAATCGAGCATGGCCCGCCGGGAGGTCTCCGAGATGGAAAAGACTTGATCGTACTTACGAATCGTCCGCCGCTCAAGCGCTCGCATGAACGCCATGATCGGCTCCAGCACGCGCCGCAACACGCGTGAGCGGATCATCCTTTCCGGCTGATACAGGCCGCGATTGGGAAAGTTCGAGTACAATATGCTCCGGCCGCAATCGAGGCGGACAAACTTCCCGCACGTGGAGGAATAGACGATCACGACATCGGCCTTCACCCGCAAAGTCGCCATCAGCAGCGCGGCGATCGGGTAGAGCGCGCTCACAATGAAGCGGCTGGCGAACAGGCTGCCGAATACCGGCGAGATGACCGGGCGCCCCAGCCTGGCCTCCCAGAAAGTGCGGGGCCGCGCGTTCAAGGCATAGAGTTGCGCTTCGGGGAAGGCTTCGAGCAACATCTCGCAGACCCGTTCGCCGCCGCCCTGCACCAGAAACTTGTCATAGACGATCGCAACCAATTTCATGCTTTGTTCTCGACACCCTACGGTTTCGACATCGCCGGGGCAATGCCCATTCCCCGTATCGGTCACCTGCACCTCCGGCCTGCGCCCATTTGTCGTTGTGCTGAAGCGCACCGCCTCCTCACCATCAATCACTCGCCCGATCGGCACGCAGTTCTGCGTCCACCATCATCTCGACCAGTTCAACGAACGACGTCGTCGGTTCCCAGCCAAGTTCCTGTCGCACGCGGCTCGCGTCGCCGACAATGGGCGCGGCCTCGGTTGGGCGGAAGAAGGCCGGGTTCACCTCGACGTAATCACGGTAATTGAGGGATAGCGCCCCGAAGGCGCGTTCGCATAAGTTCGCCACCGTATGGGCGACGCCGGTGGCCACGACATAATCAGTCGGCACAGCAGCCTTCAGCATAAGCGCCATCGCTCGAACATAATCGCCCGCGAAGCCCCAGTCGCGCGCGGCGCTCAGGTTCCCCAACGAGATCTTCTTCTGCCTCCCCGCTTTGATTTGCACGGCGGCGCGAACTACCTTTTTCGTCACAAATCCCTCGCCGCGTCGAGGACTCTCATGATTGAACAGAAACGCCGAGCAACAAAACAGGCCGTATTTCTCGCGATACAATTTTATGGTGTTGTCTGCGAGAATCTTGGCGGCACCGTACACGCTGCGCGGGACACGGGGCGTGGCTTCGGACTGTGGTGAAATGCCCGTACCAGCAAACACCTCACTACTTGAAGCCTGACAGAATCGGACTGGGGCGCCCGACAGCTTGATCGCGTCGAGCATCTTTATAACGGCTAAGCCGTTGATCTCTATGACTGCTTCCGGGTTTAGGTCCATATGCTCGCCCGAGCTGAAAGCGGCAAAATTATAAACCTTAGTCGGACGATATCGGTCGAGAATGGTGGAGAAGTGATGCTTATCCATCAGGTCCCATTCGACGAGTTCGATTGCCGTGGACAAGGTTCCGGGCAGCCGAGGCGTTGCGCCCAAATCCCGGGTCGTGCCGATCACCCGAGCCCCTCGTGCGGCAGTATATTCCGCGAGGTAAGACCCGTCCTGCCCGCTCACGCCGGTGATAAGTACGACATCGCTCATTTGGCATCGTACTGCGGCGAGTTGAGGGCCGAATGGGCCACTGGTAACATCGACCGGTAAAGCGCGAGATGGCGCTTGGCGATCGACATCCAACCGAAAGTATCAGATGGATCGTCGGAGTCGCGCTTGACGCCTGCATAGGTCTGTAGGGCGCGCCTCATTTCCTCCACATCATCAATCCGCGCGTAGTAGATATTGGCTTCTGCATCGTAGCCGCTGGAGAGCGTGGAGGTCGTCAGCACGAACGTTCCCTGCAAGACGCCCGCCCGTATCGATGTATTCCACTCTCCCCCGCCGAGTTGCAGCGGTAGCACGACAGCGTCGGCCGTCTTCAAGATCACGGCCGCTTTTTCAGCTTCGACGAAGCCGATTACGCGCGATCGGCCGAGCCACCGGTCATCTTGCGATAGCCGCTCGATGTTGGAGACATAATCGGCTTGATCGCCGGCATTGCCGACGATCAGGATATGATCGGTAGCTGGGTCCGCGACATCGAAGAGCAACTCAACGCGTTTCGACGGATGGAGAAATCCGAAGAAGACGATCATCCGCCCGGCACCAACCTGGTAGTCCTCGCGGACCGCCATCAACTGCGAGGGAGATAGGTGTGCCTTGGGAAGCGTAGACGCGCTGTTGATGTATTGCGGGCGACGCCAGCGAGTGAGAAGGTCGAACGGCCAGCGGGTTTGCTGGAGATAGGTCTTACGCACAACCACTGTCCTGCCGGGCACGACCATCATGAACAAGAATTTCGCCAAATCGCGCCGATTGATTACTTCGTGCCACGTCTGCACCACGCGCGCACCGCAACACCACGCAATGAGAGGAACAAGCCATGGCAGCCCGCCGTCGCTATACCCATGGGTCGGATACTGAACGTGGACAATATCGGGCCGCGCGTGAAATATATGTCTGAACAAAGCTCCGGCACGAAGCAACGACCAGTCAGGCATGAAACGGAGCACAAAGACGCCCTGCTCGTCCGCGCCAGTCGCGCACTCCCCTGTCGTCAGCACCGAGACTGCGGTATCGGGCAGTGTCGCCAGCGTAGTCGCCAGTAGCCTAGTGTAGTCGCCGACGCCGCAACGGCCCGGCGGATACGAACCTGTCACGAGGAGAATCCGCATCCGCGTTTACGCAATCTTCTCGAGCGCCAGCCAGCCGAACGTATATTCGCGGTCCATGCAGTCCACGGGCCGCTCAGCGCAGGCAAATTCCAGTTCGCCGACCGGCGTCAGCCCAAACTTCGCGGCCTCGGCAATGAAGCTCTCGACGTCCTCCCTGGAGAAGATCGTCCAACTCATATCGTAAATCTTGATGCCGGAGGTGTCGATTTTGTCAATCCAATAGTCGAAGGACGACGCGAAATAACCGCCGGGCTGGAGTAGCCGCGCGGTCTCGCGCAGGAGTGCGGTCTGATCGAGCCCGTGCTCGATGACCGAGATCGAGGTCACTGCCTTGAAGCTTTCGTCAGCGAACGGCGTGTGCATGAAGTCGGACACACGATAATTGATCCGATCATTGTGCGGCATCTTCTGGACGCGCTTGTTGAGGTCAACGCCGCTTAGGTTCGAATAGCCGAGTTGGTGGAGCGTCACGGTGATTTCCGAAGCAAATGCGCCGATGTCGAGGATTGGCTCGTCCTTGCCGACGTGCGCCTGGAGAAACCGAATGGTCTCCAGCATGTCCCAGCTCTTAAGATGATCGCCGAGCTTGATGGATCGGTTTAGGCCCAACCGACGTAGCGCATGCTTCGCCGGGGATTCGAGCGCGGACGCGCCAATTTCGACCATTGTCCGCCGGGCTTCATCGACCGACGACATGCGGGGAAGGACTTTCAGCGACATGGTTCATTCACTTTCGCTATGGGTTTCACAATAAAGGGCAGGCAGCGGCGACTGGGCGCCGCAATCGATAACGATAAGGCCCGCGATCCGCGCCATGAATTTAATGTCCGACAGAATTTCTCCCGGAGCGTCAAAAGCGCGCGCAGGCCACCCTCCAAGCGTCTATCACCATTGCACGCGTATCGCGATAGGTGAAAAGCACGGTCGCGGTGGCCGCGACCGAGCACGCCGTTGCGACTACCAATCGCACGAAGTGGTTCGGGCCGATCATCGACGCCAGATAGTGACCGGCGAATACGAACATGGTCGCGATGATCAGCGCGGGGGCGACGTCCCGCAGCACCCATTGCTTTTGCAGCCCAGGCAAGAGGTAGATATGTGTCACGTTCACCCCAATCACGACATACAGCGCGTTCAGCGAGAACCATGCAATTGCTCCGCCGAGCGCGCCGTAATGCCTCACCAACACAATTGTCAGCGGCAGCATGATTACAAGTAGCACGCAGTTGATCAGAAACGGCAGCTTGGTTTGCCCCGTCGCCAGCTGCAAAGCGTAGGGAAAGTGCATGATACCGTTCAGCGCCGCCCCAAGGCAAAGCAATCCCGCGATCGGCGCGGCCGCCGCCGCCAGCGCGGAATTGCCGGTCCATAATGCCAGCAGGTCGTAAGAATAGAAGAATGCCGAAAGCGCGATCGGGGCCAGGCAGCTCAGAAACAGTCGCGTTCCGAGTCGGTAGTATTTGATCTGCTCGCTGAGATCGCCAGCTGCAACCAGCGCGCTCAACCGCGGATAGATTACATTGAAGGTCGGGATGATAAGCACCGACAGCCCCATCGGTAGCACACTTGCCAGCACATACCGACCGAAGTCCCCCAACGCGGTCGATGAGCTGACTACAAATTTGTCGAGCTGAGTCAGAATCAAGCCTGACATGGCGACGCCGCTCATCATTGCCGACTGGATCAAAACGCCCTTAAGCAGGCCCCAATCGAGTCGGGCGCTGATCGAGCTGCCCAGTTCCCGCCACGCCGATTGCCTTGCCCAGAGCACGTATAGCAATGACGAGGCAGCCTGCCAGATGAAATAGGCCCAGAGTGTGCGGTCAACATACAGCAGGAGCAGAATGGCACCGACGTTTCCGATCGTCGTCATGGTCGCGGTGATCCGGTAGGAAATCTGCGCCCGGTGCAGGCCGACCAGCGTGCCCATGTAAAGGCTGATCGGCCAGCGGAGCGCTACGACCACACCCATCAGGCGGAGCGCTTGATGGATTTCGTTGCGATCGAGAGTGCTGGGCCC